>NZ_LMCV01000019.1:0-75871 GCF_001424925.1 Pseudomonas sp. Root329 | reverse complement strand
ACGGAGCAGGACCGGAGCGAGGGCATGCCGAGCCTAGGCGAGGCACCGAACGAAAGGGGCAGAAGCGCTTTGGTTACTTTCGCGCTTTTCGAAAGTGACCCGCCGTCAGGGCGGAACCCTAAGCCGCCATCACCGCAGAAACGGATATGTACCCTCAACCTTAAGTGAACAGCATTAGCCCTTGAGGCCGGTTTTTTAGGAGTTCATTCACTCCGCCAACTTCACGTCCACCGACCAACTGAAGTACCCCAATGCCTCGCAGCTTTTATTGATCAGCATGAATTTCAGTTCGCACGCCGCCACACCAGCCGCCAATTGCGTGCAGTGCCAGTAATGATCATCGGCCGTGTGGCTGCCCGGTTGGGTCGGGTTTTCGGGATTGGGTGCGGGGACTGTCAGGTTTGTGTGGATCACCAGTTCAGGTGGTGAAAGTACCCCGGCATCACCGACAGACATCTCGTAGAACACCACGCTGTGTTCAGCGAGCAAGCTGACGGTCCTGCCACGGATATGGAAGTTCTCGCCGTTACTGGCGATAAACGTCATAAAGCTGTCATTTGTAGTACTTTGTGTTGTTTTGTTGCCGCTGATGGCAAAGATGAAACCTTCCTCAATCCCGGTCGGGTTTTGCGGCTCAAGACTGGGTTGCGGATAACGTAAAAGCAGCGATTCGGCATCGACGATCAGCAGCACATTATTGGCTGGCGCGATACTCGTCGAGGGGGAGGCAATCGGTTCGGAAGTCATCATGGATTCCTTTCATGATGTTGATTCAAGACGGCAGCCGCATCAGTTCAAGCAAGACATCCCGTCCCGGCCGAAGCGGCAGCGAACTCGGTAGGCCCCTCGTCGCCAAGGGGCCTTGTCATCGTCAGTTACGGATGGTAATGAACGGATCCCACGAGCAGCAACCTACGATCTTGCAGTCGCGATCAACGATCAGGAAATGGAAGTGGTAGGTCACGCTACCGCACGAAAGTGTTTCCGAAGACCAGTAATGGTTATCGACTTTCTGGCAGCTCGGCACCGACGGGTTGCTGGTGTTGGGGACGGCAACGCACGCTGTAGCCTTGCGGGGCGTGGGTGTGGAGATCAACTCGTTGCCGACATTGCCAATGAACTTGTAGAAAATCACTGCGGTCTCGAAGCTCTGCGACAGACTGGTTTCACGCCAGCGAATCAAGTCGCCTACCTGGGCTTTCAAGTTGAGTTCGCCACCGGCCTGGCCGCTGACGACGTTGTTCTGATTGGTCACCATGTACACATGATTGACGTCGATTAACGTCGGCGAGGCAGGGTTTTTGCTGATGTTCGTGTAGTTTTTCAGAATGGTTTCAGTGTCGATTGAAACAAGAACATCCGTGACTCGAGACATAGTAAAGCTCCTTGTTCATAGTGAATGCCTGGCATCTTCCAGGCACAACAACGCTTGCTTGCCTTACGGCCGTTGCGAACACACTACGGGCGGAACCCACCTGTCACGGGCATGAGCTGGCCTTGCTCCTTGCGTGCAAACTAACGGGTTCGGGTTCCTTCCGACGGGCCGCGATAGGACTATAGGTGCCATTTCAAGGCTGTCAAAATTGCTTTCCTGTCAGTTCGACGAACGGTCGATTTAGTTATGATTTCAGAAGATTTGGCGATAAAGAACGCGCATTCAAACTCTCGTTGTTATGTCGGTGCCAAGTCATACAAGTTCAGGTAATAGACAGATACGACCTGCTACAAGATCAATTAGCCAGGCAGGAGCGTGGCTGGAAAAGGGGGGATTTTTGCTGATTCACTCAATGCGGCGTTCAAGCCTGAGGAGGCAGCATGTGGTTACGTTATATGGCGTTATTGGCGGTGATGTTCGCAGCGTCCGGCTGTGTGCAGGAGCGGGTCGTTCATGAGCGGCGTCCGGTGCAGCATGAGTACGTTGAAGTCATTGCACCGCAGCCACCACCGGAACGCGTAATCGAAGTAGAGCCTGTGGCGCGTCCGGGGTACGTCTGGTCCCGAGGATACTGGCGTTGGGAAGGTGGGCGTTATGTCGCTGTTCATGGCCACTGGGTGCCGGAACGACCGGGCTATCGTTATGTGCATCCCCACTGGGAGCAGCGTAATAATGGCTGGTATTGGCAACGAGGGGGTTGGGTCAACTGACATCCTGCGCCATAGGTCGGATAGGGCAGGGCACATCGGTTGGCGTATCGTAGCGAACCGTTATCTGCCCTGCCCATGACAACGCACCGACAGGAGAACGCAATGAGTTGGTCCGCCAAACAATACGTCGCCTTTGAAGATGAACGTACACGTCCCGCCCGTGACCTGCTGGCCGCGATCCCTGCTGTGGACGCGCGCTCGGCAATCGATATCGGTTGCGGCCCCGGTAATTCGACCGAGTTGCTGGTTGAGCGCTTCGCCAATGCCGCGGTGCGTGGCTTGGACAGTTCGACCGATATGATCGACGCCGCCCGCAAGCGCTTGCCGCAGGTGCAATTCGATACGGCTGATATTGATACATGGAACGAAAACGGCCCGTTCGATGTGATTTTCGCCAACGCGGTGTTGCAGTGGGTACCCGATCACGCGAAGTTGCTGCCTGCACTGGTGAGCAAACTGGCGCCCGGTGGTAGCCTGGCGATCCAGATGCCGGACAATCTCAACGAACCTTCGCATCGCTTGATGCGCGAAGTTGCAGCCGATGGCCCATGGGTTGGCAAACTGTCGGGCGCCGCCGGGCAGCGGACGGAGATGGCAGATGCCAGTGGTTATTACTCGATGCTGAAAGCCCACTGTTCCCGTGTCGATGTGTGGCGCACGACTTACCATCATCCACTTTCTGGCGGCGCATCTGGTGTGGTCGAGTGGTTCAAGGGCAGCGGATTGCGACCGTTTCTTGATCCGCTGGATGAGGCGGAGCGGGCGCAGTATCTCAAGCAGTATCAGGCGGCGATCGAGCTGGCTTATCCGACGTTGGCCGATGGTTCAGTGCTGCTGCCGTTCCCACGGTTGTTTATCGTTGCGACGCGTTGATGCATTAATGAAAAAGGGACAGATCCCGCGCTTTCCGTCTGTCCCTTTCGCGTACTAATGACCGAGCATCCTGTCGTAGCTAATCAATCAACTGATCTATCAACACCGCGTTGCTATAGACCAAGCTTCCATCACTCGCTCGATGCCCGACCAGATGGAACTGACCACGCTCGTTGTGTATATAGACGCGCATCTGGCAGTCGGACAAAGGGTCGTATCCCTCTGGCAATTTCAACTCCAGTGTGTCCATGTCGACATCGACCATGGCTTCACGCTCATGGGTCTTCTGCAGGCGTTCTTCAGCGTCCTCCAGACCCTTATGGAGGGGGCCATCGACGTAAAAATGGATTTCACCCATCGGGGTCGACTTTTGTTGTCCGTTGACTTTGCACCAGCCTTCGATCGTCAAGGCACTCATGACGAAATCTCCGTTGTGGACGGCTGGACGCTATCGCTCTTGGCCGTCACTTGTCTGACCGCGTAAACAGACTTTAATTATAGCTGGCAACCAGGCCTCGCTTGCTCGACGTGTCGTTCTGGCGGGATGTGTTGCTTAATAGTTACAGTTATATATAGCGAATAGGTTTCAAATGATCAAGTTGACGCTGAAGTTGGAATATCCAGGCAACAAGGCTTTTCAGGGAAAGCGCTTGTTTCGGCCATGAACTATACTTCCTGCGGACTTTGCCACGAAGATAGAGGGTATTTGTCTAGCCTGTTTTGGCGTCAGATTAGTATTGATTTGACGATGTTGTTCTGTGGCGATGCTTAGGCATACCGATGAGTAACAGGAATAGGATGAAAGCAAAATGGCAATGGCAATTATTCTTGTACTAATCGTTATTGCATCAGTGCTGTTCCATCTATTAGCGCCTTGGCATGCGGCACCGGCAGCTTCCAACTGGGGTTCAATAGACACCACCCTGTTCATCACCCTGATCATCAGCGGAATATTTTTCATCGCCATCACCGTATTCATGGCGGTGGCCGTGATGCGTTTCCGTCACAAGGAAGGTGCCAGGGCGGCCTACCAGCCAGAAAATAAAAAGTTGGAAACCTGGTTAATTATCGTGACCTCGGTAGGTATTGCCGCGATGTTGGCGCCAGGTCTGGTTGTTTACAGTGACTTTGTCCGGGTGCCGAATAATGCTTATGAACTTGAAGTGGTCGCCCAGCAGTGGCAGTGGGCCTTTCGTTTTCCCGGCCAGGACGGGAAACTGGGCAAGTCGGATATTAAGTTTGTTGATTCCACCAATCCCTTTGGCCTTGACCCCAAGGATCCTGTTGGGCAAGACGATGTACTTGTAATAAACAATGAAGTTCGCCTTCCGCTCGATAAGCCGGTAAAAGTTTTACTGCGCTCTAAAGATGTGCTGCACGATTTCTATGTACCACAAATGCGCAGCAAGATGGACATGGTGCCAGGGATGGTGTCGTACTTTTGGTTTACACCGACTAAAACCGGGAAGTATGAAGTCCTTTGCGCTGAATATTGTGGCGTAGGCCATTACAACATGCGCGGCCATATGATCGTGGAGGAACAGGACGCCTTCGATCAATGGCTGAACAGCCAACCGACTTTTGCGCAGACATTAACGACAGCCGCCAAGCCCAGTCGGGACAGCGTGCTGAAAAAAGGCCGCATGCTGGTCGAAAACCTCGGCTGCAGTGCCTGCCATAGCCAGGATGGCAGCGCCAGTCTCGGCCCGGGATGGAAGGGGTTGTACGGTCGCACTGAACAGCTTGCCGATGGCACCAGTGTGCTGGTCGATGAGGCCTACCTGAAAGAGTCGATCCTCGATCCGAAGGCCCGATTGGTACAGGGCTACCCGCCGGTCATGGTGACCTATACTCTCAATGACGATGAACTGGGCGCACTCGTCGCCCTGATCAAATCACTGGGTGCCGCGCAGCAAGACAATGAACCTTCTGCCAGCGAAGCGTCGGGCCCAGGTGACGACTTGGCGACGCAGGGGCAGCAGCTGGCTCAGTCGCTCGGCTGTCTGGCCTGCCACAGTGTCGATGGCAGCAAGGGCGTCGGCCCCAGCTGGCAGGGCCTGTATGGCGAGACCGTAACCCTTGCCGACGGTTCGACGATAAAGGCCGATGAGGGCTATATAAAAGAGTCGGTTCTTAATCCCGGAGCCAAAATCGTCAAGGGCTACGCAGCCGTCATGCCGGCCTTTACTCCGAGCGACAAGGACCTGAACGCACTGATCGCTTTTATCAAATCCAAAGCAAATGCCGACGCTGATGCGAGCAAGGCGCAGCCAGGGAAGTAGCCGTAAAGCAGCCAGGAATGCACCGAAACTTCGACAGGAGGATGACGTGATGGCCTATGCGGAGCAAGCCGAAACAGAAGCACTGCACGAACCCAAAAGTTTCCTGACCAAATATGTCTGGAGTCAGGACCACAAGGTCATCGCCATTCAGTATTCCTTGACGGCTTTGTTCGTGGGCGTTATCGCCGTGGTGTTGTCCGGCTTGATGCGCATACAGATTGGCTTCCCCGGCACTTTGGCGTTCATGGACGCCAGTACTTACTATCAGGCGATGACCATGCACGGCATGATCATGGTCATTTACTTGCTGACGGCCTTGTTTCTGGGGGGCTTCGGTAATTATCTGATCCCGCTGATGGTGGGCGCCCGCGACATGGTCTTCCCCTACGTCAACATGCTGAGTTACTGGTTCTACCTGCTAGCGGTAGTGGTGTTGCTCTCCAGTTTCTTTGTACCGGGCGGCCCCACCGGTGCGGGCTGGACGCTCTATCCGCCACAGTCCATTTCTCAGGGGACACCGGGGGTCCAGTGGGGCATCGTCCTGATGCTCGTCTCACTGGCGATTTTTATTGTCGCCGCCACCATGGGCGGGTTGAACTACGTCACCACGGTGTTGCAGGCGCGCACGCACGGCATGACATTGTTTCGCATGCCGCTCTCCGTATGGGGAATCTTCATGGCCTCGATTATGGCCTTGCTGGCCTTCCCGGCGTTGTTCGTCAGTGCGGTCATGATGCTGTTTGACAAGCTGTTGGGTACCAGTTTCTTTATGCCGGCGATGGTCTCGCTGGGGCAGCAGCTCGATCACCAGGGTGGCAGCCCGATCTTATTCCAGCACTTGTTCTGGTTCTTCGGCCACCCGGAGGTCTACATCGTTGCTCTCCCGGCGTTTGGTCTGGTCTCCGACTTGATCAGCACGCATGCGCGTAAAAATATCTTCGGCTACCGAATGATGGTGTGGGCCATTATTGCGATTGGCGTACTCAGCTTTGTGGTCTGGGCGCACCATATGTATGTCAGTGGAATGAACCCGTACTTTGGCTTTTTCTTCGCCGTCACCACCTTGATCATCGCGGTGCCGACCGCACTGAAAGTCTACAACTGGGTGCTGACCCTGTGGCGCGGCGACATTCATCTGACCGTGCCGATGCTGTTTGCCCTGGCCTTTATCGTCACCTTCCTGGTCGGCGGTCTGACCGGCTTGTTTCTGGGCAATGTGATCGTGGATATTCCGCTTTCGGACACCTATTTCGTCGTAGCTCATTTTCATATGGTGATGGGTGTCGCGCCGGTGCTGGTGGTGTTCGGCGGCATTTATCATTGGTTCCCGAAAGTCACCGGGCGCATGTTGAATGACACCCTGGGCAAGCTGCATTTCTGGATTACCTTTCTGGGCACCTACGCCATCTTCTTCCCCATGCACTACCTCGGTTTCCAGGGCATGCCACGCCGTTACTACGCCTATGAAAACTACGCGTTCATCCCGCAGTCGGCGCAAGAATTGAATGCCTTCATTACGGTGGTCGCATTGACCGTTGGCGTTTCCCAGCTGCTGTTCCTGTTCAACCTGGCCTGGAGTGTCTTCAAGGGTAAGCCCGCAGGCAGTAATCCTTGGGGCGCGGCCAGTCTGGAATGGCAAACGCCGAACACCCCGCCGATACACGGTAACTGGGGAGCGAAGCTGCCGGTCGTGCATCGCTGGGCCTATGACTACAGTGTGCCGGGGATAGAACAGGATTTCGTTCCACAAACAGTCTCCGCCGAGGAGCTGGAGCAGATGCGGCAACTGAGAGACGGTACCAAGATAGCGGACGTTAAAACATGAGCAGGTTGCTATTGAGAAACGCCGACGGCGCTGACCCCGGCGGCAGCTGGAATCGCGACCCGGAGGGTATTCAGGCCGGCGAGGGTGCCGATCGAAACCAAATCGCAAGAATAGGCCTGCGCTTATTTTTGGTCGTGGTGAGTTCGTTGTTCTTTCTCTTCTTGCTCGCCTTTATCGCCCGTTCACAAATGACCGACTGGCTACCCCTGACAGAGCCTTTGGCGCCGTTAGCCGATCTCTCGCAGTTATGGCTGAATTCGGCTTTTCTGGTACTCAGTTGCGTCGCACTGCAGTGGTCGCGTATGGCCGCCCGAAAGGCGCGACTGGGTGCAACTGTGATTGGTTTCGCATTGGGGGGTGTATTCGCCATTGCTTTTCTGGCGGGACAGCTCTGGGTCTGGCAGCAGTTTGTCGCCTGGGGCTACTTTCTCGCCAGCAATCCGGCCAACAGCTTCTTCTACCTGTTGACCGGCCTGCATGCGCTCCACCTGCTGGGCGGGCTGATAGCCTGGGGCATAATCGTTGCTAAATTCCTGCAGCGCGTGCCGTTGCCGCAACTCAGCGCCAGCGTAGAGCTGTGTGCCATCTATTGGCATTACTTACTGGGTCTTTGGTTCGTGCTATTCGCTTTGCTGACCAGCACGCCGCAAACCTATGAAGCGATCGCCAGATTTTGCGGCCTGAGGTGAAAAGCCATGGCAACGCACCCACTTGCCCCAGGCGAGTCCAGTTCATCCAATCCACCCAGCTTGCCGCCGCCAGAGGGATGGCAGGGCATCGCCAGCGACTGGTCCTCGGATAAGGAGGCCTTCAAGCAGGTCCCTTGGGGCAAGGCGATGATGTGGATATTCCTGCTCAGCGATACTTTTATATTCACCTGTTTTTTAACCGGCTACATGTCGGTACGCATGACCATCACCACCGCCTGGCCGAACCCCAGTGAAGTGTTCGCATTGACGATTGGCGGTAGAGAAATCCCGCTTATTCTGATCGCCATCATGACCTTTGTGCTGATCAGTAGCAGCGGCACCATGGCCATGGCCGTCAATTTCGCCTATCGCCGTGATCGCGCGAAAACCACTGCCCTGATGCTGGCCACCGCTGCCTTGGGTGTGACCTTCGTCGGCATGCAGGCATTTGAATGGAGCAAGCTCATTGCAGAAGGGGTGCGTCCCTGGGGGAACCCTATGGGGGCGGCGCAGTTTGGCGCCAGCTTTTTCATGATTACCGGGTTCCACGGACTGCATGTGTCAATCGGCGCTATCTACCTCAGCATTGTGGCGATGAAAGTATTTCGGGGCGATTATGAGCGCTCCGGAAACTATCAGAACGTCGAGATAGCCGGGCTGTACTGGCACTTCGTGGATTTGGTATGGGTGTTTATTTTTGCTTTCTTCTATTTATGGTAGAGGAGCACGGGTGATGGCACATGCTCAAGGTCAGCAACATCCAATCAGCTTGTACCTTAAAATTTGGGGGCTGTTATTCGTCCTCAGCACGATGTCGTATCTGGTCGACTACTTTCACTTCCATGGTTACCTTCGTTGGGCCCTGATTATTACTTTCATGTTGTTGAAGGCAGGTCTAATTGTCTCCATCTTCATGCACATGGCCTGGGAGCGGTTGGCCATGGTCTACGCCATATTGGTGCCACCGTTGTGTTTGCTGGTACTCGTCGGACTGATGGCCACCGAGGCGGACTATGTTTTCCTAAGTCGGGTCATTTCCTTCGGCCAATAAGCAGCGTCTGGATGGCCTCAGTCTCCAGGCGCTAACCCGATATCACTCGCTTGAACTGATGCCATTTGTGCTGCCAGGCTACTGCCCAGTGGGGGGCGGCCGCTCCCGTGCCGGCGATCTCCAGCATTGGATGATGTTCGATAACCCCGTCCAATACGGGCTCCTGATCCGGCTCGACATCGACGAAGAAAATATGTTTTCCCTCTGCTATCACCTGTTTAAAACTGCGGAAGTGAGTGTTAGGCACCTGGATACCAAAAAAACCGCCTTCCCAGATGCAGAAGCCACATACAACAATGGCAAGAAAGATAAAGGGCATCCAGCCTGCGGCGGATTCGGTCCAGCCCAGCCAATAGGCGCCGCCAAGAACCAGCGCCGCGAGTGGCACACCGATCACTGCACCAATTTCGCCAGAGTGGACAACATCCTGTTCCATTAACGAATTAACTTCGTGAAGGTGATGTTGTTCAACATCGGCAACGTGTTCACTGAACACATGAATTTGTTCGGAATTGATACCGCTCGCTTCCAGCTCATTTTCAACGGCTTCAAGATCGTCGAGATTGTTGCTGATGTAATAGTGTCTATTCATGCCACACCTCCCATCTCGTGCTTGCCGTAGACCTCCTTTGTCTTGCAGCTGCCAGTCGAGATTTACAGTCGGTATCAGTACCCGTGGGCACGTTGGGTGCTTCATTCAAGCCATAAAAAAGTATAGCACTGCATATCATTCAGGCATGGGGACGGGAAGCATGCCGCCTGTTCTCCCGGCAGGTTCCCCATCCCCCCAAATTCTGGGCACAAAAAAACCGGCCACAACGGACCGGTTTTTGTATTGCTGCATCTCCCGTCAAAACCCTCCTGACGTGAGACCAAATTCGATTGGAGCGGGTGAAGGGAATCGAACCCTCGTTATCAGCTTGGGAAGCTGGAGTAATGCCATTATACGACACCCGCTCAGAGCGGCTGACTTTGTACCAGATGTGGGCATGGAAATGAAGTTTTTCTTTGCGTGGGACGGCTTTAGCGCAACTGAAACAAAGCAGAGACCGCATGACGGTCTATCGCGGGCAAGCCTTGCTCCTACAGGAATGCATTCAACACTGTAGGGCGAAGCTTGCTCGCGATGACACTGTTTCAGATGGCCAATGCATGTTGGTCCTGGACGTAGTGATAACGCGGTCGATTTTCGTGTTGCGAAGGTTTCAGAAAGCCCAGCAATGCATTGCGGCTATCTCGGCAGGCAGCTTTGTGTTCCATGTCGAGAAAGTGGCCGGTGGCCTGCAGGGTGGTGAACGTAGCGTGTTGCACGTGGTTGGCGAACAGTTGAGCGCCGTCGGCAGCGGTGTACTCGTCCCATTCGCCGTTCATGAACAGCACCGGCACGTTGATTTTCTCCGCGGCTTTGAAGAAGCACTGGCGATCACTGCGCAGCAGATCGCTGATGTGGAAGTGCATCTGCCCGTATTCATGCTCGGCCAAAGAGCTGACGTGCCGATAATTGAAGCGCTTGAACAGTGTCGGCAGGTGTTTGCCGATGGTGCTGTTCACCAGGTTGCCGACCCGGTCACCGTCCCGGCTGCCGAGGTAATCGATGCCGCGCTCGAGGTAGTCGAGCATGTGCGCGTTGATTTCCGGAGAGAACGAGCTGACCACGGCTTTTTCGATGCGTCGCGGCTGGTGGGCCAGAGCGACCAGGGTCGCGGCGCCACCCCAGGAAAACGACAGCACGTGTTCGGCGGCGAAGTGGTCGATCAGCTCCAGGAGGATCTGCCCTTCGATTTCCTTGGTCAGCAATTTCTCGTGCAGGTTGTGGGCTTTCGACTTGCCCGCGTAGGGCTGGTCGTAGCAGACCACATTGAACTGCGGATGAAGGTTTTTCACGGTTTGTGCAAACGACGCAGTCGTGGCCATCGAGCCGTTGACCAAAATAATGGTCTTCTCTGCGGCGTCTGCGCGATAGAACTCCGTGTAAACCCGATACTGACCCTGTATATCCAGCACAGCGATTTCTGGCCTCATGTCATAAGACTCCTGGCAAGCGGGTATGCGTGCAAATCAGATTGCACGAGCTTTGTGACAGGTAGGCATACGCCTGGAATTTGAGAGGCCCATGTCGATCCATTGCAGTCCGGTCGACGGGTATTGTTATTGGCGGGCAGTCTGCCGGGGGAAAGCGGAACCTGAGGGTTCTCTACCGGCAAAAAGTTTCTTAGAAGTATGTTGTGACTCGTCGGTCACATTTCGGCCGACGTCCTGATTCAAGCAGGGGTCACGTCATCGCGCAAGTATCTTTGGTAAATTGTTCGACAACTTCTGCTGAGCGGTCGCCTGCTTAGATCAATTGAATCTCTTCGGTGCGTAGTGCGCGGTACTCGCCCGGTTTCAGGGCACTGTCGAGCACCAGCGGGCCCATGCTTTCGCGGTGCAGGCGCAGCACCTTGTTGTCGAAATGGCCGAACATCCGCTTCACCTGATGGTAACGGCCCTCGACGATGCTCAGTCGTGCGGACGTTGCTCCGAGTACGGCCAGCTCGGCGGGTTGGGTGGTGAGGTCTTCGAAGGCGAAGTACAGGCCTTCGGTGAATTTCAATGCGTATTCCGGGCCAATCTCTTGCTCAGTCTCGACGTAGTAGACCTTGGGCAGTTTGGTTTGCGGCTGGGTCAGGCGTCGCGACCAGCTGCCATCATTGGTGATCAGCATCAGGCCAGTGGTGTTGAAGTCCAGGCGCCCGGCGATGTGCAGGTCCTCCTTGTCCGGCTCATGGATCAGGTCGAGCACGGTCGGGTGTTGCGGATCGCGGGTGGCACTGACGCAGCCAGACGGTTTGTGCAGCATGAAGTAGCGTGCAGGCTTGCCGACTTGCAGCAGCTCATCGTCGACTTCCACACGGCTGAATTCCAGTACATCGGCGTGAGGGTCGCTGACGATTTTTCCGTCGATCCTGACGCGCTTTTCCACCAGCAACAGACGCACCTGCTTACGGTTGAAGCGCGGCAGGTTGCTGAGAAAACGGTCAATGCGCATGACGAGGGATCGGTAGGAAAGGGGCGCGTATCTTACGTGATCGGTTGTGCGGTTGCTTACAGCTGCGCCTCGACTTGCGCGCAGCGTGGGCACAAACAGGATTTGTCGCGCAGTTCGGGCGGCAGTGCTTCGAGCACCGCCGGGTCGATGCTGACGCCGTAGCACCAGCAGGCCCGATCAGCGGTTCGCGGGTCGGCCAGAGTGCAGTCGTTGGAGGCGCCGCAGGCCGGGCAGAAATCTGGCTTATTCATGTAGGGTTATTCATAACTGGAGTGAGGCATTTCCACGCAGGAGCGGTTACGGCCGGCTTGCTTGGCCCGGTACATCGCATGATCAGCCCTCGAGAGCAGCGTGTGCAAGGTGTCATCGGTCTGCAGGGTGGTCAGGCCGATGCTCACGGTCAGCTGCAAGGCCTTATCGTTGTAGGCATAACGCTGTTGCTCGACATGCTGACGAATTTTCTCGGCGACCATCAGACCGGTCTCACCGTCAGTGTCCTTGAGTAGCACGATAAATTCCTCCCCGCCCCAACGGCAGACGATGTCGGAGTGCCGCAGGCAACTCTCCAGATCCCGTGCAAAGCCGATCAGCACCTGATCGCCGGCAAGGTGCCCGTAGGTGTCGTTCAAAACTTTGAAATGGTCCAGATCCAGCAGCAACGCGGTCAGCGGTTTGGGCTCACGCTGGGCTTCGTGCATGGCTTGCGCCGCCAACAGATCGAAACCGCGGCGGTTCGGCAACTCGGTCAGGCTGTCGAGGATCGCCTGGGCCTGGATCTTGCCCTGGTAGCGCTTGATCACCCGGTTGAGCAGGGCCAGCACAATCAGCGTGACGATCAGGCAGATCAGCAGGTTGAGGTACAGCGACTGGCGGATTTCACTGAGGGCGCCGTCTTCGCGTTTGTCGACGAACAAGTACCAGTTCAGCTCCGGAATGAACCGTACGTTGAGGAAATGTCCCTGGCCCTGGACGGAATATTCGTAGCTGCCGCTGTGGGGTTTGGGCAGTTGGCTGACCAGGTCCTTCATGCTGTCGAGTTCGCCGAGCCTCTGCCCGATCTTCGCGCCTTGCGGGCCGCCCTCGGCCCCGGTGAGCACCAAGCGTCCGAAGTTATCGACGAAGTACACGCTGCGCTGGTAACGCTGCTGATACTTGTCGATCAGCTTGATCACCGCATCGACTGTCAGACCGACGCCCGCGGCGCCGATGAAACGGTTGTTGTAGTCGTAGACCTTGTAGTTGATGAAGAAGGTCAGGTTGTCCTTGTTGGCAAGGTCCGGGTCGACATTGATCTCGTAGGGATCGGCCATGTCACGTACGCGGAAATACCACGCATCGCGGGGTTCAGTGACTTTGACCTGTTTGAGTACGCCCTTGGCGTGGTAGTAGGTGAGGCTGGCGTTGGAGACGAAAAATGCGGTGTAGGCGCCGTAGTGGGTCATGACCTCGTTGAGGTAGCGGGTCATTTTTTCGGGGTCTTGCTCGCCGTTTACCACCCAGTCACGCATGAAGGTGTCGCGAGACATCATCGAGGAAATCAGGATCGGTCTGACGAGGTCTTTCTGGATTTCCGAGTAGACCGTGTCCGACGTCAGCGGCAGTTCGGTGTTGACGATGCTGTCGCGTATCGACGCTCGCGAGGCGTAGTAACTGAGGAAGGACGTGGCGAGAAAGCCTGCTCCCAGCAACGCGATCAGCGTGAGGACCAACGAACGTTGCGAATACAGCGGCGAGCGAAGCGGCATGACGATTCCGTTGGCAGTGACTCGATGGCAGGCATTCTAATGGCACTGTGGGGAAATAACTGTTCTGTGTGCAGGGCGAATGATCGTTCACACGCCCTGAGTAGATCGTTCCCACGCGGAGCGTGGGAACGATCATTTGGTGAGGTAAGCACGCCATCCGCCTAAATGGCTGATATTGGCTGCCCCCTCCAACCCATACGCCTCACAGATAAACCCACTCTCCCAACGCCCATCCGCCAATTGCACCTTACCCAATCCCAGCGGTGCCGGTATCCCGGTCAAAAACGAACCCAACTCACGGCTCGGCAGTTCCCAAACCTCCACGGCAATCGCTACACCCCCGTCCTTCACGCGAACCATCCCGGGACGAAACGGGGGACCACCGGCCAAGGCATACAGTTGATAATCCGGCGAGCTGAACGTCGTCTCGACCCGTCGAGCCCCGCGCTGCTTGAGCTGCCAGTTCAGCGCCAACCCATCCAGATGCGCACCACACACCACCAGCCGCGCCCGGTCATTACGCGCGGTAGCCGTCGGCGCAGGCGCGAGCAAACCTTGCTGGCGCTGCAACGCATCCGCCACACCCAACAAATACTGATCAGTGAATGCCCGTCCGAACAACGTCACACCCCAAGGCAAACCATTGCCCATGAAACCGCTGGGCACGGCGACGGCGGCGTAATCGAGCAGGTTCATGAAGTTGGTGTAGTAGCCCAGTTCCGAATTGCGCAGCACCGGTTCGGCATCCAACTCCGCCAGTGTGACGGGGCGGCCGAGGGTGGGTGTCAGCACGCAATCGAGGCCGTCCAGCGCCTGGTCGCATAGAGCTTTCAGAGCTTGTAGCCGGTACTGGGCGCGGAAAGTTTGCACGCCGCTCACCGCCGGTGCCTTGGCCAGCACCGCGCGAATCACCGGCAGTACAGCTTCAGGATTTTGCTCCATCAATTCGCCGGCGACACTGTAGCGCTCAGCCACCCACGGGCCTTCATAGAGCAAACGCGCCGCTTCAAGGAACGGCGACAAATCCAGTTCCACCGCTTCACCGCCCAACGCCTTGAGCTGATCGATGGCATCACCAAACAACAGCGGGCCTTCGGGGCAGCCGAAGAACTCCAGATCCTGAGCACGCGGCACGCCAAAGCGGAAGGGGCGAGGGGCACCAAACGCCGAGCCGTCATTCCACAACGGATTAAGGCGGCTGTATTCATCGCGGGGATCAAGGTGCGCAGTGAGCGCGAGCAACTGACTGGCTTCCCGAGCAGTCGCGGTGAAGGTGGTCACGCAATCGAGGGTGCGACAGGCCGGAACCACACCCGCCGTTGAGATCAACCCTTTGCTGGCTTTCAACCCCACCAGATTGTTCAGCGCCGCCGGCACACGCCCGGAACCCGCCGTGTCCGTGCCCAGAGAAAAACTCGCCACGCCGAGCGCCACCGCCAGTGAAGACCCGGCGCTGGAACCGCCCGACGGATACTCCGGCAACACGCTGTTCGGGCACGCGCCATACGGTGAGCGACTGCCGTTAAGCCCGGTGGCGAATTGATCAAGATTGGTCTTGCCCAACGGAATCGCCCCCAGGGCCAGCAACTGCTCGACGATGGTCGCCGAACGCTCCGGCACATAGGCAAATGCAGGGCACGCCGCGGTCGTCGGAATGCCCGCCAGGTCGATGTTGTCCTTGATCGCGAACGGCACGCCGTACAGCGGCAGGCTTTCGATATCGCGACCGTTGAGTGCCGCGAGGTACGGTTCCAGTTCTTCAACACTGAGCACGTGGATGAACAGGTGATAGTCCGGGTTCAGCGCCGCGGCTTTATCGCGCAGGCTCAGCAGCAGTTCACGGGGCGTGATGTTGCCGATGCGATAAGCGTTGCGCAGGGCGTCGAGTTGCAGATTGATGTTCATGGCGTTAATCCTTTTCAAAATGGGTTCACTCAAGTTCCAGCACCACGACACGCTGTCCAGCGCGCACCGCCGAACCCGGTTGCACGCGAATCTCGCGGACCACCCCGGCCATGGGCGCGAGCAATGGGATTTCCATCTTCATCGACTCCAGAATCACCAGCACATCACCCGCGGCAACCCGGCTGCCGGTTTCAACCTGAACCTGCCAAAGGTTGCCGGCGATGTGGCTGTCGACGCTCTGTTGACCGCTGGCCAGCGGTGCGTCCTCGGTCAATTCCGGGACCAGTTCTTCGCTGTCGAAATGCGCCTGGCCGCTGGCGATCCAGCGCTCGCGCTCGGCGTTGAACGCACCTTTTTGCTGATCGCGAAACGCGGCAATGCTCTCGGCTTCCTTCCTCAGGAAGGCTTGGTATTCCGCCAGATTCAGCTGACTGTGCTCGATGTTCAGATCGAAGCGCCCGAGGGGGAAATCCCGTCGAATGCGCAGTAGTTCATCGGCACTGACCGGGTAGAACCGGATCTGGTCAAAGAAGCGCAGCAACCACGGTTTGCCATCGAATGCGGCGACCTCGCGATAGCGATTCCACATCTGCAACGTGCGGCCGACGAACTGATAACCGCCAGGGCCTTCCATGCCGTACACGCACATGTAAGCACCACCGATGCCCACCGAGTTTTCCGCGGTCCAGGTGCGGGCCGGGTTGTATTTGGTAGTCACCAAACGATGACGCGGATCGAGTGGCGTGGCGACGGGCGCACCGAGGTAGACGTCGCCCAGGCCCATCACCAGGTAGCTGGCGTCGAACACCGTGCGCTGCACTTCGTCGAGGTTTGGCAGGTCGTTGATGCGGCGGATGAACTCCAGATTGCTCGGGCACCACGGGGCGTCCTTGCGCACGGTGGTCATATATTTTTCGATCGCCAACTGGCAGGCCGGGTCGTCCCAGGACAGCGGCAGATGAACGATGCGCGAGGGCACTTGCAGGTCCTTGGCGGCGCACACGGCGTCCCATTCGCCGGCAACGATGCCGAGCAGATCGGCCAGCGGCAGTTGTTCGGGTTGGTAGTGCACTTGCAGCGAGCGGATGCCGGGTGTCAGGTCGATGACGCCGTGCAGGTTTTGGCTTTCCAGTGCTTGCATCAGGGCGTGGGCGCGGAAGCGCAGGACCAGGTCAAGTTCGGGGGCGCCGATTTCCAGCAGCAGGTGAGTGTCCCCCGACAATCTCGCCACCAACCGCGTATCGTCCTGACCAATATCCAACACCACCGGCGACTCAATCCCCTGTGGGAGCGGGCTTGCTCGCGAAGAGGGTGTGTCAGACGACGTTGATGACACAGACACACCGCTTTCGCGAGCAAGCCCGCTCCCACAGGGGGTGTTCCATTTCAGGGCGAGATTGCGGGCGGTCTTCAGGTCGACGGGGAGGAACTGAACTTTGTCCCCAGCCTTGAGCTGGCCCAACTGCCAAAGATCCGCCTCGATCACCGTCACCGGGCAAACAAATCCGCCGAGGCTAGGGCCGTCGGGACCGAGGATTACCGGCATGTCACCGGTGAAATCCACTGCACCAATGGCGTACGGATTGTCATGAATATTCGACGGATGCAGACCCGCCTCACCACCATCCGCACGCACCCATTCAGGCTTCGGCCCGATCAACCGCACACCGGTTCGGCTGGAGTTGAAATGTACTTCCCACTGGGTGGCGAAGAAGGTGCCGATGTAGTTTTCGGTGAAGTATTCCGGTGCGCCATGAGGGCCGTAGATCACCCGGATCTGCCGCAGAACGGGCAACTCGGTGAGCTGTTCTTCAGCCAGTTGTTGACCGGCGCGGCGGTCGTTCAAAGCAGGGAGATGCAACACGTCGCCAGCCCGCAATGCACGCCCACCATGCCCACCAAACTGGCCGAGGGTGAAGGTGCTTTTGCTGCCCAGATAATCCGGAACTTGCAGACCACCGCGCAGGCACAGATAGCTGCGGGCGCCCGCACCGGCAATCGTTCCAAGGCTCAAAGTAGCGCCCGCCGTTACCAGCAAAGCGGTGTTCATCGGCACCACTTCACCATTAAGGGTCAGTGGAATCACTGCCCCGGTCACCGCCACCACCGCATCGCAATTGAAGCGCAGCAGCGGTCCGCTCATGGTGATTTCCAGCGCCGCGGCACCTTCATCGTTGGCCAGCAGACGATTGCCCAAACGCAACGCGCGACTGTCCATCGGCCCCGACGGCGGCACGCCCACGGCCCAGTAACCGAGGCGGCCGGGATAGTCCTGAACGCTGGTCTGAGTGCCGGCGCTGAGCACTTCAAACGTGTTGGCCTGATACACCAAACCTTCCAGGCAACGGGTCCACGGCTGACCGCTGGCGAAGGGCATATCGAGCAGAATCTGCCGCAAGTAATCGCGGTTGGTTTCCACCCCGTAGAGCAGGCTGTCGCCCAACGCTTGATGCAGATCGGCAGCGGCTTCTTCGCGGGTCGGCGCCCAACTGATGACTTTGGCGATCATCGGATCGAAATACGGTGGAATCTCGCAACCGGCCTCGACCCAGGTGTCGATACGCAGGTGTTTGCCATCGGCTGCAGGGAAGTTCACGGCGGTCAGCAAGCCTGGGCTCGGCTGAAAGTCGCGTCCCGGATCTTCGGCATAGAGCCGTGCTTGAATCGCATGGCCGCAGGCTTTCAAGTCTCGGCTCAACTCGCTCAACGGCGGCAAATCACCTGCTGCCAGTTCCACCATCCAGCGCACCAGATCCACGCCCCAGACTTGCTCGGTGACGCCGTGCTCCACCTGCAAACGGGTGTTCACTTCGAGAAAGTAGAAACGCTGAGCCTCGCTGTCGAAGACGAATTCAACGGTGCCGGCGCTGCGGTAATTCACCGCTTTCGCCAGTTTGATCGCCGCCGCACACAGCTCCTCGGCCATGCCCTCGGGGAGGTTCGGCGCCGGGGTTTCTTCGAGGACTTTCTGGTTGCGGCGCTGCACCGAGCAGTCGCGCACGCCGAGGGCAATCACTTCGCCCCGGCCGTCGCCGAACACCTGGACTTCCAGATGACGGGCGCGCTGGATGTATTTCTCGATGAACACGCCGGCGTCGCTGAAGTTGTTCTGGCCGAGGCGTTTGACGGTCTCAAAGGACTCGCTCAATTCGTCCGCACTGCGACACACGCGCATGCCGATGCCGCCACCGCCGGCGGTGCTTTTGAGCATCACCGGGTAACCGACTTGTTCACCGGCAATCAGCGCTGCGTCGAGGCTGTCGAGCAACTCAGTGCCTTCGAGCATTGGCACGCCGTGTCGCTTGGCCAAGGCGCGCGCGGTGTGCTTGAGGCCGAACACTCGCAGCTGCTCTGGCGTCGGGCCGATGAAGGCGATGTCGGCGGCTTCGCACGCTTCGGCGAACGCGGCGTTTTCCGAGAGAAAACCGTAGCCGGGGTGGATCGCCGTGGCGCCGGTGGATGTGGCGATGGCGAGGATTTTGTCGACCGCCAGATAGGTGCCGGCGGCTGCGCCTTCACCGAGGCTGTGGGCTTCATCGGCTTGCAAGATATGCAAACTGGCGGCATCGGCTTCGGAGTAAACGGCAACGCCCTGGACCTGCAACTCACGCAGGGTGCGCAGGATGCGACAGGCAATGGCGCCACGGTTGGCAATCAGGACTTTTTCGAACATGGCATAACCCCCGGAGGCGATAGCGCATCAGCCTCGACCTGGGATGCGGGCCGTCCCGCAGTTTTTCGATAAGCGCCGAGGTCGTCCCCGACGGCAGAATCAGTTCACTCCAGAACACCACCGAACCCCTGTGGGAGCGGGCTTGCTCGCGAAGACGGAGTGTCAGTCGACATTAATGTTGAATGTGACGGCCCCTTCGCGAGCAAGCCCGCTCCCACAGGTTTCAGTGGTGTTTTGGCTGTTTGAGGCACTGGCCTGAACGGGCCTGGCACAGGGTGAACAACCATCTACGCAACCGCGCGAATTTCAGTTCCATACCAGCAGCTCCGCAGGAGTGGGGTTGTAGGCGTTGCACGGGTTGTTCAGTTGCGGGCAGTTGGAGATCAGCACGATCACGTCCATCTCGGCCCGCAGGTCGACGTACTTGCCCGGCGCCGAAATCCCGTCCTCAAACGTCAGCCCGCCATCCGCCGTGACCGGCACGTTCATGAAGAAGTTGATGTTCGGCCCGATGTCGCCCTTGCCTAGTCGCCCGTCGTGGACGCAGGCCCGCAGGTAGTTGTCGCGGCAGCTGTGCATGTAGCGTTTCTCCAACGCGTAACGCACGGTGTTGCTCTCTTGTGCGCACGCACCTCCGAGGGTGTCGTGACGGCCGCAGGTGTCGGCGACGATGGTCAGCATCGGTTTGCCGAGGTTGGAATAGAGCACGCTGCCGGTGCTCAGGTAGACGCTGTTCTGCCGGCGCAACGTGCGCTGCACGTCATAGCGTTCCTTTGGATTGGCAACGCTGTAGAACAAGGTGTCGACGGCCTGGTTGCCTTCCAGATCGAGGATGCGCAAGGTCTGGCCGGCCTTGACCTCCATCAACCATGGCTCGCCGGCCGGGATGGTGGCGCGGTAGATCGCGGTTTCGGGCAACTGTTGAGCAGTAGCGAATGCAAGTGACATAGCAGCGATCCTCAGGCGAACAGACGGTCGGTGTTGATGAAACCGCGCTGGTTTTCCGGGCGCGAGGTGCGGCAGTGTTCGGCGACGCTGGCGTCGGCGTTCATCCAGCTGAGCTTCAGCGGTTTTGGTGCGTACTCAGGCGAAGGGTCCATTGGATGTTGCAGCGCGGTGAGCACCACCAGCGTGTCCATTGGCGCATACAACTCGATGTAGTCGCCGGCCTTGGAATTGCCTTCGACGAAGTGAAAACTTCCGGCCTCATCGACGTTCACCCGGCTAAACAAATTGAGCGTCATCAGCAGGTCGGACAGGCCCAAACCCCACTTACCCAGCTCCACCAACAGGTTGTCGGTGCCGTTGCGGAAGAAGCCGTTGCGCAGTTCCTGATAGCGGCCGGCGCCGTATTTTTCTGCGACCTCTTCAGCGCAAAGCACACCGCCGAGGCTGTCGCTCCAGCCGCAGGTGTCAGCAGTGATGGCGACCAGCACACGGCCCATGTCCGAATAGAGGCAATGGCCGGTTGTGAGCTTGGCCGTGTGTTGGCATTTGAGGCTGTCGGGCAGGTTCAGGCGTTCGGTTTTTTCATTGGCATTGAGCAGCGTCAGGCTGACGTTGGCGCCGCCGCGCAGGTCGGTCAGGCGCAGCAATTGGCCGCGTTTCAAGACGAAGGAGCGATGGCCGCCACCGGGGAGCATTTCTTCGGCGAAGGGCGGGAACAGTTGGATTGAATCAGTCATATGAAAATCCTCTTAAGCGGTACGAAGCGTGCCTGCCAGCTCAGCCGGCAAGGCATCGACGGCGGCACGGTTGGTGCGGCGGTCGCTGTTCAAAGGGATGTCGTAAGTGATGCGCGCGCCATAGGCGCCAGGGGCGTGCGGGTCGACGCGGACCTTGTCGAACACCAGCAGGCGGGTGCCGAGACTGAAGCCTTCGGACAGGTCGTGGGTGACCATGAACACCGTCAGTTGCGTCTCGCGCCACAGCTCCAGCAGCAAACCGTGCATGTCCTTGCGGATGCCTGGATCGAGGGCGCCGAAGGGTTCGTCGAGCAGCAGCACGCGAGGTTTCATGATCAGCGCCTGAGCAATCGCCAGTCGTTGTTGCATGCCGCCGGAGAGCTGCGCCGGGTACTTGTCCAGCGAATGGCCGAGGCCGACTTTGTGCAGCAGCACTGAGGCTTGTTCGCGTGCGTCTTTTTTAGCGCTGCCGAAAAGGCGTCCGAGCAGCGGCGAACGTGGCAGTTCGAGGCCGAGGGCGACGTTGTCCAGCACCGTCAGGTGCGGGAACACCGAGTAACGCTGGAACACCACGCCACGGCTGGCATCCGGCTCGCCGGCCAGGGCCTGGCCGTCGAGCAGAATCTCGCCGCGACTGGCGCGTTCCTGGCCGAGCAACAGCCGCAGGAAGGTCGACTTGCCGCAACCCGAGGCACCGACCAAGGTGCAGAACTCACCCTCGTTGACGTTCAGGTTCAGCCCTTCGAGCACCACCTGATCGGCGTATTGCTGCCAGACATTTTTCACTGTGATGAAGCTCATGCGCGGGCCCCCTCATACCAAGGGAACGCCCGTTGGGTCA
Organism: Pseudomonas sp. Root329; assembly: GCF_001424925.1. Taxonomy (NCBI): domain Bacteria; kingdom Pseudomonadati; phylum Pseudomonadota; class Gammaproteobacteria; order Pseudomonadales; family Pseudomonadaceae; genus Pseudomonas; species Pseudomonas sp. Root329. The sequence goes on along the minus strand of NZ_LMCV01000019.1, from coordinate 54,129 downwards.
GGCGCTTCAGGCCCCAGTCCATCAGCCAGGCGAGCAGAGTGATCCAGACCACGTACGGCAGAATCACGTCCATCGCCAGATAGCGGCGCACCAGGAAAATCCGGTAGCCGAGGCCGTCGGTGGAGGCGATGGCTTCGGCGGCGATCAGGAACAACCACGCCGAGCCGAGCATCAGCCGCAGCGAGATCAGCAGACGTGGCAACAGTTGCGGCAGCACCACGCGCAGCATCAGCGTCCAGGTTGAGGCGCCGAGGGTCTGGGCCTTGATCAGCAACTCCACGGGAATTTCCCGGGCGCGTTGCTCCAGATCGCGAGCAAGGCACGGGGTGATGCCGATCACGATCAGCATCACTTTCGACAATTCCCCCAGGCCGAACACAATGAACAGAATCGGCAGAATCGCCAGCGGCGGCACCATCGACAGCACCGTCAGCAACGGCGACAACGGCGCGCCAAACAGCGGCAGCGTACCGGCGGCGATCCCCAGGCACAGCCCGGCCAGCGCGCTGATGCCGAGGCCGATGGCCAGGCGGCGCAGGCTGGACGCGGTGTCTTGCCACAACAGGTATTCACCGGTGCGGCTGTCGGCGGTGAACGCCAGGCGTTTCACCGCGTCAGTCATCTGCACGGCGCTCGGCAGCAGCTTGTCATTGGGGTTGTCCGTCAGCCGCTCGGCCGAGCCCATGAAGTAGGCGAACAGCACCAGGGCGAATGGCAGGATCACCAACAGCAGGCGACTCGGGCGATCCGGGTGGCGATTGATCAGGCGCATGGCCAGGTCCTCCTGATTACAGCTTGGCGTCGGCGGCCATCTGCACGTAGGTCGGGTCGAAGCGCAGCTTGAGGTTGGTCTTGTCGCCGCTGGTCACGCCGTTGGCGAACGCCATGCCGACCGCGCTGGTGTCCTTGGCGCCTTCACCCAGCAAGCCGTGCTGGAAGGAGAACTCGGCGACTTTGCGCATGGTTTCCGGCAGTTGCGTGCTGGTGGAGAACGCCAGGGCTTCTTTGGGTGTGGCGAACAATTTGGTGGTGTCCAGTTGCGACTGGAAACCGGCCAGATCGGTGCCGGAAGCTTTGGCCATGTGTTCGAGGGCGGTTTTACTGGCGGCGTTTTTGGCGTTCATCAACTCGACCACTTCGAACCAGGCGCCGGTCAGCGCTTTGCCCAGCGCCGGGTTGTCTTTGAGGGTCGATGAGTTGACCACCATCATGTCCATGATTTCGCCGGGGATCTGGCTGGAGTTGAACACTTCGGTCACCGCGGGTTTGGCCTTGATGTCCGAAAGCATCGGGTTCCAGGTGGTGACAGCGTTGACCTGATCGGTGTTGAAGGCCGCCGAGATGTCGGCGTCGGAGGTGTTGACCACTTTCAGGTCTTTCTCAGTCAGATCGACCGAATCCAGCGCCCGGGCCAGCAGGTAGTGGGAGACAGAGAGCTCCACCAGATTGACGTCCATGCCTTTGAGGTCGGTGACTTTCTTGCCGTCGCCCTTGAGCACGATGCCGTCGTTGCCGTTGGAGAAGTCGCTGACGATCAGCGCGGTACTGTCGACGCCGCCGGCCGCCGGAATGGTCAGCGCGTCCATGTTGGTCATGGTGCAGCCATCGAACTGGCCGGCGGTGTATTGATTGATGGATTCGACGTAGTCATTGAGCTGCACGACATCGATTTTGATGCCGTACTTCTTCGCCCATTTGTCGACGATGCCTTGGCTGCCTGCGTATTCCCAGGGCATCCAGCCGGCGTAGATGGTCCAGCAGACGCTGAAGTGGTCTTTCTGGGCGGCCTGGGACGAGACGCTCACGAAGGCTGCGAATGCAGCGGCGAGCATGGCGGGTAAACGAAGCTTGAGCATGGGTGGTTCTCCAGTTGATCAAGGGCGGGCAGGAGTCAACGCGGCACCGCGAACGGTGGCTTGTCTCCCGGGCTTTTGTCCCGCCGTGTAACCTCAACTGGAGGTCGCCAACTCTCGGACCAGCCACTCGCCTTAGCGAGCCGGAACCCTAGTCAGCCATTGCAAATTGTGGTGCCGCGAACCTGTGATGACTCCTGCACGTGTTTGCTAAAGCGAGAGCCGTGCCAAGTCGGCTTGAGCGCTCTAGCGTGGGCGATTACGCAGTTGGCGCGTTGGGAAGAGGTGGTGGCGTTGCCTTGTGATGGTGCGTGGGTGCACCGCAATGGACCGGGTCGGCCGCTGATCTGAAGGTCCAGGCGGCTCGGCACTCGGCGCAGCATCGCCAGTCAAAACAGGTGTCAGCCGGCCTGTTCCGGTTGTGGGTCTTTCAGGAGGCCGCCATGTTTCGTCGACTGTTGTTTGGTGTTGTTCTCGGCCTGGGATTGTCCGGCTGCTACTACTACGCCGGTGGTTACGATGTGTATTCCGAGCCCTATTACTACCCAGGCTATTCACCCTATTCCTACTATTACGGACCGAGTTACTACTACGGACCGCGCTTTTATGGTGGCTATCGCTACTACTATTGGGGCGGGCACGGCCCACGTCATTACGGTGGTGAATATCGCGGTGGCCACCATTGATCAGCGGGTGAAAAGATGAAAAACCTTTCATCGGCGACTTGTTTCAATGTGTTTCAAGAACGCACCAGATTCCGAAATCGATGTCTGATCTTTCGACAGTCACCGAATAATTGACTGTCGCCTGCCAGCGTCGCTGGTGTGGCTCACTCGCGGTCCAGGAGGCCGCCATGTATCTGCGAATTCTTCTGATTGCTGTATTGGGATTGTCTCTTGGTGCATGCGTGCCCTATTCCGATGGAGGAGCCAGTTACTACAGTTCTGAGGTCTATACCTCGCCATCCTATTATGACGGCGGACCTTACTATTCAGGCGGCGGTGGTTATTACACGCAACCACGCCGGTACTACGCACCGCCAGCGCGGTATTACCAGCCAACACCGCGGTATTACTATCAACCGCGGGTTTATCAACCGGCACCACGCTATTACCAGTCGCAACGAGGCGACTATCGGGCCCATCAGAATCGCGGCTGGGATGGCCATGACCGTGGCGGTTGGGACGGCCGTAACCGCGGTGGAAACAACGACTATCGCGGCGGCCATGGCGGACGCGACAACCGTGGCGGAAGGGGCGATCACAACGGTCGCGGCGATCACGATGGCCGAGGCGGCCACCGTTAAACACTCATAAAAAAAGCGGCGCATGAAGCGCCGCTTTTTTATGCCCGGATTTCAGTATTCCTACAGATCGGCCAGAGGATGCCGGCCTTCCCAGGCCTTGTGGAAGTGCGCTTCTACCACTGCATCCGGCAGATTATTGATGTCTGGCCAGTGCCAATGGGGTTTTTGATCCTTGTCGATCAACCGTGCGCGCACGCCTTCGCTGAATTCAGGATGACGGCAACAGTTGAGGCTCATGGTGTATTCCATCTGAAAGACTTGAGCCAGCGACATGTGCCGGGCGCGGGCGATCTGTTCCCACACCAGATGAGCGGTCAGCGGCGCACCTTCGCTCATGGTTTTCGCGGCACGGCTGAGCAGCAGATCCGTGTTGTCGCGCAGCTGGCTGATGGCCTTCCAGGCGCAGCGCACGTCACTGACATCCAGCAGCTCATCGATCTGCTGGCGTCGTGGCAGCCATTGGGCTTCGGGCATTTGCGCGATGGCTTCCTGCTGCAGGGCTTTGAGCAGACTGTTGAGCTGCATCGGCGTCTGTTCCTGCCAGTTCAACTGCAGCAGGCCTTCCATCAGCTCTTCCTGCTGTTCATCGAGCAGGAAACGGTCGGCCAGGTCGAGATCGATCGCATCGCGACCGTTCATATGGGCGCCGGTCAGGCCGAGGAACAATCCGAGCTTGCCGGGCAGACGCGACAGAAACCAACTGGCCCCGACATCCGGGTACAAACCGATACTGATCTCCGGCATCGCCAGGCGGCTGCTCGGCGTGACAATTCGGATGCCCGACCCTTGCAGCAGCCCCATGCCGCCGCCGAGCACATAGCCATGCCCCCAGCAGATCAGCGGTTTAGGGTAAGTGTGCAGATTGAAGTCCAGGCGATATTCCGCCGCAAAGAAATGCGCGGCCAGCGGCGGCACTTCGCCGGGATGGGCGCGACAGGCTTCCACCAGGCTGCGGACTTCACCGCCGGCGCAAAAGGCCTTGGCGCCGTTGCCGCGCAGCACGACGCAGACGATTTGCGGTTCTTTGGCCCAGACGTCCAGTTGATCGCGCAAGGCGTTGATCATCGGCAAGGACAGGGCATTGAGGGACTTTTCGGCATCCAGGCTGGCGACTCCGATGCGTGCGCCGTCGGTGCCAGTGAGTTCTTCGAAGTGCAGATTCATCGTGACCTCGATCGGGAATTTGAGCGTTCAGTATGATCGCTGTACAGGAAAGTGCCGGATCTGCGTCAGATCAATTGACAAGCGCGATGGGCTTTCCTAGGGTTCGCCCCATTGTTTTTGCCGGATGTAACCATGACTGCTGACGACCGTATCAAACTCGAACCGAGCTGGAAGGAGGCACTGCGTGCCGAATTCGACCAGCCCTACATGGCAGAGTTGCGCAACTTCCTGCAAGAGGAGCGCGCGGCCGGCAAGGAAATCTACCCTCCAGGACCGATGATTTTCAACGCGCTCAACTCGACGCCGCTGGATAAAGTCAAAGTGGTCATCCTCGGCCAGGACCCGTACCACGGTCCGGGACAGGCCCATGGCTTGTGCTTCTCGGTACAACCGGGCGTACCGGCACCGCCGTCGCTGGTGAACATCTACAAAGAGTTGAAACGCGATCTGAACATCGACATCCCGACCCACGGTTGCCTGCAAAGCTGGGCCGACCAGGGCGTGCTCATGATCAACACCACCATGACCGTGGAACGCGCCAACGCCAACGCCCATGCGGGCAAGGGCTGGCAGTATTTTACCGATCGGATTATCGAAGTGGTCAGCGAACACCAGCCACATCTGGTGTTCCTGCTGTGGGGCGCGCATGCCCAGAGCAAGCAGAAACTGATCGATGCCACCAAGCATCTGGTGCTGACGTCGGTGCATCCGTCACCGTTGTCCGCCTATCGCGGCTTCCTCGGGTGCGGGCACTTCAGTCGAACCAATAAGTTTCTGGAGCAGAATGGCGAAACGCCGATTGAATGGCGATTGCCTCCGGTTTGATGCGTTGACCGAAAGGGCCCCTTCGCGAGCAAGCCCGCTCCCACACTGGATCTCTGTGAACACATTATTTGTGATCACAGAGATCCAGTGTGGGAGCGGGCTTGCTCGCGAAGCAGGCGACTTGGTCTTTCAGACAGAATCCGGCACCCGATTCCAATACTTGAACAACGGCTCCGCCAGAAACAACACAAACAACAGCCGCATCACCTGCATCGCCGTCACCAGCGGCACTGACAATTGCAGGGTTTCCGCCGTCAGGCTCATCTCCGCAATCCCGCCGGGCATCATGCCTAATGTCAGCGAACGCAAATCCAGATGGGTCAGCGCACTCAACCCCAATGCCGCCAGCGTGGCGATCAGCATGGTCAGCACCGTGCCAATCAACGTCCGCCCCATAAACGACGGCGCACGCCGGAAAAACTGCCGATTGAAGTGGCACCCCAACCCGCTGCCAATCAGCCATTGGCCGATCTGGCTGCCGCCGTTGGGCAACCCGATGTGCAGGTCCCAGCCAATACTCACCGCCGCACTCACCAGCAACGGCCCGAACAGCCACGGATTGGGTTGACGCAGACGCTCCCAGAGCCAGGCGGCGAGGGCGCCCGCCGGGAATAGAAGTGCCAGCCAGCGCCAGTCGACGGAAGTGGCATGGGCCAGCGGTGCACCGTCACCCAACAAATACTTGAATGCCGCCGGTACACACAGCACCACCACCAACACCCGCAGACTTTGCCCCGCCGCAACACGACTGAGCACCGCGCCGTTACGCGCGCCGAGGTTGACCATCTCCCCGGAGCCGCCGGGCATGCTGGAAAAGAACGCGGTGGCGCGATCTTCACCGGTACGCCGCATCAACCAGACCCCGACCACGGCCGACAGGCTGGTGACCAACGCACCGAAGAAGATCAGACCGAAGTGGCTCAGGACCTGCTCCATCACCACCGGGGTGAAGTGCAGGCCGATGCCGATGCCGACAATCCACTGGCCGCACTTGCGGCCGCCAGGGATTTCCGCCAATTGCCAGGGTGTCAGGCAACGCACCAGGATGATCGCCAGCAACGAGCCGACCATCCACGGCAGTGGCCAGCCGATCTGGCTGGCCAGGTAACCGCCCAGCAGACCGACCAGCGGGGTTCCCCACCAGGCTTTGAAGGGTGTTCGATCAGACATCGGCGATAACGCGCCGGGCGACCGAACGTTTGCGCCAGATTCGCAGGATCGGCATAAGCAGCATGATTGCGGTCAGTACCCAGACACCGAAGGTGATCGGGCTCGACCAGAGGATTTCCAGCGCACCGTTGGAAATCGACAGGGCGCGACGCAGGTTCTGCTCCATCAAACCGCCGAGGATGAAACCCAGCAGAACCGGCGACAACGGGAAGTCCAGCTTGCGCAGGATGTAGCCGAAGATGCCGATGCCGATCATCAGGAACAAGTCGAAGGTGGTGGCATGCACCGCGTAGACGCCGATCCCGGTAATGATCGCGATCACCGGCACCAGCGCCCAGTTCGGCACGGCAAGGATGCGCGTGAAGATGCGGATCATCGGAATGTTGAGGATCACCAGCATCACGTTGGCGACGAACAACGACGCGATCAGGCCCCAGACAATGTCCGGTTGCTGTTGGAACAACAGCGGGCCCGGGGTGATGTTGTACAGCGACAGCGCGCCGATCATCACTGCCGTGGTACCCGAACCCGGAACGCCGAGGGTCAGCATTGGCACCAGGGCACCGCAGGCAGCGCCACCGATAGCGGTTTCCGGAGCCGCGAGGCCACGCATGTCACCTTGTCCGAAAGTGCCCTTGGCGCCGGCGATACGTTTTTCAGTCATGTAGGCTACGGCACTGGCCAGTGTTGCGCCGGCACCCGGCAGAACGCCCATGATGAAACCGAGCAGACCGCAACGGATGTTCACCACGAACACCGCCGAGGCTTCCTTGAAGTTGAACATCATGCGCCCGGTGGCTTTCACCGCTTCCTGGCCGCGATGAGTTTTTTCCAGCAGCAGAAGAATTTCACTGATGGAGAACAAGCCCAGTACCAGCACAACGAACTGAATACCGTCCGTCAAATGGATGTTATCCCCGGTGAAACGGTACACGCCGCTGTTGGCATCGATCCCGACGGTCGATAGAAACAAACCGATCAGCGCGGCGATAAAGGTCTTTAGTGGTCGGTCGCCGGCCATGCCGCCGAGACAGACAATCGCAAACACCATCAGCACGAAGTATTCCGCAGGTCCGAAGGCAATCGCCCATTTCGCCAACAGCGGGGCGAACAGCACCATGCCGCAAGTCGCGATGAACGCACCGATGAACGAGCTCCACGCCGACAGCGACAGCGCCACACCGGCCAGGCCTTTGCGGGCCATCGGGTAACCGTCGAGGGTGGTCATGACGGTGGAAGCTTCGCCCGGGATGTTCAGCAGGATCGAGCTGATCCGGCCGCCGTATTCGCAACCCAGGTACACCGCCGCCAGCAGGATCAGCGCCGACTCCGGTGGCAGGCCGAGGGCGAACGCGATCGGAATCAGCAACGCCACGCCGTTGATCGGGCCTAGCCCCGGCAACAGCCCGACGACGGTGCCGATCAGGGTGCCGCACAGCGCGGTCACGAGGTTGTACGGGGTCAGCGCGACGCCGAAGCCCTGACCCAAATAGCCAAGAGTATCCATATCAGTTCTCCAGAACGTCGAGCACGCCCAGCGGCAGTGGCACGTCCATCACCTTGTCGAACAGCAGATAAAGACCGATAGCCATCAGGCTGATGATCACCGTGCTGGGTAGCCAGCGGCCGCCATACAGGCGTGCCATGGGGATTCCAATCAGAATGCTGGCGACGATGAAACCAAGGGGTTCGAAGGCCCCGGCGAACACCAGCAACAGCAGCACGCAGATGCCGATTTTGATCAGGGTTTCGCGGTCCAGTTTCGGGTCGTCGTCGCTGTGCACGATCGGCGTCGGCCGAAACACCATGTACAGCAACGCCAGCCCCATCAGGCCGAGCATCAACAATGGAAAGGCGCGCGGCCCCACCGGTTCGTAGGAAAATGCCGCTTGATACGGCCACGCCATCAGCGCCAGGCCAACACAGACCAGCAACAGCGCCGAAGCGAAAATGCGTTGTAAGAGCATGGGAAACTCCTGTGCCGCGGCCCCGCAGAACGGGGGCCGCAGCCGCTAGACAGAGGCGATCACTGAATCAGGCCGAACTCTTTGGCCAGCACTTTGTAGTCTGCCACCTGCTTCTTCACGTAGGTGTCCAGCTCCGGGCCGGTCATGGCGAACGGGAACAGCTCACGTTGATCGCGCAGCTTGGCGAACTCTTCAGAAGCCAGCAGCTTGTCGAAAGCGTCTTTCCACCAGGCGTAGTCTTCGTCGCTAACCTTTGGCCCGAGGTAGAAGCCGCGAACCACTGGCCAGACGATGTCGTAGCCTTGCTCCTTGGCGGTCGGAATGTCTTTCATTTCCGGCTCGTCCAGACGCTTCTCGGCGAACACGGCCAGCAGGCGCATGTCACCGCTCTGGATGTGCGGCATGGAGTCGGAGATGTCGGTGCTGCCGACCTGGATGTGGCCGCCGAGCAGGGCGGTGGCGATTTCACCGCCGCCTTCGAGGGCGACGTAACGCAGGTCGCGCGGGTTGATCCCGGCAGCCTTGGCGATCAGGGCGGTCTGCATCCAGTCCTGGCTGCCAACGGTGCCGCCGGAGCCGATCACCACTTTGCTCGGATCTTTCTTCAACGCCTGAACCAGATCGTCCAGGTTCTTGTAAGGCGAATCGCTTTTCACCGCGATGGCACCGTAGCTTGTTCCAACCGCCGCCAGCCAGCGCACGGCGCTTTCATCGAAGCGGCCGAACTTGCCTTGGGCCAGGTTCAACAGCGAACCGCTGGACCACGCTACCAGCGTGCCAGCGTCGGCTGGACGCTGAGCGACCACCGCGTTGTACGCCACCGCGCCAACACCGCCGGGCATGTAGGTCACGCGCATCGGTTTGGTCAGCAGTTTCTGATTCACCAGCGCGCTCTGCGCCAGTTTGCAGGTCAGGTCGAAACCGCCACCGGGCGAGGCCGGGGCGATGCATTCCGGGCGTTTGGGTTCAGCGAGCAATTGGCCGGCGAACAGCAGGGCGCTGGCGGTGAGAGCAACTTTACGCATTGAAAGGTTCATTCAAGTCTCCTTGGGAGTTGTTGTTATAGGTGTACTGAATTACCAAAGGGCAACGCTATAGCTCACCAGCAGACGCACTTCATCGGCATCGCGAGCGGAGTAGTTGGAGCGGTAAGTGGCATTACGCAGGCGCACGGCGACATCCTTGAGCGCGCCGCTTTGTACGACGTATTTGATTTCGGTGTTGCGTTCCCACTCTTTGCCTTCGTCGCCGTTCTTGAGCTTGATGTTGTCACCGCTCACGTAACGGCTCATGAAACTCAGGCCGGGAACCCCGAGCCTGGCGAAGTCAAAGTCGTAACGTGCCTGCCAGGAGTGTTCTTCGGCGCCGGCAAAGTCGTTGATCTGAACGAAGTTGACCAGGTACGGGTCACTGCCATCGACATAAGGGAACGCGCTGTCGCCGGACATGTGCTGATAGCCGGCGCTGAATTTATGCCCGCTCAAGGCGTAGCTCACCAGGCCGTTGAGGGACTTGTTGTCGATCTTGCCGCCGCGGGCCGCGCCCTGGTCATCACTGATGGCCAGGCGCAGATCGGTGCCGAAAGTGCCGGGGCCGAACGGTTGCGAAGCGACAACACCGAGGAAGTGCTGGTTGTAGACTTCATCAAGTTGCGCGAAGTGGTAGCTGCCGGTGATTTTGTCAGTGAACTTGTAGTCCAGGCCGCCAAAGTCGAAATGCTTGCCGGCTGCGGTACCAGCGAAGCGGCTGTTCTTGTTGTTGAGGGCGATGTCCTCGAAATCGGTGCTGTCGCGGTCCTTGGCTTTTTCCAGGCGACCACCGGTGAAGGTCAGGTTCTTGATCTCTTTGGAGGTCAGCATGCCGCCTTCGAAGGTCTGCGGCAGGATGCGCCCGTCGTTGGGCTTGAGGATCGGCAGTTCCGGAATCAGGCTGCCGATTTTCAGCTCCGTGGCGGAGATTTTCACTTTGCCGGTCAGGCCAAGCTTGGAGTACTCGTCAGCCGCGCGACCGTCGTCATGGGTCGGCAACAGGCCGGTGCCGGTGCGGTCCGGACTTGAATCGAGTTTTACCCCCAGCATGCCCAGCGCATCGACACCGAACCCCACGGTGCCATCGGTGTAACCCGATTGCAGGTTGAGCATGAACCCCTGAGCCCATTCGTCCCGCTTGGATTGCTGGGCGCTGGTACCGTCGCGAAAGTCTCGGTTGAAATACATGTTGCGGGTTTCGAGGGTTGCCGTACTGTCTTCGAAGAAGGCAGCCTGACTCAACGGCGAAAAGCCGGCGAGGGCGGCGGCACTGGCAAGGGCGGTGTGGCTGAGGCGGGAAAAGCGAGCAGGCGGGCGAGCCTGAAGCTGAATGGACAGCATCTTGAAGTACTCCGTTTATTGTTCTTATTGGCGAAAACGCTTCGAGGCGTTTTTCGTACGCTATGTGCGGTAGCGACGAGCAGTCGAAACTGTCCGTGGCTGGACTCTAACGGGCCAACCTTTCGCTAACCTTTCAGAAGACTTTCACGGTTCTCGGGCTTCACAGCGGCGGTTGCGGCTGTAAACTCCGCGCCAAAGAATGGCGTCGACCATCCCTGAATGAGGTAAAGATCCATGCGTGTTCTGCTCGTCGAAGACCATCTGCAGCTCGCCGAAAGTGTCGCCCAGGCGCTCAAGAGCACCGGGTTGACCGTGGATGTGCTGCACGACGGCGTGGCGGCCGACCTGGCGTTGAGCAGCGAGGAATACGCCATGGCGATCCTCGACGTCGGCCTGCCGCGCATGGATGGCTTCGAAGTGCTGGCGCGCCTGCGGGCGCGGGGAAAGAACCTGCCGGTGTTGATGTTGACCGCCCGCAGCGACGTCAAGGATCGGGTCCACGGCCTGAACCTCGGCGCTGACGATTACCTGGCCAAACCTTTCGAACTGACCGAACTCGAGGCCCGGGTCAAAGCCTTGCTGCGCCGCAGTGTGCTCGGCGGTGAACGCCTGCAGCGCTGCGGCGTACTGGCCTATGACCTGGACACTCGGCGCTTCACCCTCGGTGAAGAATTGCTGACCCTGACCTCCCGCGAACAGGCAGTGCTCGAAGCCCTGATCGCCCGTCCCGGTCGGGTGATGAGCAAGGAACAACTGGCCTCGCAGGTATTCGGTCTGGACGAAGAGGCCAGCCCCGACGCCATCGAAATCTATGTCCATCGCCTGCGCAAGAAGCTAGATGGCCAACCGGTGGTCATCGTGACCTTCCGCGGTCTCGGCTACTTGCTGGAAAGCCGCGATGCATAAGCCCAGCAGCTTGCGCTGGCGGTTGCTGTGGAATCTGGCGCTGTTGCTGGTGGTGTTGATGCTGGCCAGTGGTTTGAGCGCTTACTGGAACGGTCGCGAAGCTGCCGACACCGCCTATGACCGGACCTTGCTGGCCTCGGCGCGGACTATCGCCGCCGGTGTCTCCCAGCGCGACGGCTCGCTGAGCGCTGACGTGCCGTACGTGGCCCTCGATACTTTTGCGTACGACAGCGCGGGGCGGATTTTTTACCTGGTCAACGACATCAATCAGAAGCTGATCTCGGGCTACGAAAACCTGCCACCACCGCCGCCGGGAACGCCGCGCACCGATGACTATCCGGCACTGGCGCGTTTCTATAACGCCAAATACCAGGGCCAGAACGTACGCGTGGTGAGCCTGCTCAAACCCGTGAGTGATCCGAACATGAACGGCATGGCGGAAATCCGCGTGGCGGAAACCGATGAAGCGCGGGTCAGCATGGCCCGCAGCCTGGCAGCGGACACGTTGCTGCGTCTGGGCATGCTGGCGATCGGTGCGTTGTTGCTGGTGTGGTTTGCGGTCAGCGCCGCGTTGCGTCCGCTGGAACGCTTGCGCACCGCGGTGGAAGAGCGTCAGTCGGACGATCTGCGGCCGTTGCCGTTGGTGGAAGTGCAGCACGAATTATGGCCGCTGGTGCGCGCGCTCAATCACTTCACCGAGCGCTTGCGCGGGCAGTTCGAGCGTCAGGCGCAGTTCATCGCCGATGCCGCCCATGAGCTGCGTACTCCCTTGGCGGCGCTGAAGGCACGGCTGGAACTGGGCTTGCGCTCGACCGAACCTGAAACCTGGCGCAATACGTTGGAAACCGCCGCCCAAGGCACGGACCGTTTGACCCACCTTGCCAATCAATTGCTCTCGCTGGCACGGGTCGAAAATGGTGCCCGGGCCATCGCCGAGGGCGGCGCGCAGTTACTTGACCTCAGTCAACTGGCGCGCGAACTCGGCATGGCCATGGCGCCGCTGGCCCACGCACGCGGTGTGGCGCTGGCGCTGGAAGCGGACGAACCGGTGTGGTTGCGCGGCGAGCCAACGCTGTTGAACGAACTGTTGAGCAATCTGGTGGATAACGCGCTGGCGCACACGCCGTCGGGTGGCAACGTGATTCTTCGGGTCACGGCACCGGCCGTATTGGAAGTCGAGGACGACGGCCCGGGCATTCCTCTTGAAGAGCGCGATCGGGTGTTCGAACGCTTTTACCGGCGCAACCAGCAGGTGGCCGGTTCGGGGTTGGGACTGGCGATTGTTGGCGAGATCTGCCGCGCACACCTGGCTCAAATCAGCCTGCACGATGGAGAGCAGGCGGGGTTGAAGGTGCGGGTGAGTTTTATCGCGGGATAGTTTTTCAGTGTCTGGGCTGACCCCTTCGCGAGCAAGCCCGCTCCCACATTCGATCGCATTTTTCCATGAAGAACTCGGTCAAGTGTGGGAGCGAGCTTGCTCGCGAAGGGGGCGCTGCGGTCTCGACTAATAGAACATCGACCGCGACTCTTCCAGATCGCGGCACATCGCCTCGTTCTCCGGATCAATCCCCAGCTTTTTGAACGCCGGCACGCTGAATGCGTCGATGCGCGCGAGGGGGTGGTCAGTGTCTTTGTGGCAATACAGGCTGGCCACCTGCACCAGATCGACATAGTCGACCCGCTCGGACTGTCGATTGAAGTCCAGATAAAGCCCCGGCACCTGTACCAGCATCTCCGGAAACTCCCAGACCCTGAGCAGTTTGTCGCCGAGCAGTGGATGAATGTGATCGATCACATGGTTGAGGCTGACCGGGTCAGCCAGCAGTTCATAGTGATCTTCGGCGTAGGTCAGAATCGGCAGCACACCGATCTGGTGCACCAGTCCGCCAAGGGCTGCCTGATCGGGCTTGAGTTGCGTGTACCTGCGGCACAGTGCATAGCTGATCCCGGCGATTTCCAGGCTTTTGCGCCAGACATCGCGCATTTTCTGTTCCACCACCTCGGAGCGGGCATGGAAAATCTGTTCCATGACCAGACCGATGGCCAGGTTGCTGCTGTAGTTGATGCCCAATCGAGTGATTGCCGTGTGCAGGTCAGTGACTTCCTGGGTCGCGCGCAACAGCGGGCTATTGACCACTTTGATCAGACGCGCCGACAGCGCGGTATCGCGGCCGATCACTTTGCTCAGGGTGCTGACACTGATTTCCGGGTCTTCAGCGGCCTTGCGAATCTGCAGGGCCACTTCCGGTAACGTTGGCAGAACCAGGTCATCGTTATCGATGGCCTCAACCAAATCCTGTTGGACCTTTTCCGCCAGCTCACTCATTTCGTTTCTCTAGGTATTGCGACCAATGCTGCTGTTAACGCTGGATTTCGCGATCGCGATCCAGTTCGTAAGGCAGGTCGAGCAGGTGCAGGGCTGGCCCTTCGAGCGCGCCCAGATGGATATCACCCCCTTCCGCTGCTTCAGCTTGCAGCACGGCCAGGAGTTCAATGTTTTGCCCGGCGTTGGCGGCCAGCACCACTTCGCCGATAGAGCTGCCGTGGGTAGGGGAAAACAATTGTGTGCCAGGTTCAGGCAATTCGTTGGCATCCAGTTTCAGGCGATACAAGCGGCGCTTGAGTTTGCCCAGGTACTGCATGCGCGCGACGATTTCCTGGCCGGTGTAGCAACCTTTTTTGAAGCTCACGCCACCCACGGCTTGCAGATTGAGCATCTGCGGGATGAACAACTCGCGCGTGCTCGGCATGACCTGACCGATCCCTGCGCGGATCTGGCCCAACAGCCATTGATTCAGATCGACTTCGGCCAATACGGCGGACAGCTTGCCCTTTATGAGGTCGGCCTGCTCGGCGGCGACCCAGAGTTCGGCGCGGTCCGGCGAGACGCGAATGGCGATCAAACCGTCATTGCGCGCGACGCTGTCGGTGTCGGCCGGAAGCTCGAGACCGAGGCTGATCAGTGCCGCATCGCCATGGCCCACGCCGAAGCGGACCCAAGCGGCGCTTTCGTCGGTCAGTTTGGATTTGGAAAACACCGCGTACTTTTTCAGGTCCGCCAGTTGCGGTTCCAGCAGTTCGGTAGCCATGGCCATCAGAACGCCGTCGCCTTCCAGCAGGATGCGGAAACTCGACTGCATCCGGCCCTTCTGCGTGCAGCGGGCGCCGAGGCTGGCCTGGGTATCACTCAGGTAATTGAGGTTGCAGGTCAATTGGCCTTGCAGGAATTTGCCGGCATCCGCGCCGCGTACTGCGAGAACGCCTTCGTGAGACAGGGTGCAGAAAAAAGCAGAATCGGCCATGGGTCATCGCAGGGTAAAGAGTCTGGGGGACATCATAAGGGTGCGCTCTCGAAATGGGTAGTTCACAAAGGATCGTTGGTGGCCGACCAAAGCCGAGTGTTCGACTGTGCCTGGGGCTGTATACTTGCCGCCTATTTGAGGAGCGCTCCATGGTCGAAGATGTTGAACTGAATCGCCTCTACTGGCACAGCCGCCGCGGCATGCTTGAGCTTGACGTGTTGCTGGTACCGTTCGTGAAAGAGGTCTATCCGCACCTCAATGATGTCGACCGCGATTGCTACCGCAAGCTGCTCGAATGCGAAGATCAGGACATGTTCGGCTGGTTCATGGAACGTGCCGAATCGGAAGATCCGGAGCTTCAGCGCATGGTTCGCATGATCCTGGATCGTGTCCAGCCCAAGTAATGCGTTCGAATGCCGCTGGCATGCCTCACGGCAATTGCTGGCGGCGTATCTTCTGGCCCAGCTGTTCGCGCTGGGTTCGCTGTGCCTTCTCTCTATTCCGGTCTGGGCCTGCCTGCTCGGCGCTTTTTGCTGTCTGGCTCACGGCGCTTGGGCGTTACCGCGACAGATTCTGCTGACACACCCAAGGGCATTTCGCGGCTTGCGTCGCAATGCCGATGGCTGGCAGTTGTGGAATCAGGAGGAGGGTTGGCAATCGGTGCAGCTACGACCGGACAGCCTGGCGCTACCTTTGCTTGTTGTGCTGCGTTTTCGACTGCGAGACGAGCGGCGGGTCAGATCAATCTGCGTTCCCCGTGACTCGCAGGCGGCGGATCTGCACCGGCGCCTGCGGGTTCGGCTCACGTTCAGTCGACGTAGGTGGGCGGCACCAGAATAGTGTCCAGAGCGACCGGCAGCATGTTCGGATAGTCGAGGGTGTAATGCAGACCGCGACTCTCCTTGCGTTCCATGGCTGACTGGATCATCAGCTCGGCCACTTGGGCCAGGTTACGCAATTCGATCAAATCCCGACTGACCTTGTAGTTGCTATAGAACTCGTCGATTTCATCGAGCAACAGACGCACGCGGTGCTGTGCCCGTTGCAAGCGCTTGTTGGTGCGCACAATGCCGACGTAGTCCCACATGAATCGCCGCAGTTCGTCCCAGTTGTGCGCAATGATCACGTCCTCATCGGAGTCGGTGACCTGGCTCGCATCCCAGACGGGCAGGGCGATCGGAATCGAAACCTGCGGCAGCTGCTCAAGAATGTCCGCCGCCGCCGAACGCGCGTAAACGAAACACTCCAGTAACGAGTTGCTGGCCATGCGGTTGGCGCCGTGCAGGCCGGTGAAGCTGGTTTCGCCAATGGCATATAGCCCCGGCACGTCGGTACGACCCTGCTGATCGACCATCACGCCGCCGCACGTGTAGTGCGCCGCCGGAACCACCGGAATCGGTTGCTTGGTGATGTCGATCGAGAACTCGAGGCAGCGTTCGTACACCGTCGGGAAGTGAGTCTTGATGAACGCTTCCGGCTTGTGGCTGATGTCCAGATAGACGCAATCGACGCCCAGGCGCTTCATCTCATGGTCGATGGCCCGTGCGACGATGTCGCGCGGCGCCAGCTCGGCGCGAGGGTCGAAGCGGTGCATGAAGCGTTCGCCGTTGGGCAGCTTCAGGTGTGCACCTTCGCCGCGCAGGGCTTCGGTGATCAGGAAACTCTTGGCTTGCGGGTGATACAGGCAAGTGGGGTGGAACTGGTTGAATTCCAGATTCGCCACTCGGCAGCCCGAACGCCAGGCCATGGCAATGCCATCACCGCAGGCGCCGTCGGGGTTGCTGGTATAGAGATAGACCTTTGCTGCGCCGCCCGATGCGAGGATCACAAAGCGAGCGGCGTAGGTGTCGACTTCACCGGTCCCGCGATTGAGGACGTAGGCGCCGAGGCAGCGATCACCTTCAAGGCCCAGGCGCTTTTCGGTGATCAGGTCGACCGCGACTCGCTGCTCCAGCAGTTCGATGTTCGGTCGTTGCCGGGCTTTGTCGAGCAAGGTTCTGAAAATCGCTGCGCCCGTGGCATCGGCGGCATGAATGATGCGCCGATGGCTGTGACCGCCTTCGCGGGTCAGGTGGAACTCGAATCCGCCATCTTCGGTGCCGGACTGTTCATCGCGGGTGAAGGGCACACCTTGGTCGATCAGCCATTGAATCGCCTCTTTACTGTGCTCGACGGTAAAGCGCACGGCGTCTTCGTGGCACAGGCCGCCGCCGGCATTGAGGGTGTCATCGACATGTGATTCAACGGTGTCGGTGTCATCCAGGACGGCAGCGACGCCACCCTGGGCCCAGAATGTCGAGCCATTGGCGAGGTCGCCTTTGCTCAGTACGGCGATGCGCAAATGACCGGGCAAGGTCAGCGCAAGGCTCAAACCGGCAGCGCCGCTGCCAATGACCAGAACATCATGTTGAAACTGTTGGCTCATTTCAGGATTCCGCTCAAAGCGACCCGGGTCGGGGTTGGCGCAAGACACCTGGATCGGCGAGTCAAGACAGCCACACAGCCCCCTAGTATATAGAGGGGGGGAGCGGCACAATAGCGAGCACACATGGCATTGTGAAACTACTGTGACGGAAAATACCTGACGCTTCGTCGGATGGTTTTTCGGCCGGTTCGGCGACAAGACGACTGTATCAACGATTTAACAGTCTTTTTCTATTCACGGTTGCACAATGTCGATCTTGTGCAGCTATAAATATTTGGAACTTTTGCCAAAGGCCCAAGATCAATAGACCGTTACCTGATTCAAGGGACAGTGTCGGCTTCAACGCGGGATCTGTGATTTGATCCTTGCCGGCGAATCCGATGACAAGATTATTCGCGCAGCCGGGTTGACCCGCGCTGCGCTTTTCGTGCGTGCCAAATCAGAGCCCGCAGGAAACTTGCTTGGAGGGGGAGAACTTTTGCGAAAAGCCCGAGTCTATGTTTGCAAGTCTGGTTGTTTAGTTATGCAAGCCTCCTCCGAGCTTATCGAGGAGTGTTCATGCTAACCCAGGAAGAGGATCAGCAGCTGGTCGAACGCGTTCAGCGCGGCGACAAGCGAGCTTTCGATCTGCTAGTGCTGAAATACCAGCACAAAATTCTCGGGTTGATCGTGCGTTTCGTGCACGACACCCATGAAGCCCAGGATGTGGCGCAGGAAGCCTTTATCAAGGCGTACCGTGCACTTGGAAATTTTCGCGGGGACAGCGCGTTTTATACGTGGCTTTACCGCATCGCCATCAACACGGCGAAAAACTATCTGGTTTCACGCGGCCGTCGGCCGCCGGATAGCGATGTCAGTTCCGAGGATGCAGAGTTCTACGATGGCGATCATGGCCTCAAGGATCTCGAGTCGCCAGAACGTGCATTGCTGCGGGATGAGATCGAAGGCACCGTCCATCGAACCATTCAGCAACTGCCAGAAGATTTGCGTACGGCTTTAACTTTACGTGAATTCGATGGTCTGAGTTACGAGGACATTGCGGCCGTCATGCAGTGTCCGGTGGGTACCGTGCGCTCCCGGATTTTCCGCGCTCGGGAAGCCATCGATAAAGCCCTGCAGCCGTTGTTGCAGGAAAACTGAGACAGCGGCGACAGCCAAGAGAGGAACGCCATGAGTCGTGAAGCCCTGCAGGAATCGCTGTCCGCAGTGATGGATAACGAAGCGGACGAATTGGAATTGCGTCGGGTATTGAATGCCTTTGACGATGTTGAAACCCGTGATACCTGGGCTCGTTATCAAATCGCTCGGGCAGTTATGCACAAGGACTTGCTGCTTCCACGTCTGGATATCGCTGCGGCAGTCTCTGCTGCGCTGGCTGACGAAGCTGTACCGGCAAAAGCCTCCCGTGGTCCATGGCGCAGCCTGGGTCGTCTGGCGGTCGCTGCTTCGGTAACCCTCGCCGTACTGGCAGGTGTTCGTCTGTATAACCAGGACGAGATCGCAGGGGTCGAACTGGCTCAGCAATCCAGTCAACCGGGTCTGGCCGTTCCTCAGGTCAAGGGTCCAGCTGTATTAGCAGGCTACAATGAGAGTTCGGAAGCCACTGGCCCTATGGCCAACGGCGTATTGCAAGGTCAGCCAGGCTGGCACGATCAGCGTCTGCCAGGCTACTTGCGCCAACATGCTCAACAAGCTGCACTGAAAGGTACTGAGAGCGCTCTGCCTTACGCTCGTGCAGCAAGTCTGGAAAACCGTTAAGGAGGATCATGCGCGCCATCCCTCTACTTACGCTTCTGCTCGGTGGCTGGTTTGTTGTTCCAGCCCATGCTGATGAAGCCCAGGACTGGTTGACCCGTCTGGGCCAAGCCGAGCAACAGCAAAGCTTTCACGGTACATTCGTCTACGAGCGTAACGGTAGTTTTTCTACCCACAACATCTGGCACCGCGTCCAGGATGGCAAGGTCCGCGAGCGTTTACTCCAGCTCGACGGCTCGGCACAGGAAGTCGTGCGCATTGATGGGCGTACTCAATGCGTCAGCGGCATTCTGATAGCTGGGCTTGGAGATTCCCCCAGCTCCTCTGCTCGTGCACTCGATCCACAAAAGATAAAGAATTGGTACGACCTTGCCGTCATTGGCAAGTCGCGTGTGGCCGGGCGTGCGGCAGTGATCGTTTCACTGACGCCTCGCGATCAACACCGCTACGGTTTTGAATTGCATCTGGATAAAGAAACCGGCCTGCCTCTCAAATCATTGCTTCTGAATGAAAAAGGGCAGTTGCTGGAGCGATTCCAGTTCACACAACTCACCACCGATGGTCCGTCCGACAGCGACTTGCAGCCTGGCGCCGATTGCAAAACGGTTGCCCTCGACAGCGACAAGGCTTCTGCAATCAAGGCGGCGCAAGTATGGCGTTCGGACTGGTTACCGCCTGGTTTCGAGCTGACCAGCAGTACCTCCCGCAAGGATCCAGAGACCAAAACCCAAGTCAACAGTCTGATGTATGACGATGGTCTGGCCCGTTTCTCGGTTTTCCTTGAGCCGTTGAATGGCGCAACAATTACTGACACTCGCACTCAGTTGGGGCCGACCGTTGCAGTTTCCCGACGCTTGACTACCCCGCAAGGCGAGATGATGGTGACCGTGGTCGGTGAGATTCCGATTGGCACCGCCGAACGGATTGCGCTATCCATGCGCAGCGACGCCACTGCAACCAAGTAGTGAGCTGAAATCGAAATGTTTGGTGAGCATTTCAACTTGCAAATATCCCCGATTTTTTCTATAGGTCAGAGCCCCTCGGCTCTGGCCTTGTTTGTTGTTCCCGGAACAAAAATACCGGCGTATCGTTCCCGGTGTTCCTTGCTCCATATCGCTTAACCATGCTCGTCGTAACGGGAGCCGTATGTCGATACCACGCTTGAAGTCTTATCTCTCTATTTTTGCCACCGTGCTGGTGCTTGGTCAGGCGGTCGCTGTTCAAGCGGCCGAGTTGCCTGACTTCACACAGTTGGTCGAGCAGGCCTCGCCCGCGGTGGTAAACATCAGTACCACGCAGAAACTGCCGGATCGCAAAGTGAGCGAGCAGATGCCCGACCTTGAAGGCTTGCCGCCCATGTTGCGCGAGTTCTTCGAGCGCGGTATGCCGCCACAGCCGCGTACGCCCCGCGGTGATCGTCAACGCGAAGCCCAATCCCTGGGGTCGGGTTTCATCATCTCGTCTGATGGCTACATCCTGACCAACAACCATGTGATTGCCGATGCAGACGAAATCCTCGTCCGCCTCGCTGACCGCAGCGAATTGAAAGCCAAACTGGTTGGCACCGATCCGCGTTCCGACGTGGCTCTGCTGAAAATCGAAGGCAAGGATCTGCCGGTCCTCAAGCTCGGCAAATCCCAGGACCTGAAGGCCGGCCAATGGGTTGTGGCAATTGGCTCGCCATTCGGTTTTGACCATACCGTGACCCAAGGTATCGTCAGCGCCATCGGTCGCAGCCTGCCGAACGAAAACTATGTGCCGTTCATCCAGACCGACGTGCCGATCAACCCGGGTAACTCGGGTGGTCCGCTGTTCAACCTGGCCGGTGAAGTGGTGGGCATCAACTCGCAGATCTACACCCGTTCCGGCGGCTTCATGGGCGTGTCGTTTGCGATCCCTATCGACGTAGCCATGGACGTTTCCAATCAGCTCAAAAGCGGCGGCAAAGTCAGCCGTGGCTGGTTGGGTGTGGTGATACAGGAAGTGAACAAGGACCTGGCCGAGTCGTTCGGTCTGGAGAAGCCAGCCGGCGCGCTGGTGGCTCAGATCCAGGATGACGGCCCGGCTGCCAAGGGTGGCCTGCAAGTAGGGGACGTAATCCTGAGCATGAACGGCCAACCGATCGTCATGTCCGCCGATCTGCCGCATCTGGTGGGCGCGCTGAAGGCCGGCTCGAAAGCTGATCTGGAAGTGATTCGTGAAGGTAAGCGCAAGAATGTCGAGTTGACTGTCGGCGCTATCCCGGAAGAAGGCAAAGAGCTGGATGCACTGCCGAAATCCAGCACCGAGCGCAGCAGCAACCGGCTGGGTGTTTCCGTGGTCGAGCTGACGGATGAACAGAAGAAAACCTACGACCTCAAGGGCGGCGTCGTCATCAAGGAAGTCCAGGACGGTCCTGCTTCTCTGATTGGCCTGCAGCCAGGCGATGTGATCACTCACCTGAACAATCAGGCAATCGGTTCCACCAAGGAGTTCACGGATATCGCCAAGGCGCTGCCGAAGAACCGCTCGGTGTCGATGCGGGTTCTGCGTCAAGGTCGCGCCAGCTTCATCACCTTCAAACTGGCTGAATAATCCGGTTGTTGGCTGAATAAAAAACCGCCTCGAAAGAGGCGGTTTTTTTATGTCTGAAATTTTTTCTGACAAGCGTCAGCCCATCATGTCCTTGATCATGCGCTCTTGCTCCATCAGCTCACGTTGCCGTGCATCGATCCGCGATGACAGCGGGAAGTTGGTGCCTGCCTTGCGCTTGGCGAAGTCCAGTTGCTGAATGGCCTGACGGTAATCCCCGACCAGGGCGAAATACTCGGCGCGGGCCTGATGCAGGCCGATGATGTTGCCTGACAGGCCGCGAGTCTCGGCCACCATGTACCAGACGTCCGGATCGTCCGGACGGCTCTTGAGCAGATTCTCCAGTGCTTTTTCCGCTTCCGGCGCACGGTTCTGCTTGAGCAGCAGGTCAACACGCACCGAATTCAGCGGATAGTTGCCGGGATACTGCGTCAACATTCGGTCAACCCGGGACTGGGCGTCCGGCAGGCGATTGTTGGTGATGTCCAGATCGACCTGCGCCAGGTTGTAGATGATCTCGTTCGGCGACTTGGCCAGCAGCAACTTGAGGTTTTCCCGTGCTTCATTCAGCTGGCCGCCCTTGATCTGGGCGATGGCCAGGCCATAGCGAGCGACATCGTTTTTCGGGTTTTCATCAAGCTGGGCGCGAAAGCGTTTGGCGCCCAGGCCCGGGGTTTCTTCATAGATCAACTGGACCCGTGCACGAATCAACTGATAACGCATCGTGTCTTCGATGCCGCCGGGTTTTGCCTGTTCGGCGCGGTTGCGGGTGTCAGCGATCCGCGACTCGGTCACCGGGTGAGTCAGCAGAAATTCCGGTGGCTTGGCGTCGAAGCGGTATTGGCGCGCCAATCGCTCGAACATGGTCGGCATTGAGCGCGGGTCGTAACCAGCCTTTTCCAGATTGAGGATGCCGATGCGGTCAGCTTCCTGTTCGTTCTGGCGAGAGAAACGCCGCTGTTCCTGAATGGCTGCCGCCTGCGTGCCTGCAATGGCAGCGATCCCGGCGTCGCCGGCGCCAGCTGCGGCAATCACGATCCCGGCCAGCAGCGCGGCCATCATCGGCACCTGCATGCGCTGTTGGGCTTCGACGCCACGGGCAAAGTGGCGCTGCGACAAGTGAGCCAATTCGTGAGCGAGTACCGAGGCGTATTCGCCTTCGGTCTGGGCATTGAGGAACAAGCCGCCGTTAACCCCGACAATGCCGCCCGGTGCCGCGAAGGCGTTGAGTTGCGGGCTGTTGATCAGGATGAATTCCAGGCGCCGGTCATTGACCTGGCTGGTCTCTACCAGCCGGTAGACGCTGGATTCGACGTAGTCCTTGAGCTGTGGATCGTTGAGCTGTGAAACCTGGCTGCGCAACAGCGCGAGCCACGCGCGACCCAACTGGTATTCCTGTTGCGGCGAGACGATGGCAGAACTGGCGTCGCCGAGTGACGGCAGGTCGTCGGCGAAGCCCGGTGAGGCGAGCAGGCAAGCGAGCGTCAGCAGGGTAGGGCGCAAAAAAGTCATGCACAAAGCCTTAGTCGACAAAGACCTTACTGTAGCCGGACACTACGCTTCGGACCAGATATTCTAGCCACTCGACCACCTGCCCCCGGAGTGATGCAATGACCGACGCTGTAGCCCATGACGCCGAGCTCGACGCCAGCGGCCTGAATTGCCCCTTGCCGTTACTAAAGGCCAAGCTGGAGCTCAATCGACTGGCCAGCGGCGCAGTGCTGAAGGTAATCGCCACCGATGCGGGCTCACAGCGCGACTTCCGCACCTTTGCCCGATTGGCGGGTCATACGCTGCTTCGTGAAGAAGATGAAGCGGGTGTTTACCGCTACTGGTTGAAAAAAGCCTGAATTCTGCTGCGTTCGTTTCTAAGGATTATTGATGTTCAAAGTGTTACGCGACTGGATTCAGCGCTACTTCTCCGATGAAGAGGCCGTTGTGCTGGCGGTCCTGCTGTTTCTGGCGTTTACCGCCGTGCTGACGCTGGGCGGCATGCTCGCACCGGTGCTGGCCGGGATGGTGCTGGCGTATCTGATGCAAGGCTTGGTCGTCACTCTAGAGCGCCTGCGCATGCCGGGCGGGGTGGCGGTGGGGTTGGTCTTTGCGTTGTTCATGGGGCTATTGCTGGTGTTCATCGTGGTTGTAGTGCCGTTGCTCTGGCATCAGTTGATCACGCTGTTCAACGAGTTACCCGGCATGCTCGCCAAGTGGCAGTCGCTGTTATTGCTGCTGCCTGAACGCTACCCGCATCTGGTGTCCGACGAGCAGGTGCTGCAAGCCATCGAAGTGGCGCGGGGCGAGATTGGCAAGTTCGGTCAGTGGGCGCTGACGTTCTCGCTGTCGAGTCTGCCGCTGCTGGTGAACATCATGATCTACCTGGTGCTGGTGCCGATCCTGGTGTTTTTCTTTCTCAAGGACCGGGAGATGATCGGTCAGTGGGTGCGGGGTTACTTGCCCCGTGAGCGGGCGCTGATCACCCGCGTCGCTCACGAGATGAACCGGCAGATCGCCAACTACATTCGCGGCAAGGTCATCGAGATTTTCATTTGCGGTGGCGTGACCTACATCGGTTTCGTTGTTCTGGGCCTCAACTACGCGGCACTGCTGGCGTTACTGGTGGGCGTGTCGGTGGTGGTGCCTTACGTCGGTGCCGTGGTGGTGACCGTGCCGGTCATGCTGATTGCGTTGTTCCAGTGGGGCTGGAGCGATCAGTTCATCTATTTGATGGCGGTCTACGGGATCATCCAGACGCTGGACGGCAACGTGCTGGTGCCGCTGTTGTTTTCGGAAGCGGTCAATCTGCATCCGGTGGCGATCATCTGCGCGGTGTTGTTGTTTGGCGGGCTGTGGGGCTTTTGGGGGGTGTTCTTTGCGATTCCGCTAGCAACCCTGTTCAAGGCCGTACTGGATGCATGGCCGCGCAAGGAGCCAGAAGTCGCGCCGCTGCTTTAACAGCTAGCCAGAATGGAGGGTGGGGCTGATGGCCTCATCCCGAGCAAGCTCGGTCCCACATTTGATCTGTGTGAACACAAAACCAATGTGGGAGCGAGCTTGCTCGCGATAGCGTCCGAGAGGACACCAAATGTTCAGGCTTTGTTTAACGCCTGAGCGGCAGCCAGAACAGCATCCACATGGCCCGGCACCTTCACTCCGCGCCATTCCTGACGCAGCACGCCGTCCTTGTCGATCAGGAACGTGCTGCGATCAACGCCCATGTATTCCTTGCCGTAGAGCTTTTTCAGTTTGATCACGTCGAACTGCTGGCAGAGTGCTTCTTCCTTGTCGCTGATCAGCTCGAAGGTGAACGCCTGCTTGGCCTTGAAGTTTTCGTGTGATTTAAGGCTGTCGCGGGACACGCCGAAGACTTCGGTGTTGGCGGCTTTAAACGCATCAAGCTGATCACGAAAGCCCTGACCCTGAGTGGTGCAGCCTGGCGTGCTGTCCTTCGGATAGAAGTAAATCACCACCTGCTTGCCTTTGAGGCTCGCGAGGTTGACGGTCTGCCCGCTGGTGGCGGGTGCTTCGAAGTCGGCAACCGGTTGGTCGATGGCAACGGCCATGAAAGTTTCCTTACATTGGGTTTTGTGGGCGCCACGGTTCGATCAGGGCATCCAGGTTCAGCGCGTCGGCGAAATCCAGGAACTGATCGCGCAGCCAGCTGATCTGCACGCCGGCCGGCAAGGTCACGGTAAACGTGGCATTGAGCATAGTGCCGCCGGTTTGCGGAGCCTGATAGGTGTCGCAGGTCAGGTTCTCGAGTTCGACGTTGTGGTCCATGAAGAACTGGCACAGCTCATTAATGATGTCCGAGCGGTAAGCCGAGCTGACATAGGCGACGTATGGCAGGGCCTGAGGACGATTCTCCAGCGCGGCGCTGCGTACCACATTGACCGTAAAGGCGTGCTTCTTGGCGAGACTCGGCAGGCTGCCTTCGAGGCGCGCCAGGGCGTCCCAGCTGCCGGAGATCTCGAGGATCAACGCACTGCACTCGCCATGACGCGTCAGGCGAGAGGTGACCACGGCGCAGCGGTTTTCATGGCTGGCGCGGCACAGGACGTTAGTCAGCTCCATGGGGTTGGCGCCGAGGGCACTGATGACAAGGAATTGTTCGCGAACTGTGGGGGTGGACATGCAGCATTCCTAAAGCGATGAGCGGTCGATACTTCTACGGGCTTTTTTTACCGGGAGCGAGCCTGCGGATGCGAATTCAAAAAACCCGAGCCGCAAGGTTGCAACGTGCTCCAGAGTGGCAAGAGCGAGGGGTGGCAACGCTGGATCGGGGCTTGTGATGCCGAAAATGGAGGCTGGAACCCGGCGTACGAGCTTATCAGTACCGATCAAAGTCTGAAGGGTAGCGAAAAGCAGCGCCAAGGGGAATGGCAGCAGCGCAGTACTTCGCTTGTGCAAGCATCTTGGCGCCAGTACCATTACCGCTCTCTTTTTCCGGCAGGAGCGGTTTCATGATTGCGGGCAGTATGGTGGCACTGGTCACACCCATGGATGCACAAGGGCGTCTTGACTGGGACAGCCTCAGCAAACTCGTGGACTTCCACCTTGAAAACGGCACCCATGCCATTGTCGCGGTCGGTACTACCGGCGAGTCGGCAACCCTCGATGTAGACGAACACATCGCCGTCATCAAGGCCGTGGTCAAGCAGGTCAATGGCCGTATTCCGGTCATCGCCGGTACCGGCGCCAACTCGACCCGCGAAGCCGTAGAACTGACTCGCAACGCCAAAGAGGCCGGCGCCGACGCCTGTCTGCTGGTCGTTCCGTACTACAACAAGCCGACCCAGGAAGGTTTGTACCTGCACTTCAAGCACATTGCTGAAGCGGTCGACATTCCACAGATCCTCTACAACGTTCCTGGCCGCACCTCCTGCGACATGCAGGCCGAGACCGTGATTCGCCTGTCCACTGTGCCGAACATCATCGGTATCAAGGAAGCCACCGGCGACATGAAGCGTGCCAAGGCAATCCTTGATGGCGTGAGCAAGGACTTCATCGTGCTGTCCGGCGATGATCCGACCGCTGTCGAGCTGATCCTGATGGGCGGCAAGGGCAACATCTCCGTCACCGCCAACGTCGCCCCGCGCGAAATGGCTGACCTGTGCGAGGCCGCGCTCAAGGGCGACGCCGAGACTGCACGGGCAATCAACGAAAAATTGATGCCGCTGCACAAGGATCTGTTCATCGAAGCCAACCCGATTCCGGTGAAGTGGGCTTTGGTCGAAATGGGCCTGATGCACGAAGGCATTCGCCTGCCGCTGACCTGGCTGAGCGCACCTTGTCATGAAACGCTTCGCACGGCCCTGCGCCAGTGCAGCGTCCTGGTTTAATTGAGGAAGTACTACGCATGAAGCGATTGGCCGGACTTTCCGCACTTGCCTTGATCATCTCCAGCACCAGTGGCTGCGGATGGGTCTGGGGCCCGGAAGGTTATTTCCGTGACCGCGGTAGCGATTACCTGGAAGCGCAACAGACTGCACCCATGCAAATGCCGCCGGATGTCAGCACCGCCAAACGTCTGGATCCGCTGTTGCCGATCCCGCGCAACGTGGCCGATGACACCGTCAAGGGCGAGTACATCGTTCCTCGTCCGCAGCCGTTGTCGGCAGCGGCTGACGCCAGCGCCTACTCCCTGCAAAAGACCGGTGATTCGCGTTGGATCGTCGCTCAGAACCCGCCGGCCGAAGCCTGGCCAGTGGCCGTGCAGTTCTTCCAGGACAACGGTTTCCGTCTGGACGAACAGCGTCCGCAAACCGGCGAATTCACCACCACCTGGCAGCATTCCGACGAACTGTCCGCCGCGATGGCCAAGCGCCTGAGCGCAGCCGGTGTCGGCGCCGACAGCGAAACCCGCGTGCGGGTCCGCATCGAGCCAGGCGTGCAGCGCAACACCAGTGAAATCTACGTGGTCAGCGCCGAGCGTCCTGCCGGTAGCACCTCCGACGTGGCCTTCACCAACCGTTCGGTCAACACTGGCCTGGACGCGGCACTGGTCGACGACATGCTCGCGAGCATGAGCCGCACCTCGGAGAAGGGCGGTTCGGTCTCCATGCTGGCTTCGCGTGACTCCGATACGCCAAGTCGTGTCAGCCTGAGCGAAGACGGCAGCGGTAACCCTGTCCTGAACGTCGGCACCGACCTGGATCGTGCCTGGTCGAGCGTCGGTCGTGCGCTGGAACAGGGCGAATGGCGCGTTGAAGACATCAACCGCAGTCTGGGTTTGTACTACATCAACCTGTCTGAAAAAGCCGAGAAGAAAGACGAGAAACCTGGTTTCTTCAGCGGCCTGTTCGGCAGCGCGCCGAGCAAGGAAGAAGTTGAAGCCCGTGCCGAGCGTTATCAGGTTCGCCTGAGCAAGGTCGGCGAAAACGTCCAGGTCACCGTCGAGAAAAACATCAACACCGTGGCGCCGGCAGATGTGGCGCGCAAGGTATTGAGCGTGATTCAGGACAACCTGGGCTGATCACATGCGTTTTGCCGTTCTCGGCAGCGGTAGCCAAGGGAACGGCACGCTGATAGCCAGCGCTGACACGTATGTGCTGGTGGATTGTGGTTTCTCCCTGCGGGAAACCGAAAAACGCCTGCTGCGCCTGGGTGTGAACCCTGCGCAGCTGAGCGCGATACTCGTGACCCACGAACATGCCGACCACGTGCATGGCGTGGGTTTACTGTCTCGGCGCTACAATCTGCCTGTCTACCTCAGTCGCGGTACCCTGCGCGGGATGCGCAAACCAATTGAACCGGCTGGCCTTCTGGCCGGCGGCGAGCAACTGCAGATCGGCGCACTGAGCATCGGCGTCATTGCCGTGGCCCATGATGCACAGGAGCCGACGCAATACGTCTTCAGTGACGGTGAGCGGCGTTTTGGCCTGTTGACCGACCTGGGCTCGTATTGCAACAAGGTGCTGGACGGCTATCGGGACCTCGATGCGTTGATGATCGAGTCCAACCATTGCCGTGACATGCTGGCTCGCGGTCACTACCCGTACTTTCTCAAGCAGCGGGTAGGCGGTGAACTGGGGCATTTGAACAACCATCAGGCGGCATTCCTGGTGTCCGAGTTGGGCTGGCAAGGCCTGCAACACCTGGTCCTGGCCCATCTGAGCAGCAAGAACAACCTGCCGCAGCTGGCCCGGCAATGTTTTGTCGACACCCTCGGGTGCGACCCGGACTGGCTGCAACTGGCCGATCAAGATTCAGGGCTCGACTGGCGACACATCGCCTAGCCCACCTACTTAGCAAGCGGAGCCCATCATGGAAAAACGTGAAGAACTCTACCGCGGCAAAGCCAAATCGGTTTTCAAGACCGACGACGCTGACCGCTTGATCCTGCTGTTTCGCAACGACACTTCGGCGTTCGACGGCAAGCGCATCGAGCAGCTCGACCGCAAAGGCATGGTGAACAACAAGTTCAACGCCTTCATCATGCAGAAACTCGAAGCAGCCGGCGTGCCGACTCAATTCGACAAACTGCTGGGCGACAATGAATGCCTGGTGAAAAAACTCGACATGATCCCGGTCGAGTGCGTCGTGCGTAACTACGCCGCCGGCAGCCTGGTCAAGCGCCTGGGCGTCGAAGAAGGCATGAAGCTCAACCCTTACACCTTCGAACTGTTCCTGAAGGACGACGCCAAGGGCGACCCGTTCATCAACGAATCCCACGTCGTGGCCTTCGGTTGGGGCACCGCCGAGCAACTGGTTCGCATGAAAGAACTGTCGCTCAAGGTCAACGAAGTCCTGAGCAAACTGTTCGACGACGCCGGCCTGCTGCTGGTCGACTTCAAACTGGAATTCGGTGTGTTCTCCGACGGCTCCATCGTCCTGGGCGACGAATTCAGCCCGGACGGCTGCCGTCTGTGGGACAAAGCCACCGGCAAGAAAATGGACAAGGACCGCTTCCGTCAGGGCCTCGGTGACGTCATCGAAGCCTACGAAGAAGTCGCCAATCGTCTGGGCGTACCGCTTTAATCGACGCAAGCATCTGATAGCACGGAAAAATTTCGCTTAGGGGGTTCGCTTCCGGCAAAAGTGTTGTTATGATGCGCGCCGTTGGAGAGATGCCAGAGTGGCCGAATGGGACGGATTCGAAATCCGTTGTACCTTCACCGGTACCTAGGGTTCGAATCCCTATCTCTCCGCCATTATTGAATAAGACTAAGCCCCTGAAATGGTTAAACATTTCAGGGGCTTTTTCGTTTCTGGTATTTCGTTCAGGTCGCTCTTTGCTAACGAACCTGAACTCTCGCCTGGATCACCCACAGTCCCAGCAACGTCAGAACAGCAAAGCCCCCTCCCATCAAGAAAGTGCCCTGGAAGCCTACCGTGTCCCACAACGCCCCAGCGATGACGCTGGCCAGCAGCAAGGTCAACCCGGTCAACAGATTGAACATGCCAAATGCCGTCCCGCGCAGTTCAGCCGGCGCGCAATCGGCGATCAGGGCGGCGAATATCCCTTGGGTAAACCCCATGTGCAGCCCCCATAGAACGACGCCAACGACCAGGCCTCCGATATCCGGCGCGAACGCCAGAGTCAGGTCGGCAGCAATCAGCAATACCAGCCCTGCGCCGAGCACCGCTACGCGGCTGACACGATCAGACAAGGCCCCGGCGGGATAGGCTGACAGTGAGTACGCCACCCCCATCAGGACAAGCACCGCTGGTGCCCACATCGGCGCCAGCCCGACAGCCTGACCGCGCAGAATCAGAAAGGCTTCGCTGAAACGCGCCAGGGTGAATACCGCAGCGACACCCACTACCCACCAGTAGCCAGCACCCAGTCGGGCTAATTCCCGCCGGCTCAAAGGCGCACGCACCCGGTGCGTCCCTTCCACTTGTTTGGGCTCATGAACGAACACCAGCAGCACCGCGACGGCAAGGAAGGCCGGGATGACGGCCACCCAGAACACAGTCTGAAAGTGGTTCGCGGTTAGCCACATCAATCCGATCGCCAGCAACGGTCCCAGGAATGCACCCACGGTATCCAGAGTTTGCCGCAGGCCGAAAGCTGCCCCCCGTATCTCGGGCGGCGTGATGTCGGCGACCAACGCATCGCGCGGGGCGCCGCGAATACCTTTGCCAATGCGGTCGATAAAACGCGCCCCGATCAGCCAGTCCAGCGAGCCCGCCAAAGGAAAGATCGGTTTGGACAGTGCCCCCAGTCCATAGCCCAGCGCCGCGAGCAGTTTGCGCTTGCCCAATCGATCGCTGAGTGCCCCGGAGAATACCTTGGTGATCGAGGCCGTAGCCTCGGCTATGCCTTCGATGAGACCCACCGCCAGAACGGAGGTACCCAGTACGGTGACCATATAGAGCGGCAACAATGCATGGATCATCTCTGAGGAGATGTCCATCAGCATCGAGACGAAGCCCAATGCCCAGATGCCGCCAGGCATGGTGCGCCAGACATTGCCGGTTGACGCCTTCTCGATTGGCGCAGTAGTCGAAGTGCCACCCGACTTGTCAGTGGTTTTCATCATGAGCCTCGAAAGCCTGTTTGGCGTAGACATCTAATAGCGCCTCGCACCCCTGCAGCCGTGTTGCCGCTACCTCCGCCAACATACGCTGTATCAACGAGTGATTTCGATCAAACAGTTACGCAATGTCCCTGGCTTTCGGTGTAACCCTGGTCATTAGCTATCATGCAATACAGGGCAAATCACCGGATGACGGGGGAGTGCATGAACAGATGGCGACGGATTTGGGTGTTTGTGAAACTGGTGGCAGCATTTTCAGCCTGCCTGGCCGTTGCTGTTCAGGCTTTTAGCTACATGCTGGAAAGTCCCGACGCAGAGCAGATGCACCCTTTGAGCATTGTGGTTGTCGGACTGATCTTTGGCTTCATCACCTATGGAATCCTTTCACTGATTGAAAGGGCTGTGCGGGTTTTCCTACCCCATCCTGACTCAGTCACCACCACGGTAGCGGCTCAACCTCAAACAGAACTTGAGGAAGATGCCGTGCTGATGGAAGAACAGCCTTTGGTCCTGTCAGCTGACGATTCAACTCAGCAGAAAAATCAGTGAACAGTCTGTATGGCATGGATGACTGGGCGATCGCCAAAGGCTCGAATCAGAGTTTTTGCGTCGGAACAGACAGCATCGCAGCGTAAGAAAAATATGCATCTTCAAGGGAAAAGTTACTCGGCGCAGTCACCCAATTTACCGCCCCCCGAATCCATTGGTCGTCCCGCAATTCAAGTCTATATCTGCGAAACATCCCCTGACATTGAAAGACCCTGCCTCAAAAAGACCTCATCTACTCTGGTTTCGCAGGTCACTGATCTGCCGTCATCAGCAATCGCAAGGAGCGAGCAATGTATTTTGAGATTTACAGGCAAACCCGTGGCATCGCACAGACCGGCAAAGGTCAATGGCGGTGGCGTTTGAGGGCGGGAAATCATGAAACGATTGCCAGCGGGGAGGCTTACGTCAACAAGTCTGATTGTGTGCATGCCATCAGTTTGATTCAAGGGACCCACGATCAGACCCCGGTCAAGGAAATCTAGGCTTCAGGCGGTGAAGCTGCTCGGTCAGAGCAGCTTCGTTTCAACGGGCGGTCTTACGGTTGTGAGTGCCGCTGCCTGAATCCGAATTAAGCGCAAACTGCTTGAGTCGCATAGACGCCGATTGCGACACCTACCTAAACTGTCATCAGATTTGGGAGCGGGGTCAGTGGATGAATCGTAACGAACTACGCAAGGCCGACATCAACCTGATGGTGGTGTTTGAAACGCTGATGCTCGAACGTAACGTCACCCGGGTGGCGGAAAAGTTGTTTCTCGGTCAGCCGACCATCAGTTCGGCACTCAATCGCTTGCGCACGATGTTCAACGACCCGCTGTTCATTCGTGTCGGGCATCGTATGGAGCCGACGGCGCGGGCCGAGGAGATTATTCTGCACCTGTCGCCAGCGCTGGATTCGTTGTCGGTGGCGTTGAGCCTGACCCATGATTTCGACCCCGCCAGCAGTACCATGACCTTTCGTATCGGGCTGTCGGACGATGTCGAGTTTGGCCTGCTGCCGCCGTTGCTGCGTGCCTTGCGCCAGGAAGCACCCAAGGTGGTGTTCGTGGTGCAGCATGTCGATTACTGGCGGATTCCGGATTTGCTGGCGTCGGGCGACATCACGGTGGGTATCAGCCAGACTCGCGGGCTGCCGGCCAACGCCAAGCGCAAGTTATTGCGGCACATCCTGCCCAGCATTTTGCGCGCCGACGCATCGGATACACCGTTGACGCTCGATGAATATTGCGCGCGACCGCACGTGCTGGTTTCCCACACTGCCAATGTCAGTGGTTACGCCGATGAGTGGCTAGCGGAGATTGGTCGTACGCGCCAAGTCGTCCTTTCCGTGCCGCAATACAGCTCGCTACCGGCCTTGCTAGCCGGGACCGATCTGATCGCCAGTCTGCCGGATTACGCCGCCGAAGCGATGGCCGCGTCCGGCCAGCTGTTCAAAGAACCGTTCCCGTTCAAGGCGCCGACCCTGGATCTGTCCATGGTCTGGCTCAGTCATGTCGATACGGACCCCGCCGAGCGCTGGTTGAGGTCGAGGCTGGAGGCGTTCATGAGTGAACGCGCGCTTTTACCGCCCGAGTGAGTAGGGCGATGCTGTGTTATATGTACGACCTTTCTGCCCACTTTCAGGAGCTCAGTCATGCCTCACCTGCACATGGAATACACCGCCAACCTGCCGGAGCTCAATGCCGACGTGGCGTTGATTCGGCTTAATAATGCGTTGGTGGCTTCCGGTCAGTTTGCTGCCGAATACGACATCAAGAGCCGAGCGGTTAAGGTTGAGACGTTCAAGGTCGGCACGGTGTCGGGTGAGCGAGCTTTTGTGCATGTGAAACTGGCACTGTTGAGCGGTCGCTCACCGCAGATCAAGCAGCAGTTGTCCGAAAGTTTGCTGGCTGTGGTGCAGGAGCTGTGTGATTGGCCGACGGACATTGACGTCCAACTGGCCGTGGAAATCCTCGACATCGATCGAGAGTCCTACACCAAGATAGCCATCAGCCACTGAGATTCAGGCCATTTCCTGCTCGGTGCAGGCCTTGACCACTTGCTCGCGCAGCCAGGTGTTGGCGCTGTCCTGATCGGCATTCTGGCTCCACTGCATGTCGAGGCTGAACCCCGGCAAGCCGTTGGGCGCTTCGCAGTGATTGAAGATCGCGTCATTGGCCAGCAATTGCTGGATACGCCGAGGCAGGGTCAGGATGAAGTCGGTGCCGGTGATCATCTTCAGTGCCGCGCTGTAGCTGTTGGAACGCGCGACGATCTGCCGTTTTTGCGCCTGCTGCGCCAGCCAGCCGTCGACCATGTTGGTGGTGGAAGTCCAGGGTGTCGGGAACACGTGCCGGCGTTCAACGAAGGCTTGCAGGCTTAAACGCGGCTCCGGCGGTGTGGCGCGTTTATCGAAGACACAGACAAGGTCGTCCTCCAGCAGCATCCGGGATTTGAAATCACCGTGATTGCGATGAAAGTTCGGGCCGAAGCAAATCACCAGGTCGAGGCTGCCGTCGCGTAGCTCTTCGGCCGGGATGTCGGTTTCAAACTTGTGCATGTTGACCATCACTGGCAGGTCGGCGAAATCGAAGCTTTTCAACAGACGCGGCAGGATCAACTGCTCGAAGTATTCCGGTGCGCAGATATTGAAGGTGACTGGTTGCAGGGTGGGGTCGAATGCTGGCGCACCGGCGTGACACAGATTGATGCTTTCGAGGATCTTCAGCACGTGGGCGTACATGGTGCTGGCTTTGTAGGTGGGGCGCATACCCGCACGGGTATTGATGAACAGTTCGTCTTCGAAGCTGGTGCGCAGCTTTTTCAGGCAGTAACTCACGGTGGACTGGCTGACGCAGAGCGCCTCGGATACACCGCTGACGCTGCTTTGCTCATACACGGCAATAAACACCATGAGGTCCTGCATATCGAGCTTTCTAAGCAAGTTACTGTTCAACATCCGTTCCGTCTCGCTGTGCTCCTTGCGCTGACTGTGCGCAAACTTGTGCGAGTGATCCTAACGGAACGATGGTGCCAGGAGAATGCCTTGTAGGAGTTTTCATGGAAAGTTGTGGGGCAGTTCCAGAGGCCTTTAGCCCTGAACGGCTGCAGGCTCCCCGCGGCGGCTGGACATCAGCAGTGCCCATATGCCGACTCCCACCAGCAGCGCGCCGATGATTTCCAGTGGCAGTGGCGACTGACGTAACCAGAACCAGTGGAACAATGTGAGGAACAGCGTGCTCAGGTAAATGTAGGAAATGACCGAGGAAGGGGCGATAACGCCGATGGCCCGATGCAGCAGCCAGAAGGTCGCCAGCGTGGCGAACACCGCCAGGTAAATCAGCCACCAGAAATCGCTCACGGTCAGCAATGACGCCGATCGCCATCCGCCGCTGAACCCACAGAATGCCAGCAGAAACAGCGCGCCGAACAGCATGTTCCAGAAAGTCATGCCCACCGGGCCGCGACCCTTGAGGCTGCTGGCTTTGAGCCGTTGACTCAGGGGCGAGTAGAGCGCCATCGCCAGGCAACCGACGCCATACACCGCCACCGCATACGGCGATGGCAGCTCACCAGGGCCTGCGCCTTTCAAAACCAGCAACACGGCCCCGGCAGCGGCAATCAGCATCGGCAGCACCCGCTGTTTCAGGTTGCTGTCGGGCATCAATACGGCTTCGAACAGCAATGTCAGCAGTGGCACCAAGGTGAACATCGTTCCGGTATTGACGGCCGAGGTGTAGCGCAGTGCTTCGAACAGCGAGCCGAAATACACCGCCAGCAACAAGCCGAGCGCGGCATGGCCGAACAGTCCGCGGGCGGTCATGGCGGTATCGCCCTTGAACAGCAGCAGCGGCAAAAATACCAGGGCGCAGAACAGCAGGCGCAAACCGGTCAGCAGGATCGGGTCGATGGCCTGACTGACCTGTGCTGCCGCAGAAAACGATGCAGCGATCAACAGTGCCCAGAGCAGCATGCCGACGTGAGCGGCGGCGAAACCGGTGTGTTTCATGAGGTGGGTTCCTGGGTCAGCGAATGTGTTGGGCGTAATGCCGCGGATCGAAGCGTAAGACCATCAGGATCATCAGTGCCATAACGCCGGTCAGTGACCACCAGGCCCATTCGAAGCTGCCGAGCTGATCGCGGATCAACCCGGCAATCAACGGCGAGAGACCGGCGATCAGGTAGCCGATGCCTTGCACGAACGCGGTCAGGCCACCGGC
The DNA here is from genome assembly GCF_001424925.1 of Pseudomonas sp. Root329. NCBI lineage: Bacteria > Pseudomonadati > Pseudomonadota > Gammaproteobacteria > Pseudomonadales > Pseudomonadaceae > Pseudomonas > Pseudomonas sp. Root329. The sequence goes on along the minus strand of NZ_LMCV01000019.1, from coordinate 18,286 downwards.
ACGCTGGGGATTGTCCAGATGATCCAGGGACACGATCAGACTCATCGGGAACAGCCCGCCGATGCCGAGCCCCAACAGGCAGGGCCACAACAGGCTCAAGTGTTGCGGGCTGAGAACAAGCCCGCAGAAACCGGCCATGATCAACGCCAGCAACACCACCAGCACCACGCGCCGGTCACGGCTGCGGTTGGCGATGGCCGGTGTCAGCAGGCCGGACAACACTTCCATGGCGGTCAAGAAACCCAGCAGCAACCCGGCATTTTGTTCGCTCCAACCCTTTTCCACATAGTACGGCGCCAGCCAGGCCAGCACGCAGGTGTAGGACGCCGTGCCCAGGCCGAAGAAGATGGCGAGTAACCAGGCGCGGGAATTACCAAAGAAGGAGCCATTTCGCTGCGCCTGAGCAGGCTGCGCCGGCAGCCTTTCACGTTGCACGCACCAAAACAGCAACGCTACCAGCGCCAGCGCCGCCCAGATCGCCAGGCCTACGCGCCAGCTGCCGGTACGGATCATCACCAGCGGTGCAAACGACGCCGCAATCGCTGCGCCGCCCATGATCGATGTGACGTAGAGCCCCATGCACACGGAAACGTTGTCGCTGAAGCGGGATTTGATCAGCGCCGGCATCAACGCCTGGATCAGCGCGATACCGATACCCGCCAGCACGGCGCTGAGGATCAGTTCGGCCGCTGAATCGAGGAACAACCGCGACACCGTGGCCACGCCGATGATCAGCAGCGAGAGCACCACGGTGCGTTGTTCGCCGATTCGTTGGCTGACGCTCAGCCCAAAGAACATCGCCAACCCCATCGCCATCACTGGCAGCATGGTCAACAGCGAGGCCAGGCTGAAACTCAGTGTTATGTCGCCGCGAATCGCCGACAGCAAAGGACCAACGGCGGCCATGGAAGGCCGCAGGTTCAGGGCGACAAGAATGATGCTGAACATCAGCCAGAGGGCGGGGCGAGAGGTTGCGCGAACGTTTTCCATCTATCGGACCTTGAATGACAAGGAGCCGATTAGGCGCGCGAGGCCTGAGGGCCGCAAATCAGAAAGTCCGAAGCAGTATTTAGAAATTAAATAACACCCCGTACTCCCTGTAGCAGCTGCCGAAGGCTGCGTTCGGCTGCGAAGCAGACGTTAAAACAGCCAATGCGGTATGGCAGGTTAATCCGGTGGCAGAATTTGCGCCTGCTTCGCAGCCGAACGCAGCCTTCGGCAGCTGCTACAAGTACCGTGGTGCTGCTCAATTGTTTAGCCAACCTGCAACCAAAGTTCTTCAAATCACGATTTAACGACTTAACCTCCCGTGTGACGCTGCGGGTCATCTGTTCTCTGCGGTTTTATCTATGGACGGTTGTCCCGTCGCACTTCCCTCCGAATTAGCCTTTTGGGCGCTGTGGCACTGCCGTCACGCGCGCCCACCGGATTCCTGCATTCCTCGTTGATTGTTCTTACAGGTCCCGCGCAATGCGCCGGGATCAAAGCGGCGACGCCTGTGCGTTTGCCTGACGCGGAAATAAGAGAATTCCCATGAGTGTTGCCACGACATCTTTCGCCTCCAAGCAAGAAGCCCTGACCTTTCTGGAACAGAATCCGGATATCGAGATGTTCGAGTTGTTCATCCTCGACAACAACGGTGTACCTCGGGGCAAGTTGCTGCACCGCGATGAACTGCTGGCGGTGTACGAAAGCGGGCGGCCATTGCCGAGCACCATTCTTGGTCTGACCATCAACGGTGATGACGTGGAAAACTCCGGCCTGGTCTGGGACGTTGGCGATATCGACTGCCGGGCGTACCCGATCAGCGGCAGTTTGACGCGCATGCCCTGGCGGCTGATTCCTACGGCGGCGGTGCAGGTCAGCATGCACCCGAAGGAGGGCATGCCCGCGACGATTGCCGATCCACGGCATCTGCTGGCGAAAGTCATCGAGGGCTTGCAGGCCGACGGTTATTACCCGGTGATGGCGGCGGAGCTGGAGTTCTACCTGTTGGATCAGCAGCGCGACAGCAACGGTCGGCCGCAACCGGCGCGAGATGTCGATGGCGGGCGGCCGCGAGGGACTCAGGTCTACGGCTTGCGTGAACTGGAGCAGATCGAACCGTTTCTGGCCGATCTCTACAGTGCCTGCAAACTCCAGGGCATTCCGGCGCGCACGGCGATTTCCGAATACGCGCCGGGACAAGTGGAAATTACCCTCGAACACCGCACCGACGCCTTGCAGGCGATGGACGAAGCGGTGCGCTACAAACGGCTGGTCAAAGGCGTGGCCCACAAACACGGGATGACGGCGTGTTTCATGGCCAAACCATTCGATGACCTGGCGGGCACTGGCATGCACATGCACGTCAGCCTGGCGGACCAGGAGGGCAATAACCTGTTCGCCAGCGAAGCCCCGGACGGCACACCACTGCTCAAGCAGGCGGTCGGCGGGATGCTCAGTACGCTGCTCGATTCATTGCTGCTGTTCTGTCCGAACGCCAACTCTTACCGTCGCTTCCAGACCAACAGCTATGCGCCGCTGGCACCCACGTGGGGCGTGGACAACCGCACCGTGAGTTTGCGCGTGCCCGGCGGGCCGGCATTTTCCCGGCATATCGAACACCGCATCTGTGGCGCCGACGCCAACCCGTATCTGGCGGCTGCGGCGATTCTGGCCGGGATCCATCGCGGTATTCGCGAACAACTCGATCCTGGCGCGCCGGTGGAGGGCAATGGCTACGCCCAGGCCACGGAACTGTTGCCGACTGACTGGCTGACCACGTTGCGGGCACTGGAAGGTTCAAGCTGGGCTCGGGAAGCGTTCGGCGGTGAGTTCCTCGGCGTGTACCTGGCGGTAAAACGTGCCGAGTATCGACAGTTCATGGGCGAAGTCGGCGAGCAGGACTGGCGTTGGTATTTGAATCAAGCCTGAACAGAACCTGAATCATTCTCAAATAAGTGAACCGTTTTTGCCTCGAACCAGAAGCCAACTAATCGTTGGCTTCTTTTTCACAAAAAATTGATGGTTGGCAGCTTAAACTTAGTGATGTTACGGCCAATGAAATTTTCACATTTGGCGAAGGCACTTTTATTCAGGAACAGCCGATCATCATGTTGAAGATTAAAGCCGTGCGCCCCGAGTGGGTGACACTGATTGCCAGTGCCTTTCTATTGGCAGGGTTCAATTTAGTTCTGTGGCAACACCTGTTTGAAATCACGACCTCTGACGGTCAAGGCATCGTCATGCGTGTGGCATTCGGGGCGATGATCGTTGCTGCATTCAACATTGTGCTGACCCTGCTGGCGTTCCGGCCGCTAATGAAGCCCGTTTTGACGCTGATCTTTATGGTCAGTGCCAGCGTAGCGTACTTCATGGCTCAATATGGCGTGCTGATTGACACCGGCATGCTGCGTAACTTTGCGCAAACTAATGCGACAGAAGTGCGTGACTTGCTGTCGTTGAAGTTGCTTGTTTATATCCTTCTGTTGGGTGTCTTGCCATCGTTGTTATTGTGGCGGACCCCGGTTAATTACCGTCGCTGGCACCGTGAACTGTTAAGTAAAGCACTGGTATGTGTTGCGTCGGTTGCCGTGATCGGTGGCGTTGCACTGATTAACTATCAGGGCCTGTCTTCGTTGTTTCGCAATCATCATGAATTGCGCCTGATGGTCGTGCCAAGCAACTACATCGGTGCCTCTTTCGGCTTTCTGCGTGAGCAGGTCGCGTCTGCGCAGCAGCCCTTCGTCAAACTGGGTGAAGATGCCCAGCGAAATCCCGCCTGGCAAACCCATGAGCGCAAATCCCTGACCGTGCTGGTGGTGGGCGAAAGTGCCCGGGCCGAGAACTTCGGCGTCCTGGGGTATGACCGTGACACCACACCCAAACTGAGTAAAGAGGCCGGCCTGATCGCGTTCACCGACGTGCATTCCTGCGGGACGGAAACAGCGGTGTCGGTGCCGTGCATGTTCTCCGACATGGGTCGCAAGGATTACAACGCCAGCAAGGCAAAGAATCAGGAAGGCCTGCTGGACGTGCTCAAACGCGCGGGTCTCGACGTGATCTGGCGCGATAACCAATCGGGCTGCAAAGGTACTTGCGATAGGGTTACCGTCGACGACGTCAGTAACCTGAAAGACCCGGTACTGTGCGCCGATAGTGAGTGCCGCGATGAAATCCTGTTGCAGGGTTTGCAGCACTTCATCGATACCCTGGATAAAGACACGGTACTGGTATTGCACCAGATGGGCAGTCACGGTCCGGAATACTTCAAGCGCTACCCGAAAGAATACGAGCGCTTCACCCCGGTTTGTGAAAGTAACGCCCTGAACAATTGCAGTCGCGAAAGTATCGTCAATGGCTACGACAACACCCTGGTGTACACCGACCACGTGCTGTCCACCCTGATCGATTTGTTGCGCAAAAATCAGGACAAAGTCGACACCGCGATGCTCTATTTGTCGGACCACGGCGAATCCTTGGGCGAGTACAACTTGTTCCTGCATGGCACGCCTTACATGCTGGCACCGGAACAACAAAAGCATGTCGCGATGTTGGCCTGGTTTTCCGACAGCTATCAAAAGTCGTTCTTGGTGGACGCCAATTGCCTGCAACTGAGTCGCAACAAGCCCTTGAGCCAGGACAACCTGTTCCATTCGATGCTCGGTCTGCTGGAGGTCCAGAGCAAGGTGTACAAGCAGAGTCTGGATATGTTTGCTGGATGTCGTGGTGCGGTGAACGACGGCGTATTGGCCACAGAGTGAGTACCTCAACCTTTTTTCATGTCCCGGCCGCTAACGTGCGGCCGGCAGAGTTTCCCCCGAGAGCCATTGCACATGTCCGCTCAACCCCCATCTGCCATCGAGCTTGAGATCGCCCGGCGCTACGATCAGGAGCACGCCCGCGTCTGTCTTCAGCCGCGACCGCGTGGCCTGGCCGGGCGGTTGACGTTCTGGCGTGACGAGCAATTGGTGCGCAACGCGCTCAAGGCTGCCGGCGAGCCGGGTCTTGTTCTTGATTTGGCTTGCGGTGTCGGGCGCTTTTGGCCAGTACTGGCCGAGCATGCAAACCGGGTGATCCTCGCGGCCGACCCATCGCAGGACATACTCGATCATGCCCGTACCCACCATCCGCAGAGTTTGCTGGAGCGGGTCAAAACCTTTCAGAGTTCGGCGTTTACCATCGGCTTGTCGGCGAATGCGGTTGACTGCATTTTTTGCATGCAACTGTTTCAACACCTCACCTGCCCCGAGCATCGCTTGGCCATGCTCAAGGAGTTCCATCGGGTCAGTCGCGATACGGTGATTGTGGCCGTACGGGTCGATGCTCATTTCAAAGGTCGGCGCACGGACGCACAGGGCGCTCTGGCCCGACCGTTGGCCAGCAAGGCCGACGTCGAAGCCGAGTTCAAGCTCGCAGGTTTGCGTTTGCTCAGTCATCAGGACTTCCTGCCCGGCTGTGCGCGGATGCGCGTCTACGTACTGCGTAAGGCCGGCTAGTCTCCGCTTGTCAGACATTTCTTGCTGTTTTGCAGGCGTTTTCGCTAAAGCTCTTGTTCAGTGAATGCGCGGAAATCGCCGGGGGCGATATATACTGCGCGCCATTCTTCAAGGGAGAGCCGTGTGGCCATCGATATTCACTGGATTCGCGACAACGATAGCCTCGGTCAGTTTTGCGCCGAGTGGCAGCAGCTGCCATTCGTTGCCCTCGACACCGAATTCATGCGGGTCGACACCTTTTATCCGATTGCAGGCCTGCTGCAGATCGGCGATGGCGTACGCGCTTACCTGATTGACCCGCTGAGCATCGATAACTGGCAGCCACTGGCCGCGTTGCTGGAAAACCCGGCCGTGATCAAAGTCGTCCATGCGTGCAGCGAAGACCTCGAAGTCCTGCTGCGCCTGACCGGCAGCCTGCCGGTGCCGCTGTTCGACACTCAGTTGGCCGCCGCTTATCTGAACCTCGGTTTTTCCATGGGCTATTCGCGGCTGGTGCAGGAAGTGCTCGGCATCGACCTGCCCAAGGGCGAGACCCGTTCCGACTGGCTGCAACGTCCGCTTTCCGACACCCAAATCAGCTACGCCGCCGAAGATGCTTTGCACTTGGCGGAGGTTTTCGTACAGCTTCGTCCGAAGCTGTCTGACGACAAGTACGCCTGGGTCCTGGAAGACGGCGCCGAGCTGGTGGCCAACCTGCGTCGCGAAGTTGATCCGTATGAGGTCTATCGCGAAGCCAAGCTGGCCTGGAAACTCTCCCGCGCCCAACTCGCCGTGTTGCGTGAAGTGTGTGCCTGGCGCGAGCGCGAGGCCCGCGCCCGTGATCTGCCGCGCAACCGCATCGTCCGTGAGCATTCGCTGTGGCCGCTGGCGCGGACTCAGCCGGACAACCTCGGCGCGCTGGCGAAAATCGAAGACATGCACCCGCGTACCGTGCGTCAGGACGGCGAATTTCTGCTTGATCTGATCAAACGCTCTGGCAGTGTGTCGCCTGATCAATGGCCGCCTGCGGTGCCGGAGCCTTTGCCGGTGGACGCCGCCACGCTGGTCAAACGGCTGCGTGCGATCGGCCAGGCCGAAGCCGAACGCCTGAACATTGCACCAGAGCTGATGCTGCGCAAGAAAACCCTGGAAGCGCTGCTCAAGAGCGGCTATCCCAACGGTCCTTACCAATTGCCTGATTCGCTGCGTGGCTGGCGCCGCGAATTGATGGGCCAGGCGCTGCTCGACAGCCTGGCCACCGCCGGAGAACAGCCTTGAAACGTATTTGCTCCATCTATCGAAGCTTGAAGAAAAACGAGATGTACCTCTATGTGCTCAAAAGCGATGCACTGGAGCGCGTCCCGGAAAGTCTGATGGCCGCCTTCGGCAAACCGCATCACGCCTTTGACCTGGTGCTGACCCCCGAGCGCAAACTGTCGCGCGAGGACATCACCGTGGTGCTGGAAAACCTTGAGAAGCAGGGTTACCACTTGCAAATGCCGCCGGCCGAAGACGAGTACATCGAACACTTGCCGGAAGAATTGCTGCGCCGCAACGATCCGATGTGACCGGCAGACAGGCTCTGTTCAGAGCCTTTATGAAACACTGGAATGATTTTGGCGATAGCCAGGGCGATGGAGTGATACTCCGTCGGCGGCCGTCTGCACTGTTTTTGAAAGGTTTGAACCATGCGCGTTCTGATTGCTGAACACGACCACCCGGTGTACGCCCAGCTGTTGCGTCAAGCAGCGCCCGACCTGGAAGTGCTGACCAGCGGCGACTCCGCCGAACTGGCCAGCCAGGCCGCTGATTGTCCGATCTGGCTCGGTCAGCCGGACCTGCTGGCGACCTTGCTGCGTCAGGGCCACGAGCCACAATGGCTGCAATCGACCTGGGCGGGCATTACGCCGCTGCTGGCCGATGGCTTGCCACGTCACTATCGCCTGACTCGGGCGGTGGGGATTTTCGGGCAGGTCATGGCCGAATACGTGCTGACCTACATGCTCGGCCACGAGCGCGAAGTGCTGCCGCGGCTGGTCAGCCAGGTCGAGCGCAAATGGGACAGTCGCCAAGGCCAAAGCCTGGCCGGCCGTAAAGTGTTGATCGTCGGCACCGGTGACATCGGCCAGACCGTGGCGCAGTTCCTTGTGCCGTTTGGTGTCGAGTTGTACGGCATCGCCAGCGAAGCCCGCGAGCAGGCGCCGTTTACCGAAGTCGGGGCGCTGGCTGATCTGCCGCGTCTGGTCGGTGAAGTGGATTACGTGATCAATCTGCTGCCCAATACGCCGAACACCCACGACCTGTACGACGCGGCGCTGTTCAAGCAGTTCAAGCCGACCGGGTTGTTCATCAACGTCGGGCGCGGCGTGGCAGTGGTCGACGCGGACCTGGTGGAGGCCTTGAAAGAAGGGCATCTGGCCGGTGCCGTGATCGACGTCTGCCGTCAGGAGCCGCTGCCGCAACGTCATCCGTTCTGGACCGCTTGGGGCTTGCTGCTGACCGGCCACAGCTCGGCACCGACCTCGCCATCGATGATGGTGAAACTGTTTGTCGAAAACCTGCGGGCGTATCAGGCGGGTGAGGCGTTGCGCGGGGAAGTGGATTTCAATCGCGGCTACTGAGTACACCGCAATAAAATGTGGGAGCGGGCTTGCTCGCGAAAGCGGTCTGTCAGTCAACATCGATGTTGAACGTGATGGCCCCTTCGCGAGCAAGCCCGCTCCCACATTGGTTTTGTAGTGTGGCTTAGAGGGTGAAGTCGCCTTCGGCCGCCAACTCGCTCAGCGGACGACGCGGGCTTGGCTCTTCGCGCGCTTGCAGGTAGTCCGCCAGCGTCGCCTTGTCGCCCAGTTTGCCCACCGCCACCGCCGCGTGCAGCGCATAACCCTCAGGAATGTTCAGCTCCTTGCGGGTCAGGTCCTGGTCGAAACCGGCCATGCCGTGGGTGTGCCAGCCGCTGATGCTCGCTTGCAGCGCCAGATGGCCCCAAGCGGAACCGGTGTCGAAGGTGTGCCACAAGGCCGGGGTTTCTTCAGTGGCGCCGGGCACCGCGAAGGTGGTTTTCGAGATCACGATCACCAGTGCCGAGGCGTGTTGCGCCCAGCTGCGGTTGAATTCGTTCAGCAGCCCCAGATAGCGCTCCCAGTTTGGCGTGTCGCGACGCGCATACAGAAACCGCCACGGCTGCGAGTTGTAGGCCGATGGCGCCCAGCGTGCAGCTTCGAAGAAGCTCAGCAGGGTTTCTTCGGAGATCGCTTCGCCGGTGAAGGCACGGGGCGACCAGCGGTCGGTGAACTGAGGGTGGATGGCATAGTCGGCAACGCGTGGATTAGCACTCATCAGGAGATTCCTTGCTACGTTTGAAGGTGTGGGGCGACGCAAAACCCTACTGGGCGGCGCGATAACTGACAAGCTCGTTCTACCGGCAGTCGCCAACGCTTGGCCCACAAGGGCCTTGGCACTAGACTGGCGGCCTTTTCACCACCTGATGTTGATGCTTGAGCCATGGCCGCCAAAGTCGAACCGTTCTGGATACGCAAAACCCTCGATCAACTCGATCAAGAGGAATGGGAATCGCTGTGCGACGGCTGTGGCCTGTGCTGCCTGCAAAAGCTCGAAGATGAAGACGACAACAGCGTCTATTACACGCGCATCGCCTGCAAGCTGCTGGACCTGAAAACCTGTCAGTGCACCGATTACCCGAACCGCCGCGATTTCGTCCCCGACTGTATCCAGCTCACGCCGGGCAAGGCTGATGAGTTCAAATGGTTGCCACCGACCTGCGGCTATCGACTGGTCAGCGAAGGCAAGGACCTGCCGCTCTGGCACCATCTGGTGTGCGGTGATCGCGATGCGGTGCACCACGAACGTATTTCCCAGTCCGGACGCATGCTCGCCGAAGGCAGCGTGGCCGAAGACGATTGGGAAGACCATCTGATTTTTCGGGCGGGTTAATCGCCAAGCGTATTAACGTTTCACGAAGGAGTGTGTATGGCTGTGGGATTGCGGCTGGCGTTGGCCTTTGGGCTTTTGGCCCTGAGTTCGCCCGTGTGGGCGGCGAAGAAGGTTGATCTGGATTACCACGTGCGCCTGTTGCCGCAAAGCGATCAGGCTGAAGTGCGGCTGACCCTGGCTCAGGGGGCGGCGGTGCGCAGTCTGGATTTCGACCTGGGCGATGGCAGCCACTACAGCGATTTCAAGGCCGACGGCCAATGGCAGCTCACGCCGGGCAAGCAGCCCCGTGGTGTCTGGCGTCCGGCCGCCGACAAGGCCAGCCTGACCTACCGCGTACGCATCAGCCACGGACGCAAGAGCGGCAGCTTCGATACGCGCATGACCCCGACCTGGGCGCTGATGCGCGGCGACGATCTGGTGCCGGCAGCCAAACTCGATCAGCAGGACGGCATCGAGCTGGTTTCACGCCTTGAATTCGAATTGCCCACCGGCTGGAAAAGCGTTGAAACCGCCTGGCCGCGAATTGGCAAGAACAAATTCCGGATCGATAACGTCTCTCGATTGTTCGACCGGCCCACCGGCTGGATGCTCGCCGGCCACCTCGGCAGCCGTCGCACGCGGCTTGGGGAAACCGAAGTCACCGTTGCCTCACCTCAGGGCCAGGGCATGCGCCGCATGGATGTGCTGACACTGTTGACCTTTGTCTGGCCGCAAGTGCAGGCGGTGTATCCCCGTCATCCCGTCAAACTGTTGATTGTCGGCGCCAACGACCCGATGTGGCGTGGCAGCCTGGGCGCGCACGAATCGATCTATCTGAACACCCGTCTGCCGCTGGTCAGCGAAAGCGGTACCAGCGCGCTGGTGCGGGAGTTGGCGCAGGTGTTCGGACGGATCAACGATCAGCAGCGCAGTGACTGGATCAGCGAAGGATTTGCCGAGTATTACGCCATCGAACTGGTGCGTCGCGCCGGTGGCATGAGTGACGAGCGGTATGAGAGTTTGCAGAAGAAGCTGGCCAAGGACAGCCAGAACGTCACGACCTTGCGCGCTGAGCAGGTCAGCCCGGCGCAGGTGTCGAAAGCGGTCGTGTTACTGCAGGAACTGGATCGCGAGATTCGCCTGAAGACCCGCAACAAACGCTCGCTGGATGATGTGTTACGCGGGGCGATGCATCTGGAGAGCGTGGACACCAAGGAATTTGTTCAGCTCGCCGAAAGCATCATTGGCGAGCCCTCCAAAGTCCTTGATACGGAGTTACTTCAGTAACACCGCTTTCGCGAGCAAGCCCGCTCCCACATTAGATCTCTGTCGTACACATAACCAGTGTCCACTGACGATCAAATGTGGGAGCGGGCTTGCTCGCGAAGAGGCCCTAAGCCTCATCGAATTTCCTGGATCAAGCCCCGGTTTTCGGAGATTTCAACGAATCATTACCGGTCACGGTAGCGGTATTGGTCGCCGCTTCCGCATTCGCCTTCAACCGGTTCAACTCTTCACCCGCCCGCTGAATCTTCGCCCGCACGTTGTTCATGTCCTGACGGCTTTTCTCCAGCAGGCTTTTCGCCGAACTGTGTCCGGTAATACCACGCGCCAGGGCCACACCGCCGATCGCCACTTGAATCAACCCGAACACACCACCGCGACGCAGGCCCTTGCCGACCATCACCACGCCGCCGGCCAGGGAGCCGATGCGTTCCCAGCCCTGCACGTTCTGCTCAGTGTGAGTCTGGAACGGGGTGGATTCGATGCGCTCTACGCGTTTGAGTTCGCTCATGATCTGTCTCCAGTCGGGAATAGCTGCTTCAGGAATAGATACTTAAGCTGACTGCCGAGGCGGGCGGCTTGTTCCATCGGATGTGCGGTGAATCAGCGAAATTTCGCCCCGGACCGAGTGTTGAGTCCCTTGGACATGCGGTCATAGAGCACGACGTTGACGGTGGCCGCCAGGTTCATGCAACCGGTGGTCGGGATGTAGACCACGTCTTCGCACCAGTCACGAATCTCTTTATCCAGCGAGCCGTCTTCCGGGCCGAAGATGTACAGCGCGCGGTCCGGGTGGGTGTATTCCGGCAGCGAACGGGCGCCGTCCACCAATTCCACAGCAACCGGCACGCAGCCCAGCGGCAGGATTTTTTTCAGGTCGTCGATGCCGATCAGCGGAATGTCGTAGTGGACACGCTTGGTGTCGGTGACGAAGTCGGCGGCGCGTTCATAACGCTTGCCGGTATAGAACACGGACGCCACGCCATAACAGCCAGCGGCGCGCATCACCGAACCGACGTTCTCCGGTGATTTGGGGTTATACAAACCAATGCAGCTGTACCGTTTGTCTGCCACGAGCGGATGCCTTCGGGGAAAAAACGGCGATTATACGGGGATTGGGGGAGGGTGGTCAGTTTGTAGATTGGTGGTGTTTGGTCGGCCGTCTTCGCGAGCAAGCCCGCTCCCACAATGGATCCTGAGTGTTCACAAATGTTGTGTTCACAGAAGATCTCCTGTGGGAGCGGGCTTGCTCGCGAAGGGGCCGGTCGAGGCGCTGAAGATATTACTCGTCTTTCTTCATCAGGCCAGCCAACGCGGCAAACGGGTTATGTGTCGCCTTGGCGATTTTCGGCGAGCTCAGCGAGCCTTCACCGAAATACTGTTGATCGGTGTACCGCGAGTGTTCGTTATCGTGGCAATACAAGCACAACAGTTCCCAGTTCGAGCCGTCCTGAGGGTTGTTGTCGTGATTGTGGTCGCGGTGGTGCACGGTCAGTTCGCTCAGGCGCTTGCCGGAAAACTCACGGGCGCAACGGCCGCACACGTGCGGGTACATTTTCAAGGCCTTGTCGCGGTAACCCATTTCCTTGTCGCGCTGGTTGTCTGCAAGGATGCGGTCCAGTTTCGACGTGTTGGTGGGAGGCGTTGACGAACTCATGGGTTCACCTTTGTAAAAAGACTAATGACGGTATTAATCGCAGTTTAGCTCAGCCCTTGAGCTTCTCGGCAATCCAGATGGTGTGGCGGGTACCTTTGTTGCCATGGGCGAAGACCTGGACTTCCTCGGCCTTGAAGCCGGCCTTCTTCAGTTTGTCGGAAAACTGTCGGTCAGCGCTCGCGGACCAGACGGCCAGCACGCCTTTAGGCCGCAGGGCCTTGGCGCAGGCGCTCAGGCCGCCAGCGGAGTAGAGCCAGCTGTTGGCCTTCTGGGTCAGGCCTTCGGGGCCGTTGTCGACGTCGAGCATGATTGCGTCGAAACCTTGCGGCTCGGCTTGCAGGACTTTGGCCACGTCTTCCATGCGAATGGCCGTGCGCGGGTCCAGCAGCGGGTTCCCGGCTTTCTCGCCCAGCGGTCCACGGTTCCACTCCACCACGCCCGGCACCAGTTCGGCGACCACCACTTCAGCGGTCTTGCCCAGATGCTTGAGGGCCGACGCGAGGGTGAAGCCCATACCCAGGCCGCCGATCAGCACGCGCGAATTCGGCCGGCCGGCCACTTTACGGCACGGGATCTCCGCCAGAGCGTCTTCCGAGCCGTGCATGCGGGTGTTCATCAGTTGCCCGCCGTCGCCGCCCTGGATCTTGATGACGAAATCCTCACCGTATTCGAACAGGCACAAGGCACCGCCATTTTCAGGAATTGGAGTGGTGTCGAGCAGAACGAAACGTTTCATGGGACTCACTTGAGGAGAAATTGGCATAAGAGGGAGAAGGCAAACACGCGCCGTTGGGAGTAGCCTGCAAAAAGACAACAAGGCCAACGGAGCCATTGATGAAGCGCACCATTCTAACGGTCATTGCCTTGGCCGCGCTCTCGATAACTGCAGTGCAGGCCCAGCAGTTGCAAACCATTCCGACCAGCCCTGCGCCGCTGCCCGGTTCGCCGGGCACCGCGACACCGACACCGTACCCGCAAATCACCCCGACCAGCGTGCCCAAGGTCGGCCCCGGCAGTGGCGGCCCGCCGCTGGTGCCGATCGAGATGCCCAGTCCTCCGACCAAGGATCAACCGTTACCGGGCCTTGAGCCAAACAGCACGAAGATCAAGTCACCCGGCGGTTAAACCTGCTGCGAGAGCAGTTGCCCATCGGCCATGCGCAAGCGTTTGGAGAGGGAGAAGGCGAGGGCGCGGATTATTTTGGCGGCGATTTTCGGCGCATCGTTGAGCATCTTTTCCAGCGAATCCTTGCCCAGATTGAGCAACTGGCAATTGCTCGCGGCCACGCAACTGGCCGAGCGGCGTTCGCCGTCGAGTACGGCCATTTCGCCGAACGCCCGACCGCTGCGTAACGTTGCCATGGTCACCAGGTGCCCGTCGCTGTTGGTTTTCTGCACCGCCACCTGGCCGGTGTGGATGATGCACATGAAGCTGCCGGCATCACCCTCATGGAAAATCTCTTCGCCCTGAGCAATGGTGCTGATGCTGAAGTAACCCGAGGCCGTGGCGAAGTCCGCCGGCAGCAGTTGATCGAACAGGCCACAGTCCATCAGCCAGTCGCGAATTTCGTTGTTCAGTAAGGTCGGTTCTGACATGTCGTCACGGTCTTTTTCTTGTGTTTGTTGCTGTTCCGGATCTGCAATCCACCACAAATCCCTTGTGGGAGCGGGCTTGCTCGCGAAGGCGGTGTGTCAGACAACATTGATGTTGAATGTGATGGCCTCTTCGCGAGCAAGCCCGCTCCCACAGGGGGTATGTGTCGTACCGGGCCCGGTGTCTGGTCTTAAGACCGAATCACCGGGCCAAGTTCCTCAGGCGATGCCCAAAACCTTGAAAACAAATGCGTATTCGAGTGCTACGTCACGCAATCCCTGATAACGACCGCTCATCCCGCCATGCCCGGCACCCAATTCGGTCTTGAGCAGCAGGGGATTGGTGTCGGTTTTGGTCGCGCGTAATTTCGCCACCCACTTGGCCGCTTCCCAGTACTGCACGCGACTGTCGTTGTAGCCGGCGATCACCAGGGTCGCCGGATAAGCTTGTGCGGTGACGTTTTCGTACGGGGCGTAGGCCTTGATCCGATCATAGACGTCCGGTTCTTCAGGATTGCCCCACTCGTCGTATTCGGTGACGGTCAACGGCAGATCCGGGTCGAGCATGGTGTTCAGCACGTCGACGAACGGCACTTCGGCAATCGCAGCAGCAAACAACTCCGGCCGCTGATTGAGCACCGCGCCGATCAGCAGACCACCGGCGCTGCCGCCGCTGATCGCCAGTTGCTGAGGTGTGGTGAAGCCATTGGCGATCAGGTGCTCGGCGCAGGCAATGAAGTCGCTGAAGGTGTTGTGTTTGTGTTCCTGCTTGCCGGCGCGATACCAGGCCTCGCCCAGTTCACCGCCGCCACGCACGTGAGCGATGGCGAACGCCACGCCACGGTCCAGCAGACTCAAACGAGCGTGGGAGAACCACGGGTCGAGGCTTTCACCGTAAGCACCGTAGCCGTACAGATAAAGCGGCGTCGGCTTACCGAGGGCTTCGCGTTTGACGACGAGGCTGATCGGCACTTTCGTACCGTCCGGTGCGTTCGCCCACAGGCGCTGACTGACGTAGGCATCGGCGTCGAACGGGCCGAGCACCGGGGTTTCTTTGAGGACTTTCTGCTCACCGTTGCCCAATACCAGTTGGCGGATTTGCGCCGGACGGTTCAGCGCTTCGTAGCGCAGACGGATCCTGTCGCTGACGAATTCCAGACTGTTCTGTACGTGCAGGCTGTAGGCCGCATCCGGCAATTGCACGCGGTAGCTCGGCAGGTCTTGCGGATGAACTTCGATGATCGGCAAGCCACCTTCACGCAAGCTCAGGGTCATGGCCCCGGCGTTCAGGCTCATGCCTTCGATCATCACCGTGTCGCTGTGCGGGATCAGGTTCTGCCAGTCGGCCTCGGTCGGCGCCACGCCGGTGTCTACGGCGTGGTAGAGGGCAAAGTTGATGCCGTCGCGGTTGGTGCGAATGAACCAGGTCCATTGACCGTCGAGCGCGCCGTGGTCGACGTCGTACTCATGGTCTTCAACCCTCGGTGCGATGCAGGTAAACGCCTGCTGCGGCTGGAACGCATCGAGCACCCAGACTTCGCTGGTGGTCTTGCTGCCCAGGGACAGAAGCAATTGCTGCTCGGAACTGGAGCGGTAGCAATGCATGAAGAATCGACCGTCCGGCTCATGGAACACTTCTTCGGCCGCCGTACCGTCCAGCCGATAGCGGAACAGTTTGTGCGGGCGATGGGTGTCGTCCAGTTCGCCGAAGAACAGCGTCAGGCTGTCATTGGCCCAGGTCATGCTGCCGTCGCAATCCTGGAATTCCAGTTCACTGACACGGCCGTTGGACAATTCCTTCACGAACAGCGTGAAAATTTCATCGCCCGTGGCATCGATGCTGTAGGCCAGACGCTGGTGGTCCGGGCTGATACTGAAGGCGCCCAGGGAAAAGAAGCCACCTTTGGCCAGTTCGTTCGGGTCCAGCAGCAACTGTTCCTGGCTTTCGTCGAGCTGCAGGCTGTCATCGACAGGGCGCGGGCAGCGGTAGTGACGAGCATATTCATCACCGGCCGTGGTGCGCGTGTAATACAGGTACGGACCCCAAGGGGAGGGCAAGGACAGGTCGGTTTCGAGAATCCGGCCCTTGATCTCTTCGAACAGGGTTTCACGCAACCCGGCCTGATCGGCGGTTTGCGCCTCTTGGTAGCGGTTTTCCGCTTTCAGGTAGTCGAGCACCGCGTCGGTGTCGCGCTCCTGCAGCCAGGCATACGGGTCGTCGCCTTCGGCCTTGCGGGCAATGGGAGCGTCGGAAACGTTGACGGATAGGGGCATGAAGGACTCTCGAGCGTTTTACGAAGTAGGGTTCGCAGACGGCGGGCAAGCCTGACGTGCGAAAAGTCGTTACTATAAGCGCCTCTTTGCCTGCCTTGCCATGGACACCATGACCGAGAACGACTATCTGATCGCTTGGGGCCTCTACGCCTTCGCCGCTTTGGGCTGCCTGTTGGTGTGGATGCGTATCACCCGCTGGATGTGGCGCTGGCTGCGTGAGCCGTTACGACTATTGGTTGCTGTGTTGCTGTTCAGCCCCACCATCATCGACCCGGTGAAGGAAAAGGTCGCTCCGGCCATCGCCATCACGGCCCTCGATTTGCTGTTCAAGGTCGGCAACAACGCCTGGCGCGCGATTTCCGATCTGTTCATGTATGGCATGATCGCTTTCGGCATTTACCTGGTATTCGTGGCGATCCGTTTCCCTATCGAACGTGCGTCCAACGCTCGCAAGGAACAGGCTGCCGCTGCCAAGGCTGCGGCCCGGGCCGATGACCCTGAAGAGGATCATCCTTTCGGCGGTGCGGGCGATGATCGTTACGGTCGTCCACCGGTGCCGAGCAACCCTCAGCGATTGCGGGTCGAACCGCGTCTGTAACCTTGCCCCTGCCTTTCAGCGAGAATCCGAGCATGTGTGAGTTATTGGGCATGAGCGCCAATGTCCCGACCGATATCGTGTTCAGCTTCACCGGGCTGATGCAGCGCGGCGGCCGCACCGGTCCACACCGTGACGGCTGGGGCATTGCCTTTTACGAGGGTCGTGGCCTGCGCCTGTTTCAGGACCCGGCGGCGAGTTGTGAGTCCGAAGTCGCCAACCTGGTGCAACGCTATCCGATCAAGAGCGAAGTGGTGATCGGGCACATCCGCCAGGCCAATGTCGGCAAGGTCTGCCTGTCCAATACCCATCCATTCGTGCGCGAGCTGTGGGGGCGTAACTGGTGTTTTGCCCACAATGGCCAGCTCGCGGAGTTTCAACCGATCAAGAGTTTTTACCGCCCCGTTGGCGATACCGACAGCGAAGCGGCGTTCTGCGATTTGCTCAACCGCGTGCGCGCCGCATTCCCGGAACCGGTAGAGGTCGAAGAACTGCTGCCAGATCTGGTGGCCGCCTGCGCCGAATACCGCAGCAAAGGCGTGTTCAACTGCCTGCTCAGCGATGGTGATTGGTTGTTCTGCTATTGCTCGACCAAACTGGCGCAGATCACCCGCCGCGCGCCATTCGGCCCGGCGCGCTTGAAGGACGTCGATGTAATCGTCGACTTCCAGGCCGAAACCACGCCCAACGACGTGGTCACGGTGATCGCCACCGAACCCTTGACTGAAAACGAAACCTGGACCCGCTACGAACCGGGCCAATGGAGCCTCTGGCGACGCGGTGAATGCGTCAGCCAGGGCAAGACCGAATAAGGATTTCCCTTCATGTTGCTCAGTTATCTACGGCTGGTGTTGTTTGCGGCGGGCCTGTTGATCGGTGTCCAGGTGCCAGGGTTCATCAGCGATTATGCCAAGCGGGTCGAAGCGCATTTGATTGAGGCACAGACCAGTCTGAGCGGTTTTCAGGGCACGGCGAATCAGTTCTTCAAGGGTGACATGCAGGCGTTGGTGGCCCATTACCGCGCCAGCGAAGACCCGATCTTTCGCAACGATGCCGACAGCCTGAGCACCTTGCTGACCCGTCAACTGGCCCTCGATAAACAGTTCCAGGCCATGCAGGGCCCGTGGTACATCCGCTTCCTGCAAGTGGCATTGGCCGCCGATCCGGATATTCGCAAGGAAACCTGGAACGGCTACAGCTACCAGATCCTGCTGACGCCGGAAGCGATGATCTGGGGCATGAGCGGGGCGTTGCTGTTGTCGTTCGGCATTGAATGCCTGTTCCGTCTGATCGACTGGGTGGTGCTGGGCGGCAAACGCCTGCGCCAGAGCCGGCCGATCGAAGATCGGGATGTGCGCGGTCTTTGAGTCGATGATTGATCGTTCCCACGCTCTGGTCTGCACCCCAAAAGTTGGACACAACTGATGGGGTGCTTAATGCGAAAGTATACGGTTCAAGCGAAGCTGCTAGCGGTACAGGATTACTGCTCTGG
>NZ_LMCV01000018.1:0-149841 GCF_001424925.1 Pseudomonas sp. Root329 | reverse complement strand
CCGCCCCCGGCCATGGATGGCCGATGGCGGCGGGCCCCCGGAGCAATGCCGGAGTGAGGGCATGCCGAGCCTAGGCGAGGCACCGAATGGCGGGGCAAAAGCCTTTGGTTACTTTGGGCTTTTCAAAGTGACTCGCTGTAAAAGCGAAACCGCCAGTCGCCGTTACCGCAGAAACGGATATGCCCCCGATCAAAGAGCACTGCCGAAACGAATACGCCCCCGAACTAACGGGCATTCAGAGCAAGCGACTTTATTTTGTTTCCGAATATGCGCTGCACGAAATTTTCACAAAGCCTCCAAGACAATTCGCACGCGCCAACATGCAGACAGTAATCAATGGCAATGCCGCGAGTGATCGTGCAACATTTGCGCACCGCGCAAGCCCCGGGGCCGAGAACTGGCCAACAGAGGGCAGGGCGCCGCTGTATTTTTTGAAACTTCAACTTCCAATGGGTCCTAAAACGACATGGCAAACCCGGACGCCCTGAGTCAGCAGCGAGCTTCTAGTCGCCTGCTGCAACCGACCGTCAAATCGCATCTGGCCTACACGCTGCTGTGTGCCCTGGTCATGATGGTCATGTTCAGCCTGCTGCGCGTTGCGCTGCTGGTTTACAACCGCGAGATGATCCTCGACACCCCGGCCTCGACCTTTCTCGAAGCGTTCGCCAACGGTCTGCGTTTCGACCTGCGCCTGGTGGTCTACCTCAGCATTCCATTGCTGCTGGCGCTGTTCAGCGTCCGGGCGATGGCCGCACGCGGGTTCTTCCGGTTCTGGCTGACCATTGCCTCGAGCATCGCGCTGTTCCTGGGCCTGATGGAGATGGATTTCTACCGCGAGTTCCACCAGCGCCTCAACGGCCTGGTCTTCCAATATGTGAAGGAAGACCCGAAAACCGTGATGAGCATGCTCTGGTACGGTTTTCCGGTGGTTCGCTACCTGCTGGCCTGGGCCGTGGGCACGTTGATCCTGACCCTGGCGTTCAAGGGCGCCGACCGCGCCACCCGGCCTCGTGGCCCCTTCAGCGGCGGCAGCATTGGCACGCGCCAGATCGCCCCGTGGTATGCGCGCATCACGGTATTCGTTGTCTGCCTGCTGGTTTGCGTGGTGGCCGCTCGTGGCACCTTGCGTCAGGGCCCGCCACTGCGTTGGGGTGACGTTTACACCACCAACTCGAACTTCGCCAACCAGTTGGGCCTCAACGGCACCTTGTCGCTGGTCGCCGCGGCCAAGAGCCGCATGTCCGAAGATCGCGACAACGTCTGGAAGGCCACGTTGCCACAGCCTGAAGCGCAGAAAATCGTGCGTGACATGCTGGTGATGCCGGACGACAAACTGGTGGATGCCGAAACCGCCGCCGTGCGTCGCGATTACACGCCGCCGGCCGACAAGACCCTGCCGATCAAGAACGTTGTCGTGATCCTGATGGAAAGCATGGCCGGTCACTCGGTGGGCGCCTTGGGTGCACCGGGCAACATCACGCCGTACCTCGACAAACTGTCGAAGGAAGGCCTGCTGTTCGACCGCTTCTTCTCCAACGGGACCCATACCCACCAGGGTATGTTCGCCACCATGGCCTGTTTCCCGAACCTGCCAGGTTTCGAATACCTGATGCAGACGCCGGAAGGCAGCCACAAGTTGTCCGGCCTGCCGCAATTGCTCAGTGCCCGTAACTATGGAGACGTGTACGTCTACAACGGCGACTTCGCCTGGGATAACCAGTCGGGTTTCTTCAGCAACCAGGGCATGACCAACTTCATTGGTCGTAACGACTTCGTGAACCCGGTGTTCTCCGATCCGACCTGGGGCGTGTCCGACCAGGACATGTTCGACCGTGGCCTGGTCGAGCTCAAGGCACGGGAAAACGGCAAGCCGTTCTATGCGTTGCTGCAAACCCTGTCCAACCACACGCCTTACGCCTTGCCGACCCCATTGCCGGTCGAGCGTGTGACCGATCGCGGTAGCCTGAACGAGCATTTGACCGCCATGCGTTACGCGGACTGGGCGCTGGGCCAGTTCTTTGAAAAGGCCCGCAAGGAGCCGTACTTCAAGGAAACCCTGTTTGTGATCGTCGGCGACCACGGTTTTGGCAACGAGCGTCAGATCACCGAAATGGACCTGGGCCGCTTCAACGTGCCGATGCTGATGATCGCACCGGGCATCCAGGAAAAATTCGGCCAGCGTGACCATACCGTGGGCACGCAGATCGACATCGTGCCGACCATCATGGGCCGGATTGGTGGCGAAGTGCGTCATCAGTGCTGGGGCCGCGATTTGCTCAACCTGCCTGAAGGCGACACCGGTTTCGGCGTGATCAAGCCGTCGGGTAGCGAGCAGACCACCGCCATCATCACGGCTGATCAGATTCTGGTGCTGCCGAAGGAAAAGGAAATGGCGCCGAAGATGTACCAGTACGAACTGGGCGCGACACCTCACGCCGAGATCGTTCCGGATGCGCCGCGTACCGCTGAGTTGAAGCTCAAGCTCGAAGCGTTCCTGCAAACGGCGACCAAGAGCCTGATCGACAACACCGCCGGTGTGGTTGATGGCAAGCCGGACTAAGTCTTGATGCAATAAAAAAGAGGCCCTTGAAAAGGGCCTCTTTTTTTTGCCTGTTAAACCTTTATATCTTGCCGAGCAACAGCAGGATCAACAGCACCACCAACACCACGCCGATGATACCCGACGGGCCATAACCCCAACTTCTGGAGTGCGGGAAGACCGGTAAACCACCTACCAGCAGGAGGATCAGAATAATGATTAGAATTGTGCCCATGTCTATTTCCTTGTTGGAAGTGTTCTGGAATTACCTGGCGTTTAATGGTCAGCCGGGCTGCTATAAAACCGGGCTGCTTACAAATTCCGACTGTGGCGAATGAAGGAAAATTCCAAGTTTTTTTAATGTTTTTCGAAGAAAGGCTTATTTCGTTTTTATTGCTCTAGTGGGTTCAGGCACTCTCCCGGTTTGCTCGGGCCATTCAGCAATCTGATGGAGCGTGGGTCGGGCATTGTCCTTCGCTACACTCGATGCATCTTCCCCGGAACAACAAGGCTGTTTGCTATGCAAAATCGCATGATGATCACTGGTGCGGGCTCGGGCTTAGGTCGCGAAATCGCACTGCGCTGGGCGCGTGAAGGCTGGCAGCTGGCCTTGTCGGATGTCAGCGAACCCGGCCTGCAGGAAACCCTGAAATTGGTTCGCGAAGCCGGCGGCGATGGTTTTATCCAGCGTTGCGATGTGCGCGATTACAGTCAGCTGACCGCTTTCGCCCAAGCCTGCGACGAAAAACTCGGTGGCATCGATGTCATCGTCAACAACGCCGGCGTTGCCTCGGGCGGCTTCTTCAGTGAACTGTCCCTGGAAGACTGGGACTGGCAGATCGCGATCAACCTGATGGGCGTGGTCAAGGGTTGCAAGGCCTTCCTGCCGCTGCTGGAAAAAAGCAAAGGCAAGATCATCAACATCGCGTCGATGGCCGCCCTGATGCAAGGCCCGGCCATGAGCAACTACAACGTCGCCAAGGCTGGCGTGGTGGCGTTGTCCGAAAGCCTGCTGGTCGAACTGGCGCAACAGGAAATCGGCGTGCATGTGGTGTGCCCGTCGTTCTTCCAGACCAACCTGCTGGACTCGTTCCGTGGCCCGACGCCGGCCATGAAAGCCCAGGTCGGCAAGTTGCTGGAAAGCTCGCCGATCAGCGCGACCGACATTGCCGACTACATCTATCAGCACGTTGCTGCTGGCGAGTTCATGATTCTGCCTCACGAACAGGGCCGTATGGCCTGGGCGCTCAAGCAGAAGAATCCGCAATTGCTCTACGACGAAATGACCGCCATGGCCGATAAAATGCGCGCCAAGGCCAAACAAACCGCAGGCTGAACTTGCCCGTACGCAACACCGTCGTTAGGGTGGCCGCCATCGGCCATCCTCGTGGGACGTTTGCATGCTCAATTATTTGTGGTTTCTCCTCGCCGCGCTGTTCGAAATCGCCGGCTGTTTCGCCTTCTGGATGTGGCTGCGCCAGGGTAAAAGCGCCTGGTGGGTCGTGCCGGCTTTGCTCAGTCTGACCTTGTTCGCGCTGCTGCTGACCCGCATCGAAGCGACCTACGCCGGTCGCGCCTATGCCGCGTACGGTGGCATCTACATTATCGCGTCGATCGGCTGGCTGGCGGTGGTCGAGCGAATTCGTCCGCTGGGCTCGGACTGGATCGGCGTGGCGCTGTGTGTGATCGGGGCCAGCATCATCCTTTTCGGCCCGCGCTTCTCCGCGTCCTGAAGGATCGGTCCTTCATTCAATGGAATTGTCGGACGTTTCCATAGGAGCTGTTCGGGGTGCGCTGTAGGGCGGGACTGATTTGCTGCTGTCGCATTGTAGGCCCGCTGAGTGCAGGGCATCTTCAGGGTTCGATAACCCTGAAGGACGAATGCCATGCTTGTACTCAGTCGCGTTGTGGGCGAATTGATTTCCATCGGTGACAACATTTCCGTGCGTATCCTTGCCGTCAACGGAGGCAGTGTGCGCTTCGGTGTCGAAGCGCCGCAAAACGTCAATGTGCACCGGGCCGAGGTCTACGACCGCATCCAGCTCAAACTGGCGAAAAACAAAGGACGCTGAAGGCGTCAGTCGAACAGGTGCTTGGGCACATCGTGCTTGAGCATCAACTGGCACTGCTCGCTTTCCGGATCGAAGACAATCAGCGCCTGGCCCTTGGTCAATGCCTGGCGAACACGCAGAACACGGGTTTCCAGCGGCGTGTCATCGCCGTTGTCCGTACCGTCACGGGTCACGAAATCCTCGATCAGGCGGGTGAGGGTGTCGACTTCAAGTTGGTCGTGGGGGATCAGCATAGGCACCTCGGCTAAACAATGGCGCGATGCTACGGCGAATGAGGATTTGCGGCTAGCCTGGGTTTTGTGTTGTCTGGTCTGACGCCTTCGCGAGCAAGCCCGCTCCCACAGTTAACCGCGTACTTCCATGGGAATGCGGTCGAATGTGGGAGCGGGCTTGCTCGCGAAGGCAGTCTTTCAGTCACCAAACATCTCAAGGTGCAAA
This sequence comes from Pseudomonas sp. Root329, assembly GCF_001424925.1. NCBI lineage: Bacteria > Pseudomonadati > Pseudomonadota > Gammaproteobacteria > Pseudomonadales > Pseudomonadaceae > Pseudomonas > Pseudomonas sp. Root329. The sequence continues at coordinate 144,792 of NZ_LMCV01000018.1, read as the reverse complement.
ACTCAGGTATCCGACCGCTGCCCTACGAGGCTATCCACCGACGGCACCCGCGTATCGCTTTCCATCTGCGTCTCATGTTCGATCTGATGACTGAACCGGTCCAGCGATCCCTTGGCCGGTTGTGCATCGCTGGCAAACACCGGCGGACTCAGAATGTAGGCGCCGAGCAACCGACTGAGCGCAGCGAGGCTGTCGATGTGGGTGCGTTCGTAGCCGTGAGTGGCGTCGCAGCCGAAGGCGAGCAGGGCGGTGCGAATGTCATGACCGGCAGTGACCGCCGAATGAGCATCGCTGAAGTAATAGCGGAACAGGTCACGGCGCACCGGCAACTCATTGTCACTGGCCAGGCGCAGCAGATGCCGCGACAGGTGATAGTCGTAAGGCCCGCCGGAATCCTGCATCGCCACGCTCACTGCGTGTTCGCTGGAATGCTGACCCGGTGCGACCGGGGCAATGTCGATGCCGACGAATTCGCTGACGTCCCACGGTAACGCCGCCGCCGCGCCACTGCCGGTTTCCTCGGTGATGGTGAACAGCGGATGACAGTCGATCATCAGCTCTTCACCGCTGTCGACGATCGCTTTCAGCGCCGCCAGCAATGCGGCAACGCCGGCCTTGTCATCGAGATGACGGGCGCTGATGTGGCCGCTTTCGGTGAACTCCGGCAAAGGGTCGAACGCGACAAAATCACCGACGCTGATGCCCAGCGAGTCGCAATCGGCGCGGGTGGCGCAATAGGCGTCCAGACGCAACTCGATGTGATCCCAACTGATCGGCATTTCATCCACGGCGGTATTGAACGCATGCCCCGAAGCCATCAGCGGCAGCACGCTGCCACGGATCACACCGTTGTCGGTAAACAGGCTGACCCGGCTGCCCTCGGCAAAACGGCTGGACCAGCAGCCGACAGGCGCCAGGGTCAGACGGCCGTTGTCCTTGATCGCGCGAACCGCCGCGCCGATGGTGTCGAGGTGAGCGGAGACCGCGCGGTCGGGACTGTTTTTCTTGCCCTTGAGGGTGGCGCGGATGGTGCCGCGGCGGGTCATCTCAAAGGGAATGCCCAGCTCTTCAAGCCGCTCGGCGACATAACGCACGATGGTGTCGGTGAACCCGGTCGGGCTGGGAATGGCGAGCATTTCCAGCAGGACTTTTTGCAGGTAGTTCAGATCCGGTTCGGGAATGTTGCTGGTCATGGAAACTCCTGATGAGTTGAGGCCATCGATGGTTTCGATGAAGAGAAAGAATCTGTGTAGCCTGTCAGGCCGCCTTCGCGAGCAAGCCCGCTCCCACATTTGACCGCATTCCCCTGTGGGAGCGGCGGTGCGGCGATCCGACTTGCTCGCGAAGGCGCCAGTCCGGGCACTACATCACTAAGAGGCCGCCGGCTGACTGTGCGGAAACAACAAGTCCACAAACCGCTCGGCCGTCGGCTGCGGTTCATGGTTGGCCAATCCGGCGCGCTCATTGGCTTCGATAAACACGTACTCCGGTTGATCGGCCGCGGGCACCATCAGGTCGAGTCCGACCATTGGAATATCCAGCGCCCGCGCCGCCCGCACCGCCGCATCCACCAAGGTCGGATGCAGAATCGCCGTGACATCCTCAAGAATCCCGCCGGTATGAAGATTCGCCGTCTTGCGTACGAACAGATGCTCACCGGCCGGCAGAATGCTGCTGTAGTCATAACCCGCCGCGTGCAAGGTGCGCTCGGTCTCATGGTCCAGCGGGATTTTGCTTTCACCGCTGGTCGCCGCCTGACGACGCCGGCTCTGGGCTTCGATCAACGCACCGATGGAATGCTGACCATCGCCCACCACTTCTGCCGGTCGGCGAATGGCCGCGGCGACCACCTCAAAACCGATCACCACAATCCGCAAATCGAGGCCTTCGTGGAAGCTCTCCAGCAGCACGCGACTGTCGAACTGGCGGGCGGATTCGATGGCCTGCTGGACCTCTTCGATAGTCCGTAAATCCACCGCAACGCCTTGGCCCTGTTCGCCATCCAGCGGTTTGACCACCACCCGTTCGTGCTCGTCGAGAAACGCCAGATTGTCATCGGCGTTGCCGGCCAGTTGCTGCGACGGCAGGTTCAAACCGGCGGCCTTGAGCACTTTGTGCGTCAAGCTTTTGTCCTGGCACAACGTCATGCTGATGGCGCTGGTCAGATCGCTGAGGGATTCACGGCAACGTACGCGGCGACCGCCATGGATCAAGGTGAATAGGCCGGCATCGGCGTCATCGACTTGCACTTCGATGCCGCGACGGTGCGCTTCCTCGACGATGATCCGTGCATAAGGATTGAACTCCGCTTCAGGACCCGGGCCCAGAAACAGCGGCTGATTGATGCAGTTTTTGCGCTTGATCGCGAACGTCGACAGGTTGCGAAACCCGAGCTTGGCGTAAAGACTTTTCGCCTGCCGGTTGTCGTGCAGCACGGACAGGTCCAGGTAACTCAGCCCACGGCTCATGAAGTGCTCGATCAAATGCCGCACCAGCACCTCACCGACACCCGGTCGCGAACATTGCGGATCGACCGCCAGGCACCACAGGCTGCTGCCATTTTCCGGATCGTTGAACGCCTTGTGATGATTGAGGCCCATGACGCTGCCGATGATCGCGCCGCTGTCTTCATCTTCGGCCAGCCAATACACCGGGCCGCCCTCATGGCGCGGGGTCAGCAGACTTGCGTCGATCGGCAGCATGCCGCGCAACTGATACAGCTGATTGATCGCCAACCAGTCCGCATCGCTCTGGGCCCTGCGGATGCGAAAGCCGCGAAACACCCGAGTCGACTGGCGGTAGTCGCTGAACCACAGGCGCAAAGTGTCGGACGGATCGAGGAATAGCTGGGCCGGCTCCAGCCCCAGCACTTGCTGAGGCGCAGCCACGTACAAGGCGATGTCGCGCTCACCGGTGTGCTCGTTGAGCAACTCTTGGGCCAGGCTCGCCGCATCGGGAAAGGTGTGGCCGATCAGTAACCGGCCCCAACCGCAATGCACGGCGATCGGTGCGGCGCCCAATTCACTGCCGTCTTCGGCCAGGCGTGCCTGCAAGCGTTCGTACGAGGGCGCCTGACCGCGCAACAAGCGTTGGCTGTAGGCCGTGGCGTGGGGTTTCATCGATCAGATTCCTTGTTCACTGAGCCACAGGTTCAGGGCCGCCAATTGCCACAGCTTGGAGCCGCGCAACGGGGTCAATTGACCTTGTGGATCGGTCAGCAGGCGATCGAGCATTTCTGGCTTGAACAGGCCGCGATCCTGGCTCGGATCGAGCAGCAGTTCGCGCACCCAGTTCAGCGTGTCGCCCTGCAAATGCTTCAGACCCGGCACCGGGAAGTAACCTTTCTTGCGATCGATCACTTCACTCGGAATCACCAGCCGCGCCGCTTCTTTCAAGACTTGCTTGCCACCGTCCGGCAGTTTGAATTTGCCCGGCACGCGCGCCGACAATTCCACCAGGCGGTAGTCGAGAAATGGTGTACGCGCTTCCAGGCCCCAGGCCATGGTCATGTTGTCGACGCGTTTGACCGGGTCGTCCACCAGCATGATCGTGCTGTCCAGACGCAGAGCTTTGTCCACCGCTGCATCGGCGCCGGGCTGTGCGAAATGTTCCTTCACGAAGTCACCGGCCGCGTCATTGGCCGTCAGCCATTTCGGCTGCACGGTGGCGGCATAGTCGTCGTAGCTGCGGTCGAAAAACGCATCGCGATAGGCTGCGTACGGATCTTCGGCGCCGTCGACTTGTGGATACCAGTGATAACCGGCGAACAACTCGTCGGCACCTTGGCCGCTCTGCACTACTTTGCAATGCTTGGCCACTTCCCGGGACAGCAGATAGAAGGCGATGCAGTCATGGCTGACCATCGGCTCGCTCATGGCGCGGAACGCTGCGGGCAGTTGCTCGATGATCTCTTTTTCGTCGATGCGCAATTGGTGATGCTGGGTCCCGTAGTGCTTGGCGATCAGGTCCGAATACTGGAACTCGTCGCCTCGCTCGCCGCCGGCATCCTGGAAACCGATGGAGAAGGTCGACAGGTTTTCAACACCGACTTCACGCAAAAGACCGACCAGCAGGCTCGAATCGACACCGCCCGAAAGCAGCACACCCACATCGACCGCTGCACGTTGACGGATCGCCACCGCGTCGCGGGTGCTGTCGAGTACACGGTCGCGCCAGTCTTCGAGTGTCAGATTCGTCTCGTCGGCGTGTGGGCCGTAGGGCAGGGTCCACCAGGTTTTCTGCTCAGTGGTGCCATCCGCTTCGATGCGCATCCAGGTGGCTGGTGGCAGTTTTTCGATGCCGGCCAGCAAGGTGCGCGGGGCCGGGACCACGGCGTGGAAATTCAGATAATGATTGAGCGCCACCGGATCGAGGATCGGGTTGATGTCGCCGCCCTTGAGCAGCGCCGGCAACGCCGAGGCAAAGCGCAGGCGCTGGCCGGTGCGCGACAGGTACAGCGGCTTCACGCCGAGACGGTCGCGGGCGATGAACAGGCGTTGGGCGTCGCGCTCCCAGATGGCGAAGGCGAACATGCCGTTGAGCTTGGGCAGCAAGGCTTCGCCCCAGGCGTGATAGCCCTTGAGCAGCACTTCGGTGTCACCACCGGAATAGAAGGCATAACCGAGGCTTTCAAGCTCGGTGCGCAGTTCCGGGAAGTTGTAGATCGCGCCGTTGAAGGCCAGGGACAAGCCCAGTTGGTTGTCGACCATCGGCTGCGCCGAGCCGTCCGACAGGTCCATGATTTTCAGGCGACGATGGCCCAGGGCAATCGGCCCCTGGCTGTGGAAGCCCCATGCGTCAGGGCCGCGAGGGGCCAGGTGATGGGTGATTCGTTCAACGGCCGCGAGGTCCGCAGGTTGATGATCAAAGCGTAACTCGCCAGCTAATCCGCACATAAATTCCTTACCGGTTTTTCCGTTGGGGAGGGTCAATCGATACCGCGCCAAAAACGGCGGGTACTCAGAAACTGACCCGGCTGAATCCCCGGAGTTTTAGACCGATAAGTTATAAGGCGCGCCGTCAGACTTTTCCGCGGATCAACTGGCGCACGGCAAAACGGTTGGGATGGCAGGCCTCGGCGACCGTTCTGGGCAGGGGCAGAGGCTCGTTTTCAATCCATGCCGCGAGCAATTCACCCGACAGTGGCGCGGTGATCAGGCCGCGAGAACCGTGGCCGCTGTTGACGTAAAAACCCTCAAGCCAGGGGCAGGGAATGTCCGGTACTTGCCGGGCGTCCTTGCTCAGTACGGCGTAGGCATCGGCGAAGGCTGCTGGTTCGGCCAACGGGCCAACGATCGGCAGGTAGTCCGGACTGGTGCAGCGGAACGCGGCGCGTCCTTCGAGCTGTTGCGGGTCCAGTTCCTGTGCATGCAGTCGCGTGGCCAGGTCGGGGGAGATTTCCTCGAGCAAGGCCAGGTTGCCGAGGTGTTCGGCGAGGGTCGGGGTCAGGTCATCGCTCTTGAAGTCGAAGCTGGCGCCGAGGGTGTGTTCGCCCAGTCGAGCCGGCGCCACATAGCCTTCGGCGCAGACGACGGTGGCCAGGCTCTGGCTTTCAGGGGTTTGCGCCAGTCGGGTGATCTGGCCACGAATGCGTTTGAGGGGCAGCTCGGCGCTTTGTGGAAAACGCTTGATCTCGGCGGCGCCGGCCAGGATCACCACGGGGGCACTGGCCAGCAAATCATCACCGTCCCAGGCCTGCCACTGATCATCAACCTTGCGCAGTTCCAGGACATCGCGATGGGGCAGCCACTGGATGTTCGCCGAAGACGCCTGCCAATGGCACAGCGCCGGCGGATGAACCCAGCCACCTTGCGGGAAGAATAATCCGCCGTGCTCCAGGGCGATGCCGGCCTGAATCTGGGCTTGCGGTTGATCGAGCACGTGCACCAGGTCTGGCGAAAAGGCGGCGGCCAATTGCACCTGACGCTCGGCTTCCTTGGCGTTGAAGGCCAGTTGCAAGACCCCGCAATCGTCCCAGTCGACGCCCCGTTGCAGATGTTCGAGCAAGCGTCGGGTGTGACCGAAACCACTGACAATCAATTGCGACAACGCGGTGCCATGGGCCGACAGCTTGAGATACAAAACGCCCTGAGGATTGCCCGAGGCTTCCTGCGCCAGCGCATTGTGACGCTCCAGCAGACTCACGTGCCAACCCCGCGCCGCCAGGCTGGCGGCGCTGGCGCAACCGGCCAGACCGGCGCCGATCACCATCGCACGCCGCTCGCCGTTTAGTGGCGTCGGGCGCGCGAACCATGGTTTGGCCGCGGCGGGCGCCGGGACTTCTTCAGACCAGCCGAGAAACACGCCCCGCAGGATTTCCCATTTGTGGCCAATGCCTGGCGTGCGCTTCATCTTGAAGCCCGCCGCATTCAGCAGGCGGCGCACCCAACCGGTGCTGGTGAAGGTGCTGATGGTCGAGCCGGGGGCCGCCAGACGCGCCAGTTCGGCGAACAGCTCGGCGGTCCACATGTCAGGGTTTTTCGCCGGGGCGAAACCGTCGAGAAACCAGGCATCGATCTGCGCGTCCAGTTGTGGCAATTGCTCCAGCGCATCGCCGATCAGCAGGGTCAGGGTCACGCGGCCGTTGTCCAGCACCAGGCGCTGGAAGCCTGGGTGGATTGCGATGTATTGCGTCAGCAATTGATCGGCAAACGGTTTGAGTTCCGGCCACAAGGCCAAGGCACGCTGCAGATCGGGCAGGCTCAGCGGGTACTTTTCGACACTGACAAAATGCAGCCGCGCTCCGGCCACCGCGTGCTGTTCGAACAGCTGCCAGGCGCAAAGGAAATTCAGCCCGGTGCCGAAACCGGTCTCGCCAATCACCAGTCGACCGCCGGCCGGCAATGCGGCAAAGCGTTCACGCAAAGCGTTCTGTTCGAGGAACACGTAACGGGTTTCGTCCAGCCCCGACAGATCGGAAAAATACACATCATCGAACACCCGCGAACGCGGGAGCCCTTGGTCGTCCCAGTCGAGCTGGGCGTGGGGCAATACAGGTTTCATGGCAGGCTCGGCAACGGCAAGGCGGCCATTCTAGCCGATCGCCAGCAGGGTGCTTGATCCATGGCAACGTCCGAGCCAGCTCGAATGGTGAAAATGGGATTTCTCCCCCGCAGGAGAGGTCAATCCGCTAGTCTTGCTCAATCCTGGAAGGAGCCGTCCCATGTTCGAATCCGCCGAAATCGGTCACGCCATCGACAAAGAAACCTACGACGCCGAAGAACCGGCCCTGCGTGAAGCCTTGCTCGAAGCGCAGTTCGAACTTCATCAGCAAAGCCGTTTTCCGGTGATCATTCTGATCAATGGCATCGAAGGCGCCGGCAAGGGCGAGACGGTCAAGTTGCTGAACGAATGGATGGACCCACGCTTGATCGAGGTCCGCACATTCGATCAGCAGACCGACGAAGAGCTGGCGCGGCCGCCGGCCTGGCGCTATTGGCGGATGCTCCCGGCCAAGGGCCGCATGGGGATTTTCTTCGGCAACTGGTACAGCCAGATGCTGCAAGGCCGGGTTCATGGCTTGTTCAAGGACCCAGTGCTGGATCAGGTGATCAACCAGTCCGAGCGCTTTGAAAAAATGCTCTGCGATGAAGGCGCGCTGATCTTCAAGTTCTGGTTCCACCTCTCCAAGAAGCAAATGAAGGCGCGGCTCAAGGCCCTGGCGGATGACCCGCTGCACAGCTGGCGCATCAGTCCGCTGGACTGGCAACAATCGCAAACCTACGACAAATTCGTGAAATACGGCGAACGCGTGTTGCGCCGTACCAGTCGCGACTACGCGCCTTGGCACGTGATCGAAGGGGTGGACCCTCATTACCGCAGCCTGGCGGTGGGCAAGATCCTGCTCGAAGGCCTACAAAATGCCCTGAAGCGACCCAAGGTTCATCCCGACAAGGTCAACGCCGCGCCGTTGCCCATCCATGTCGATCAGTTGAACCTGCTCGACAGCCTGGATTTGACCCAGAGTCTGGACAAGGACGATTACGAAGAACAACTGATTACCGAGCAGGCGCGATTCTCCGGCCTGATGCGCGACAAACGCATGCGTCGGCACGCCTTGGTGGCGGTGTTCGAAGGCAATGATGCGGCTGGCAAGGGCGGGGCGATCCGCCGGGTTGCGGCGGCCCTCGATCCGCGTCAGTACAGCATCGTGCCGATTGCCGCGCCCACCGAAGAGGAACGGGCGCAGCCTTATCTGTGGCGTTTCTGGCGGCACATCCCGGCCAAGGGCAAGTTCACGGTGTTCGATCGTTCGTGGTACGGGCGGGTGCTGGTGGAGCGCATCGAAGGCTTCTGCCCGCCGGCGGACTGGTTGCGGGCCTACAGTGAAATCAATGATTTTGAAGAGCTGATCGCCGAGGCCGGGGTGATCGTGGTCAAGTTCTGGCTGGCCATCGACAAGCAGACGCAACTGGAGCGTTTCCAGGCGCGGGAAGAAATTCCCTTCAAGCGTTTCAAGATCACCGAAGATGACTGGCGCAATCGTGACAAATGGGACGCCTACCGCGCGGCGGTCGGTGACATGGTTGATCGCACCAGCACCGAGATCTCGCCCTGGACGCTGGTGGAAGCCAATGACAAGCGCTGGGCGCGGGTCAAAGTCCTGCGCACCATCAATCTGGCGCTGGAAGAGGCGTTTGAAAAGTCCGACAAACACGACAGGAAAGTGAAACAGCACAAGAAGTGAGCGATGGTTACGCATACGCGGGGTGAATGATTGTCGCGGTCGGTAATGCAGTGGACTTATGCTCGGTCCACTCTCAACCGACAACAACAATGAGGTATGCCATGCGTGAAGTGGTGATCGTCGACAGCGTGCGGACCGGCCTGGCCAAGTCCTTTCGCGGCAAGTTCAACCTGACCCGCCCGGACGACATGGCGGCCCATTGCGTCAATGCGCTGCTGGCGCGCTCGGGCATCGACCCGGCCAGCGTCGAGGATTGCATCGTCGGTGCCGGTTCCAACGAAGGGGGCCAGGGCTTCAACATCGGCCGCAACATCGCGGTGCTGTCGCGCCTGGGCACCGGCACTGCCGGCATGACCCTCAACCGTTTTTGCTCGTCGGGCTTGCAGGCGATCGCCATCGCCGCCAACCAGATTGCTTCGGGTTGCAGCGATATCATCGTCGCCGGTGGCGTCGAGTCCATCAGCCTGACCATGAAAAGCATCAACACCGACAACCTGATCAACCCGCTGCTCAAAGAGCAGGTGCCCGGCATCTATTTCCCGATGGGCCAGACAGCCGAAATCGTCGCTCGTCGTTACGACGTCAGGCGCGAAGAACAGGATCTGTACGCGCTGCAAAGTCAGCAACGTACCGCTCAGGCTCAGGCCGATGGATTGTTTGACGATGAAATCGTGCCGATGGCGGTGAAGTATCGCGTTGAAGACAAGGCCACCGGTCAGGTGCAGATCCTTGACGGCATCGTCGATCACGATGACTGCAATCGCCCGAACACCACCCTGGAAAGCCTGGCGGGATTGAAACCGGTGTTTGCCGAAGACGGTTCGGTGACGGCCGGCAACTCTTCGCAGCTGTCTGATGGCGCGTCGATGACGCTGGTGATGAGCCTGGAAAAAGCACTGGAACTGGGGTTGAAGCCCAAGGCGTTCTTCCGTGGTTTCACCGTGGCGGGTTGCGAGCCGGATGAAATGGGCATCGGCCCGGTGTTTTCGGTGCCGAAATTGCTCAAGGCCAAGGGGTTGCGGATTTCCGACATTGATCTGTGGGAACTCAACGAAGCGTTCGCCTCGCAATGTTTGTACAGCCGTATTCGGTTGGAGATCGATAACGACAAGTACAACGTCAATGGCGGCTCGATTTCCATCGGCCATCCGTTCGGCATGACCGGTTCGCGTCAGGTCGGGCATCTCGTGCGTGAATTGCAGCGCCGCAACGTGCGTTACGGGATCGTCACCATGTGTGTGGGTGGCGGGATGGGGGCGACCGGGTTGTTCGAGGCCGTGCGTTAAATCCGGAAGACTTGTGTTGCCTGATCAACCGTCTTCGCGAGCAAGCCCGCTCCCACATTGGATCTATGTCGCACACTAGATCCCTGTGGGAGCGGGCTTGCTCGCGAATGGCGGCGCCGCGGTCTACAGGCTCATACGCAAAAGCAACATCCGCTCGATGTAAGCCTGTACCTCCCGCGCCAACTTCTCCGGATTTTCAAACGGCCCTTCCAGGGTGTTTTCCCGGGTGCTGAAATACAAATCCCCATTCACACGACACACCCGGTCGCAGCGAAAGTGCGTGGCGGGGGCATTGTCCTGGGCGCGTTTGCCGTACATGGCGATCTCCTGAGGAATGTTCCTGTTGGCGAATCCCATGAGCTTATGCATGAACCACTTGCAACGCCTGGCCAACCGATCGACGGCATAGCGCCAATTTAATGGTGCGACCTGCACAGTTTCATTCGCGGCCAGCGCCCAACTGTCCCTGTGTGCCGAACGGCTCTAAGCCTAGAATGGCCTTTCTCGCCACTTGGCTTCGGGGTTCGCAATGCACATTTCATCGGGTCGCTGGGTTTACGGTCTGTTCCTGGCCTTGGTGACTGCGCTGCTGTGGGGAATCCTGCCGATCAAACTCAAGCAAGTGCTGCTGGTGATGGACCCGGTCACGGTGACCTGGTTTCGCCTGATCGTATCCGGCGGGTGCCTGTTCATTTATCTGGCGGCGACCAAACGCCTGCCGAGCCGCAAGGTGCTCGGGCCGCGTGGTGGCTGGTTGGTGTTGATGGCGGTGCTCGGCCTGGTGGGCAACTACGTGCTGTACCTGATGGGCCTGAACCTGCTTAGCCCCGGCACCGCGCAACTGGTGGTGCAGATGGGCCCGATCATGTTGCTGATCGCCAGTCTGTTTGTGTTCAAGGAACGGTTCAGCGTGGGGCAGGGGATTGGCCTGCTGGTGCTGTTGATCGGCTTTGCCCTGTTTTTCAATCAGCGGCTGGCCGAGTTGCTGACCTCGCTGACCGAGTACACCACCGGCGTGCTGTTGGTGCTGTTGGCGTCCACGGTCTGGACGTTCTACGCCCTGGGCCAGAAGCAATTGCTCACGGTGTGGAATTCGCTGCAGGTGATGATGGTGATCTACCTGTTCTGCGCGATGTTGCTGACGCCGTGGGTGCATCCGCTGGAAGCGCTGCAACTGAGTCCGCTGCAAGGCTGGCTACTGCTGGCGTGCTGCATGAACACCCTGATCGCCTATGGCGCGTTTGCCGAGGCTCTGGCGCATTGGGAGGCATCGCGGGTCAGTGCGACGCTGGCGATTACGCCGTTGGTGACGTTCGCTGCGGTGGCAGTGGCTGCGTGGTTGTGGCCGGACTATGTGCATGCCGAGACGATCAATGGTCTGGGTTATGGCGGGGCAGTGCTGGTGGTGCTGGGGTCGGCGCTGGTGGCGTTGGGGCCGTCGTTGATTGCCGGGCTCAGGGCCCGGAAGGTGCGGATGGCAGCCAGTTAAACTGCGTCATCGTGCTTCGCGAGCAGGCTCGCTCCCACAGGAGAATGCGATTACCTGTGGGAGCGGCGGTGCGACGATTCGGCTTGCTCGCGAAGACGGAGTGTCAGGCGCTACAAAACTCAGCCCTTGGCACCGGCCTCCAGCATATTCTCCGGCCTTACCCACGCATCAAACTCTTCATCCGTCAGATACCCCAACTGCAACGCCGCCTCACGTAGGGTCAGCCCTTCTGCGTAAGCCTTTTTGGCTATCTCCGCCGATTTGTCATAACCAATGTGCGGATTCAGCGCTGTCACCAGCATCAACCCACGCTCCAGATGTTCAGCCATTTTCTCTGCATCCGGTTCCAGACCGGCGATGCAATGCTGCTGGAAGTTGCTGCAGCCATCGCCGAGCAGACGGATCGATTGCAGCAGGTTGTGGATGATCACCGGTTTGAACACGTTCAGCTGCAGGTGCCCCTGACTTGCGGCAAACCCGATGGCGACGTCGTTGCCCAATACCTGACACGCCAGCATCGATAGCGCTTCGCACTGAGTCGGATTGACCTTGCCCGGCATGATCGAGCTGCCCGGTTCGTTGGCCGGCAGTTTGACTTCGGCGAAGCCTGCTCGCGGCCCGGAGCCCAACAGGCGCAGGTCGTTGGCGATTTTCATCAGGGTCACGGCGAGGGTTTTCAGCGCGCCGGACAGCGTGGTCAGCGGCTCATGACCCGCCAGGGCGGCGAATTTGTTGGGTGCTGTGACGAACGGCAGGCCGGAGAGGGCGGCCAGCTCGGCAGCGATGGCTTCGCCAAAACCGTGGGGCGAGTTCAGCCCGGTGCCGACCGCGGTGCCGCCCTGGGCCAGTTCACAGACGGCCGGCAGCGCGCTGCGGATCGCCCGTTCGGCGTAATCCAGTTGCGCGATGAACGCCGACAGTTCCTGACCGAAGGTAATCGGTGTCGCGTCCATCATGTGGGTGCGACCGGTCTTGACCAGCTTCATGTGCCGCGCGGACAGCTCGGCCAATCCGCCCGACAGTTCGCTGATCGCCGGCAGCAGTTGCTGTTGCACGGCCTGGGCTGCCGCGATGTGCATGGCGGTCGGGAAACAGTCGTTGGAACTCTGGGAGCGGTTGACGTGATCGTTAGGGTGAACCGGCGACTTGCCGCCACGAGCATTACCCGCCAGTTCGTTGGCCCGACCGGCGATCACTTCGTTGACGTTCATGTTGCTCTGGGTGCCGCTGCCGGTCTGCCACACCACCAACGGGAACTGGTCGTCGTGGCTGCCGTCGAGCACTTCGTCGGCGGCCTGTTCGATCAGCCGGGCGATGTCGGCGGGCAGATCACCGTTGCGGTCATTGACCCGCGCCGCGGCTTTCTTGATCAGCGCCAGGGCATGCAGCACCGCCAGCGGCATTTTTTCGTTGCCGATCGCGAAGTTAATCAGCGAGCGTTGCGTCTGAGCGCCCCAGTAGGCCTCATCCGGGACTTCCACCTGGCCAAGGCTGTCGGTTTCGATACGGCTCATCATGCACACTCCTGTAGGTCTGATAGCGCAGTTTAGGCCGTGATCGCCGGCCGTGGTTCCATCAGTCTGTTTTTTGACCATTCAACCCCTCTAAATCAGGCCAGACAAGGCTTGGGGTTGAGTGACACACTTTTTTAGGTGCAGAATGGTCGCCCTTGGGGTAATGACCTCGCCTGCTAGAAAAGGAAACTCGATGACTCGTCTTCGTGCCATCTGTACCGCGGTTGCACTGGTTTGCGCCAGCGGCCCTGTTTTTGCCGATACCGCCAGCCACAACGCCAGTGCCGAAGCTTTCCTGACTCTGGCGCACGCTGACAAATTGGGCACTCCGGTGTACATGCAAGTGCAGCAAATGTTCGCTCAGCGCTTTGAACAGACCAAAGCCCCTGAATCGAAAAAAGCCTTGCTGGAAACCTACCAGGCCAAGGCTAACGCAGCTCTGGATGCAGCCATTGGCTGGAACAAGCTGAAGCCGGACATGGTCAAGCTCTACACCACCAACTTCAGCGAATCCGAGCTGAAGGACCTGGTCGCGTTCTACCAGTCGCCGCTGGGCAAGAAAGTCCTGGAAAAAATGCCGCAGCTGACTCAGCAATCGGCCCAGATGACTCAAGCCAAGCTGGAAAGCGCCGTGCCTGTGGTCAACAAACTGCTGGCTGACATGACGGCCGAGCTGGAGCCTAAAGGCGCCGCTGCTCCAGCCAAGAAAAAGCCTTAAGCGGAGTTCGGTATGACCATGCAACAACGCATCGAATCGACGCTGGGCCTGTTGCAGCCGCAGCATCTGCAAGTGCTGGATGAAAGCCACATGCACAGCCGTGGGTTGCAGACCCACTTCAAGGCCGTGGTGGTGAGCCAGCAGTTCGAAGGGCTCAACCGCGTCAAGCGTCACCAGAAAGTCTACGGCACGCTCGGCGAGCTGATGGGCGAGTTCCATGCGTTGGCGCTGCATACCTACACGCCAGAGGAATGGGCACAGATCGACGCGGCTCCGGCCTCGCCGACCTGTGCTGGCGGCAGCAAGCATTAAGCATCGGTTTTTTGCTAGAATCCGCAACGCGCCGCTCACCCGGCGCGTTTTTTTTTCGCATCCGGTTTACCCCTTACGAGGGTAGCCACCTGGAGAATCACCCATGACACAACAGATTGTCGTGGCGGCACTGTATAAGTTCGTCACCCTGGAAGATTACGTCGCCCTGCGCGAGCCACTGCTGCAAGCGATGGTCGACAACGGCATCAAAGGCACGCTGCTGATCGCCGAAGAAGGCATCAACGGCACCGTGTCCGGCAGCCGCGAAGGCATTGACGGGCTGATGGCCTGGCTGAAGAACGACCCGCGCATGGACGACATCGACCACAAAGAGTCGTACTGCGACGACCAGCCGTTCTATCGCACCAAAGTCAAACTCAAGAAAGAAATCGTCACCCTCGGCGTCGAAGGCGTGGACCCGAACAAAAAGGTCGGCACCTACGTCGATCCAGAGAACTGGAACGCGTTGATCAGCGATCCGGAAGTGCTGTTGATCGACACCCGCAACGACTACGAAGTCTCGATCGGCACCTTCGAAGGCGCCATCGACCCGAAAACCACCAGTTTTCGTGAATTCCCCGATTACATCAAAACCAATTTCGACCCGGCCGTGCACAAGAAAGTCGCGATGTTCTGCACCGGCGGCATTCGTTGTGAAAAGGCGTCGAGCTATATGCTCAGCCAGGGCTTCGACGAGGTCTATCACCTCAAGGGCGGCATTCTGAAGTACCTCGAAGAGGTGCCGCAGGAAGAAACCAAATGGCAGGGCGACTGCTTCGTGTTCGATAACCGTGTGACCGTGCGCCACGACCTCAGCGAAGGCGACTACGATCAATGTCATGCCTGTCGTACACCGATCAGCGCCTCCGACCGCGCATCCGAGCACTACGTGGCCGGCATCAGTTGCCCGCATTGCTGGGATAAACTGAGCGAGAAGACCCGTCGCAGTGCCATCGACCGACAAAAGCAGATCGAACTGGCCAAGGCTCGCAACCTGCCTCATCCGATCGGCTACAACTACAAGCAAACTCCTTCCGAGGCTTGAACCATGTCTGTGCAACGCCTGCTCTATGTGATGGACCCGATGTGTTCCTGGTGCTGGGGCTTCGCGCCGGTGGCCAACGCGCTGGTCGAGCAGGCGCAAGCAGCGGGGGTGGACGTGCACCTGGTGGTGGGCGGTTTGCGTACCGGCAGCGGCTCCGCGCTGGAGCCGACCACCCGGCGCTACATCCTTGAGCATTGGCAGGCGGTCACCGAGGCGACTGGCCAACCGTTCAAGCTGGAAGGCGCATTGCCCGACGGGTTTGTCTACGACACCGAACCTGCCTGTCGGGCGCTGGTGACTGCACGCAGTCTGGCGCCGGATTGCGCGTGGAAACTGCTCGGGCTGATTCAGCACGCGTTTTATGCCGAAGGGCGCGACGTCACCCACGCCAGCGTTCTGGTGGAGCTGGCGGAGCAGGCCGGTCTGCCGCGCATCGAATTCGCCGCCGCGTTCGACCGTGCCGATCAGCACGCCGCGACGGCGGCCGATTTTACCTGGGTCCAGGACCTGGGCATTGCCGGTTTCCCTACCTTACTGGCTGAGCGTGATGGTCAATTGGCGCTGTTGACCAATGGCTATCAGCCGCTCAGCGTATTGTCTCCGTTGCTCGGCCGTTGGCTGGAGCGCGCTGCCTGTGCATGATCTGCCCGACGACGCCCCAACCGCTACACGTGTCGACCGTCTGAGCTGGGCAGAAATCCGTCGCCTGGCGCTGCATCACAAAAAATCCCTGTGGATCGCCAACGGCGTGGCGGTATTGGCGACCCTGTGTAGCGTGCCAATTCCCTTGCTCCTGCCGTTGCTGGTGGACGAAGTGCTACTGGGCCACGGTGACGCCGCGCTGAAGATCATGAACCACGCGTTGCCCGACGACTGGCAAAAAGCGACGGGCTACATCGGCCTGATGCTGCTGGTGACCTTGTTGCTACGCTGTGGTGCCTTGTTCTTCAACGTGGTTCAGGCAAAGTTGTTTGCGGCACTGGCCAAAGACATCGTGTATCGCATTCGCACACGGCTGATCGAACGGCTCAAGCGTATTTCCCTGGGCGAATACGAAAGCCTGGGCAGCGGCACGGTCACCACGCATCTGGTCACCGACCTGGACACCGTGGACAAATTCGTCGGCGAAACCCTCAGTCGTTTCCTTGTGGCCATGCTGACCCTGGTCGGCACCGCCTCCATCCTGATGTGGATGCACTGGAAGCTGGCGTTGCTGATCCTGCTGTTCAACCCACTGGTGATCTACGCCACGGTACTGCTGGGTAAACGGGTCAAGCACCTGAAGAAACTCGAGAACGACAGCACTTCGCGCTTTACCCAGGCGCTGACCGAAACCCTCGACTCCATTCAGGAAGTGCGTGCCGGCAACCGTCAGGGATTTTTCCTTGGACGCCTGGGTCAGCGCGCCCGGGAAGTGCGCGATTACGCGGTGAACTCTCAGTGGAAAACCGATGCCTCGAACCGTGCAAGCGGCTTGTTGTTCCAGTTCGGCATCGATATTTTCCGTGCGGCGGCGATGCTCACCGTGCTGTTTTCCGACCTGTCCATTGGCCAGATGCTCGCGGTGTTCAGCTACCTGTGGTTCATGATCGGTCCGGTGGAACAGCTGCTGAATCTGCAGTACGCCTATTACGCGGCCGGCGGCGCGCTGTCGCGGATCAACGAGTTGCTGGCCCGGGCCGATGAGCCTGAATACCCGGGCGGTGTCGACCCGTTCAACGGTCGCGAAACCGTGGGCATCGAAGTCCAGGGATTGAGTTTCGGTTACGGCGATGAGCTGGTGTTGAACCAGATGAACCTGTCGATTGCCCCCGGCGAAAAGGTCGCGATTGTCGGCGCCAGCGGTGGCGGCAAAAGTACCCTGGTGCAGTTGCTGCTGGGTTTGTACACGCCGCTCGCCGGGACGATTCGCTTCGGCGGCTCGACCCAGCAAGAGATCGGCCTGGAAATCGTGCGGGAAAATGTCGCCGTGGTCCTGCAACATCCGGCGCTGTTCAACGACACCGTGCGCGCCAACCTGACGATGGGTCGTGAGCGCAGTGACGAGGCCTGCTGGCAAGCGCTGGAAATCGCGCAATTGCACGCCACGATTCGAGAGTTGCCCAATGGCCTGGACAGCATCGTCGGACGTTCCGGTGTGCGCTTGTCCGGCGGCCAGCGTCAACGCCTGGCGATTGCGCGGATGGTGCTGGCCGACCCTAAAGTGGTGATCCTCGATGAGGCCACTTCAGCGCTGGATGCCGCCACCGAATACAACCTGCACCAGGCACTGGCGCGGTTTCTGAGCCACCGCACCACGCTGATCATTGCGCATCGGTTGTCCGCGGTGAAGCAGGCCGATCGGGTGCTGGTGTTCGATGGCGGGCAAATTGCCGAGGATGGCGACCATCAGCAGTTGATTGCTGATGGGGGGTTGTATGCCAAGCTTTATGGGCATTTGCAGCAACATTGAGCGGGTTGAACTTAGTATGGATTGCTCGAAGAGCTGCCAATGCTGCAGGATTTGTTGCTGTGGTTGTCAGGATTGTGCTTGGCGTCCATTAGGGCGCTTGCCCCATATCACGTTGATCACATCGACCCTATGTTCATAACCGAACCCTTTCAGAATGATTGAGCATGAGTCGCACGGCGGCAGGGTAGTGACAACGTTGATCGATTTTATGTCACCAGTGTTTGGGTATTTATCACTGATGTAACCGATCAATTTACTTTCGCTGTCTACGGAAGTTGCCCACTGGATTACGTCGGGTCGGGCCGGATGGGTAATTGGGTGAGGGATCGATAGCAACGACTCGCTACTCGATAGTGTTAAGGAGTCAGGGGTTGTCGACGGCCTCAAGTGGTCGACGTTGAAATAGACCGAGTCACCGTACTTAACTTGACTTCCGTTGCGCTTGAACAGGGGGAGGTGTCTGGTATTGTTCCCCGCTCCAGAAACACTGACGTAAACTTCACTCTTTCCTGTAGCGGTTTTGACTTCGGCAAAAGCGATATTACGCAGCTTTTGCTGATAATTGGATGGGATGAGCTTTTGTAGATCCTCCATCGCATAGTCAATCTTCGTGCTGTTGGGTGCCGCACTTGTACCCCTTAAAAAAAGGGTGTCGAATCTATTCGCAACGTCTTGCTGTAATTCGATGGATGTCATAGTACTTTTGGCCCATAAACTCGCGCCATCTGAAAGTGTGGCGGCCATCGCCCTTGTTGGGCCATCAAACAATAGTGATGTTGCCGGATAGGCTGTCACGTGCACCCACTTCAATTCATCAATAGGATTCGCCGGTGCTCCAATGTTTACCGCGAATTCATCGAGCTTATCCAGCGCCAGATGAACCTTATCTTTTCCATGAATGCGCACCATGTTGTTAGCATTCAAGGATCCTATGTATATGCGCCGTAGCTCTTTTTCGACCGTATCGTCCAAAAGTTGTTGTTCGGACACCTTGTTCATTTGCAACGGCCCTTGGACGCTCTCGCTGGCTGAAAGTTTGGCCATGTAGTAATCATCCAAATGCAACTTGGCGAATACATACCGATGGCTTTTGTCCTTGGAATAAACGACGAGCGCGCCGACTTCATGCACATCATCGATTTTTTCGGCGCTGCCGGTCACTTTCAAGCCTCCATAGATTCCCTGCTGAAATTCGAGGCGGGCGTTGATGATTTTCTTGGGTATAGGCTTTTTTTTTGTAAGGCCGATCCATTTAGGCATGCCCTTGTAAGCAATGAGTTTCCCGTCTTTGAACTCGTAAATTTTCCCTTCAAACGCCAGTAGTTGACGGGGTTGGGTTGATGTCGGTTGAGAGGGGGTGAATCTGCCGTCCCCGAACCATGGAGCCCAACTATCCTCAACATCCATAAAAGTGCCTGCGGTGGGGCGCTCAGCAGGACCGTCGGTGGAGACGTACGTGGTTTTGCAGATTTCTCCGGGGGCCCTGCGAGAACGACAAGGAGCAGTTTTGAGACTCTTGCTTGCATCGAGGCTGTCGACACGCCACAAAGCATTTTCATGATTTCGGTATGGCACGTTGTCGATGAACACGGTTGTTCTACCATCAACCTCTAATGTCTTTCTCACATGAGCTGTTTCGGCAATTACATACAGCTCCTCGTTATCCGCAATGCCTATTTTCTGATATGTCGAAGGGCCCATTGATATGTCATGCGCGGGCAAACTCGGTCCGAAAGGTTTGCCTGAAACGGGATCGACTGCATGGAAGGCTGGCGATACAGCGGAACCGGTATTGCGTACAGGCACATCTTCCAAGCCTTTGACTGACGCTAGTCGATCACCGGTCGACAAAGGCCTCCAGCGGCCCGCATCGCCGATTTGTGGCAGACTCTGAGCAAATTCGTAGTGGCCGGCCTTGCCCGCCATAGCTTTGATTTTGAAAATGCCGGATCTACCCAGCTTTACCCCTCGGGATCCCAGTGTCTTGAGCAGCGAGCCGACTCCGTCAACCGGATTCAATGCTTGCAGGGTCAAAATCGACACCTCTTTAGTCAGTGACGCAAATGCGGTGAGTCTGGCGAGTATCGTCAGCCGTCTTGTATTGCCCAGTAGTTTTAGCGAGCCGGAGGCCAGTTTGCCGATGGGCAGGCCAAATGAAGCCAGATCCATTGACAGGCCGAATGCACCGTTCACCTTACGTTCTAAATCATCGGAGGTTATGTCTTCGATATTCGTCCAGAACGGTACGAGAGTCTTGGCGAAATTCTCGAAGCGTTTCTGAGAGGCCTCGATGCGGTCAAACTCTGTCTGACCATAAGCAGCGTGGTGAAGCGCTTCCGGATCAACGTACAGCAGTTCGGTAGCGATGAAGTGACTGATTTCCTGGCTGCGTTTTGAGTTTATCGTCAGGGCTAGTCCGTCGGCGTTCTCCATAGTGCTGCCGGGGGGCATGAACGTGTGGCCCAATTGTTCGATGATGGCCTCGCAATGCGCTGCACTCAGCGGTTTACTGCCTGTTGAGTGAGCTTTCCAGTCAAAGTTTAATGTCTCATGGCGCAAGACTTCGACGTGGTAGGGGGTCATGCCTATGTGCCAGGTTTCGGACTTGAGTAGACCGCCCAATAGCTCCGCTTCTAGATTGCCGATGCGGCGTATGACTCCGGCTCTTGGCAGCAGTTCAAATGTGCGGGTAACACCTTGGTATGTAGTCAGCAACAGCAGGCCATTACGGGCGCGGAGCGGTAATATTTTTTCAGGCGTTTCGTGCTGGGCCTCTACTTTATACGTTTCCTTTCTCAGGGTGTATATCTTGAGCATTCCCAATTCCAGCGCCTGCCGGTCAGAGAATGTAAGTGATGACAACAAGCTTTTTATCACTGTTTTATAGGAGTTGGTCTGCGAAGTTATGTGGTTTTTGAAGTATTGTTCAAATAGTTCTTTGGCATTGCAGATTGTATTGTTGTGTTTTTTGCTGGATGAAGTGTCTCCGGTGCGTAGTTTTCTATCTTTATCTAACCAAATATAAAAACGGATGGTGTTGCTGTTTTTTTTGATAACTGCCCATGTTTTTTTGTCGTCAAAGTTGTTGTCCGCAACGACGTCAATGGTCGAGAGTCTTTTTGCCCGATTAAGGTATCGAGCGGGCGCCGCCAGTTCATGGTCACTCCAGAAGGAATCGATTACAGAATCTTTGTCAGAAACTTTAGGGAAATCATGATCGATGACGGATTTTGCAATGGACAGGCGTTTGGGCGTCTCTTCATTGAGTTTGCTGAGCGCGTCGCTCAAAGCATTGGTGTATGTGTCCAGTTCTGATATCGCTAAGTCAATTTCGGTCTGTGTATATTCTTCATGTCGTTTTTGAGGAATTAAACCCTGGGTTGCCGCCCACTCCACTGTCGGCAGTAGCCTCGCTAGAGCTACAGCGAGCAGTTGCTCTTTTTTCGCGTCCTCGCTTATTTTCAAAGGCATATCGACCAGCTGTTGGAAGGTTTTTCTGTACAGCGCCTTGGAGTCGGTGAGGCTTATGAGATTTACGCCGCTCACAAAGTTGACCCAAACAACGGAGCTTCTATAAGGCAACTCTTTCGGAATGTCGCTGATGCGGAATTCGGTGGGGAACTCATGGAGGAACAACCTTGCCATGACGGTGGCTTCTTTTTTTGAGATGGCCCGTCTTGATGTGAATAAATGGTCTTTAAATTCCCTCCATATATCTCTGTAGCTTTTTCCCCAGTTTAAGTTGGAATTTAGGTCGTAGCCGGCGATCCTGTCAGGGTATTCAATCGTTTGCGATTTGAACCAGATTCGCAGCGCTTGGGCTACCAGTTTGGTGCTTATATGAGGCGAGGTTTCTTCACCCATTTTTCCGCCATACCAATCCATCGTTGTCAGCAAAACGGTTCCTAATTTTTCAGCTTCCGGACTTTGCAGGATCTTTTTAAGAAAAATTGTTGGTTGGACATCAACCTTTTCAGGCATGGCTGACGCAAGAATGTCGTTGGCTAAATGGGTCAGCGGGGATGTAACCCCGTCAGGTAGAAACGATTGGATGACTCTTTTGATTTCGCCTGTAATGAACTGCCCTTGCAATTCATCACGCGATTCGGTTGTCAGAAAGCCTTGAAAAGAAACCTGTCGATCTTCTTTCTTAAGAGTTGGTTTGAGGTCCAGTATGTTGAAGTCGTCTTCGAGCCCCAATTGAAATGTTGCGATCTTTTCTTCAAGTGTATCGATGGCAGCCTGATGTTCAGCGGTGTTGGCCGGGTCCCAAGGGTGTAACCCGTAAAACGTGGCAATCAGGGGTGCCGAGATCAGGCGGTCATAGCGAATTTGTCCGCCCAGCAAGGTGGCAGCCTTTTCGATCCGGGTTCGAAGTGCTTGCCAGTTTTCGTTTCCTGTCAGGGGCAGTTCGATCTTGTTTGCACCTTCGCGATTTGAAGTCTCATAAACACAGGCCCCGTCTTTCAAGGTGACGATCAGATAGTGCGGGGAGACATTGTTTTTTTTGCACAGTGCACGGTAGTCGGGATCCACAAGCAACTGCTGTAACGCTTCCTGGCCAGTTTCGTTTTCATGATTCAAGGGTGAAAAAGATCGTGGCCTGAGTAGCGTTTGGGAAAAACCAGATAGTGAACCCACCTCATCACGTAAAACTGATCGCAACAGTTCATAGTCCTGGAGTTGACCCTGATGGGCCTCAGCTGTGGTCGGGGATGAAGTGCCTGGGGCGTTTGAAGCGCCATTTGAAGGGGTTGTTTGCATGATGCGGCTTCTCTTGTCTTGTTTCGGTTGGTTCCCTGCGGTTCAGCAGGGGGATCGGTACCGATTACAAGGGCCTGGAAGAGAGTCCGTGCGGTATATATCTATCGCGAGGGGACCGCAGGGTGTTTTTTGTTGATCACTTGCCGGGACTTGGAACGCACCCTAGTCTAGCTGTAGCGATCACGTCGGGATGCTGATCTGGCAGTGCTAAAACAAGGGACTTCATGAATCAAGCGCGGACTCTCGGAACACCACGGTTGTTGGGCATTGTCTGGCCATTTATTGCCGTCGTGTTATTTCAAGCCTTGCTGGGCGGTGTCAGCCTATATGTTCTGTCGGCGGTTCGCGGCTACGTTGCCGGTGAAAGCCTGTGGTCCAAAGGCCAAAAAGACGCCATCTATTACCTCAATCTCTACGCCGACAGTCACGACGAGACGATATTCAACAAATACCAGAACGCTATTGCCGTGCCTCAGGGTGGCCACGAATTGCGTGTGGCGCTGGATCATCAGCCGCCGAATATCGACGCGGCACGGGTGGCGATCCTCAAGGGAGGTAACCACCCGGATGACGTCTCCAGTGTGATCTGGCTGTACCTCAATTTTCGGCACTTCACTTACCACAAGAAAGCCATCGACCTCTGGATGGTGGGCGATGCGTATATGGTGCAACTCGATGCCATTGCGCGGGAGATGCATCAGCGCATCACCACCCGTCAGGCCACCGATGCCGATATCAAGCGCTGGAAGGATCAGATATTCGTCATCAACGAAAGTGTGACACCGGCAGCGAAGGCCTTCAGCGATGCCTTGGGCGAAGGCTCGCGGATGATCCTGCGGGTGTTGCTGGTGACCAACCTCGCCACCGCCCTGGGCTTGATTGCATTAGCGCTGATGCGAACTCACAAACTGCTCAAACACCGCAATGCGTTCGCCGAGGCCCTGCAGTTGGAGAAGGATCGGGCGCAGATCACCCTGCAATCGATTGGCGATGGCGTGATCACCACGAATGTCGACGGTGCAATCGCCTACATGAACCCGGCCGCCGAGGCGTTGACTCACTGGAAGGCCGAGCAGGCGACGGGTTTGCCGCTGGCGGCGCTGTTCAATCTGCTGGACGAGAACGCTCAGGCCGATGGCTTCACGTTGATCGAGCACATTTTGAGCGGACAACTGAGCGGTGGCAGCGAACACTCCAAACTGATCCAGCGCCTGGATGGCAGCACGGTTTCGGTCACCCTGGTCGGTGCGCCGATCCGCAACGCCGGCAAGGTCAGCGGTACCGTGCTGGTATTGCACGACATGACCCAGGAGCGGCAATACATTGCCAATCTGTCCTGGCAGGCAACCCATGACGCCTTGACCGGGCTCGCCAACCGTCGCGAGTTCGAATATCGCCTGGAACAGGCGCTGCACATCCTGGCACGGCAGTCGGGGCGCCATGCCCTGATGTTCCTCGATCTGGATCAATTCAAACTGGTCAACGATACCTGCGGCCACGCGGCGGGTGACGAGTTGCTGCGGCATATCTGCGCTCTGTTGCAATCCGGTTTGCGCGAAGGCGATACCCTGGCCCGCCTGGGTGGCGACGAGTTTGGCATCCTGCTGGAGAACTGCGCCCCGGAAGCCGCAGAAAAAATCGCCGAGGGCCTGCGTCAGACCGTGCAGAACCTGCACTTCGTCTGGAAAGGCCGACCGTTCGTGACCACTGTGAGTATCGGGCTGGTTCACGTTACTCAGAATCCGACCACCCTCGAAGCCTCGCTGCGCGCTGCTGACATGGCCTGCTACATGGCCAAGGAAAAGGGTCGCAATCGGGTTCAGGTCTATCACGCCGACGATTCGGAACTGTCCCTGCGCTTCGGCGAGATGGCTTGGGTGCAGCGCTTGCACATGGCGCTGGAAGAAGACCGCTTCTGTCTGTACGCACAGGAAATCGCGCCCCTTGGTCATATCGAGAAGGGCGGTGGACATATCGAAATTCTGTTGCGCCTGCATGACGAAGCCGGACGCATGATTTTGCCCGACAGTTTTATTCCGGCGGCTGAGCGTTATGGTCTGATGACGTCCCTTGACCGCTGGGTAGTGCAGAACGTTTTCAAGATCATTGCCCAATGCATTGCCGAACAGCGCAAAGGACCATTGGCCATGTGTGCGATTAATCTGTCAGGCACAACTATCGGAGATGAGGCGTTTCTGCACTTCCTGCGTGAACAGTTTGTTACTTACTCCATACCGCCTGAAATGATTTGTTTTGAAATCACTGAAACCAGTGCTATTTCCAATCTCGGAAGTGCAATCAGATTTATTAATGAACTCAAAGGTTTAGGTTGCCACTTTTCACTGGATGACTTTTGCGCCGGAATGTCCTCATTCGCCTACTTGAAACATTTACCTGTAGACTTCTTGAAGATCGACGGGAGTTTCGTAAAGGATATGCTGGACGACCCGATTAACCGCGCGATGGTCGAAGTGATCAATCACATCGGTCATGTTATGGGTAAGCGTACGATTGCCGAGTTTGTTGAAACACCCCAGATCGAGCAGGCATTGCTGGAGATCGGGGTGGATTACGCTCAAGGGTATGTTATTGAACGCCCGCATTTGTTTACCTGCGACAGTTTACAAAGTCGTCCAGCCAGGCCACAGCCTTTGTTATTCAAGGCGCCTGGCACGTTCCGTTGAAATCTCTTGCTGATCCTTATAATCACAATCAAAAGGAGCTCGACAGTGATCGACACATTCAACCGAACCGGACCACTCATGGAAGCTGCAAGTTATCCCGCCTGGGCTCAACGCCTGATCCAGGATTGCAGCGAGAGCAAACGCCGGGTTGTCGAACACGAACTGTATAAGCGTCTGCGTGATAACAAACTCAGTGCAAAGACCATGCGTCAGTACCTGATTGGTGGCTGGCCGGTAGTCGAACAGTTCGCGTTATATATGGCACAGAACCTGGCCAAGACTCGCTTTGCCCGCCATCCAGGTGAAGACATGGCGCGTCGCTGGCTGATGCGTAACATACGCGTCGAATTGAACCATGCCGATTACTGGGTGCACTGGAGCCGTGCTCACGGTATCAGCTTGGAAGATCTGCAAGCGCAACAAGTTGCTCCGGAACTTCACGCCCTGAGCCACTGGTGCTGGCACACCAGTTCGTCGGATTCGCTGATCGTTGCCATTGCCGCCACCAACTACGCCATTGAAGGTGCGACCGGGGAGTGGTCGGCGCTGGTCTGTTCCAGTGGCGTCTACGCGGCGTCGTTCCCGGAGGAAGATCGCAAGCGGGCCATGAAGTGGTTGAAGATGCATGCCCAGTACGACGATGCCCATCCGTGGGAAGCGCTGGAAATCATCTGCACGCTGGCGGGCATGAACCCAAGCAAATCCCTGCAAGTGGAATTGCGTCAGGCCGTCTGCAAGAGCTACGACTACATGTTCCTGTTTCTGGAGCGCTGCATGCAGCTTGAGCATGCGGAAAAGGCCCCGGTCGCGCGTGAGCGCAGGGAGCTGGCCGAAAGTTGATCCGTTAATCCACACCATTGAAAAAGCCCGCTCCCCTGTCTGTATCGAAAGGGGGGGCGGGCTTTTTCGTAATGGCAGCAAACAGTCAGGCGCTGATCTTCAGTCCGACCAGCCCGGAAATGATCAGCGCCACACTGGCGAGCCTGAACAGCGCCATGGATTCACCGAACAGAATGATCCCGGCGATCACCGTCCCGACTGCACCGACACCCGTCCAGATCGCGTAGGCCGTGCCCAGCGGCAATTCCTTCATGGCAAGGCCCAGCAAGCCAAGGCTGATGGCCATGGCTGCAACGGTCAATGCGGTGGGGAGAGGGCGGCTGAAGCCATCGGTGTATTTCAGGCCGACGGCCCAGCCAACTTCGAACAGGCCGGCGAAAAACAGAATGATCCAGGACATGAGAGACCTCCATCGATTGACGGGGTCGTCCCCAGATTAATGACTCGATCGAGCCGCGAGGTCGTCCTCGCGTTTTGCAATAGAGTGCCCATCATTAACCTGGGGATCAAGTTTTCGGATCAGTCGATAGCCTGCTGCGCCGCAGTTTCCCGATCTTCTTTCTCGCTCATCCGGCGGAAATAGGTCGAGAGCAGCGCCCCGGAGATGTTGTGCCAGACGCTGAACAACGCACTCGGCACCGCCGCCAGCGGCGAGAAGTGCGCACTGGCCAGCGCTGCACCCAACCCGGAGTTCTGCATGCCCACTTCCAGCGCCAGAGATTTACGCTGGGCCAGTGGCAACTTGAACAGTCTCCCGGTGAAGTAACCCAGCAGATAGCCGAAGCTGTTGTGCAGCATCACCACGGCCATGATCAGCAGGCCGGATTCGGCAATCTTCGCCTGACTGGCGGCCACTACGGCTGTGACAATAATGACGATGCTGACCACCGAGATCAGCGGTAGAACCTCCACCGCGTGGCGAACCCGATCACCCAGCAGACGCTGGGCAACCACGCCAAGCACGATCGGCAACAGCACCACTTGCAGGATCGACCAGAACAGCTCCATGAACGACACCGGCAACCAGGCTGAGGCCAGCAGCCAGATCAGCGCAGGGGTCAGCAGCGGGGCGAGGAGGGTGGTGACAGCGGCGATGGCCACCGACAGCGCCAGATCGCCGCGGGCCAGCCAGGTCATCACGTTGGACGAGGTGCCGCTTGGGCAGCAGCCGACCAGGATGACGCCGACAGCGATCTCCGGCGGCAAGTGAAAAGCCTGGCAAAGCAACCACGCCACACCGGGCATGATCACGAAATGCGCAACCACGCCCAAGGCCACGCGCCATGGATGGCGAGCGACTTCGGCGAAGTCTTCAAGTTTGAGGGTCAGGCCCATGCCGAACATCACCAGCCCCAGCAGCGGCACGATCGCGCCTTTCAGACCGATGAACCAGGTCGGTTGCAGGAACGCCACGACGGCGAAAATCAGTACCCAGTAAGCGAAGGTGTTGCCGACAAAACGACTCAATGCAGCCAGTGCACGCATGGCCTGATCCTTATTCTTGAGTAACACCACAGATCGAATGTGGGAGCGGGCTTGCTCGCGAAAGCGGAGTGTCAGTCAACATCATCGTTGAATGTCAGTCCCTATTCGCGAGCAAGCCCGCTCCCACATTAGCAATCACCAGACTTTAGATTCCTTGCGGAGTCTCTTCGCCGCCCAACGCTTCAACCAGTGCCGGCAGGAAGTCGCCGAAGGTCAGCATCATCAGGGTGAAGCTGGCGTCCAGTTGGCCGAGGGCTTCTTCGCCACCGTCCTGTTCCGCCTGGTCTTGCAGCAGGTCTTCGAACTTCAGGCGCTTGACCACCATCTTGTCGTCAAGAACGAAAGACAGCTTGTCTTGCCAGGCCAGCGATAGCTGAGTGACCACTTTGCCGGTGCTCAGGTGCAGCTGGATTTCTTCGCTGGTCAGGTCCTGGCGCTTGCAACGCACGATACCGCCGTCTTCGTGGGTATCACGCAGCTCGCACTCGTCCAGCACGAAGAAATCGTCCGCGGCTTTCTGGGTGGTGACCCATTCAGTCATGGTCGCGGTAGGGGACATCTTCACGGTCAGCGGACGTACCGGCAGCGTGCCGATGACTTCACGCAGGGTGGACAACAGGTCTTCGGCGCGTTTCGGGCTGGCCGAGTTCACCAGGATCAGGCCCTGTTTCGGCGCGATGGCAGCGAAAGTCGACGAGCGACGAATAAAGGCGCGTGGCAGGAAGGCCTGGATGATTTCATCCTTGATCTGGTCGCGTTCCTTTTTGTAGACCTTGCGCATTTGCTCCGCTTCGATCTCTTCGACCTTTTCCTTCACCGCGTCACGCACGACGCTGCCCGGCAGAATGCGTTCTTCTTTACGGGCGGCGATCAGCAGGAAGTCGCCACTGATGTGCGCCAGCGGAGCATCTTCGCCCTTGCCGAATGGCGCGACGAAACCGTAGGTGGTCAACTCCTGGCTTGCACATGGACGCGCCAGTTTGGTGGCCAGTGCAGTTTCCAACGCCTCGGCATCAAAAGGCAGATCTTGGGTCAGGCGATAGATAAGCAGGTTTTTGAACCACATGGGGCGAGTCTCTCCTTTATACAAAAGGGGGCATTATTCTCTTCGCAGCGCCATAGGCCAACCCTTCTCTAAGCCTTTGGAAGGCCTGAAAAAATTAATTTAAAAAGTGCTTGCCAGAGATGTGGTCGCTCCGTAGAATGCGCGCCACACCGAAAGTGAAGGGTGATTAGCTCAGCTGGGAGAGCGTCTGCCTTACAAGCAGAATGTCGGCGGTTCGATCCCGTCATCACCCACCATTCGCTTCCAGTGTTACGCGCAGCGGTAGTTCAGTCGGTTAGAATACCGGCCTGTCACGCCGGGGGTCGCGGGTTCGAGTCCCGTCCGCTGCGCCATATTCGGTTATCTGGAACGCTGAACGCCAGGTCACCACGGAAAAGCCCGCTTAACGCGGGTTTTTTTCTGTCCAAAGTTTGTACGTTGTTCCTGCAGGTCGCGTCGTTTTATGGGTTTTCAGATTTTTTTGAAAAATTACTCAATTAAATCAACACGTTATGAAAATCTGTGGCACAATGCGCCCCGCAACGAAGGTAAAGGGTGATTAGCTCAGCTGGGAGAGCGTCTGCCTTACAAGCAGAATGTCGGCGGTTCGATCCCGTCATCACCCACCACTTACTTTCAACGCTACGCGCAGCGGTAGTTCAGTCGGTTAGAATACCGGCCTGTCACGCCGGGGGTCGCGGGTTCGAGTCCCGTCCGCTGCGCCATATTCGGTAACCTGGAACGCTGAACGCCAGGTCACCACAGAAAGCCCGCTTAATGCGGGCTTTTTGCTGTCTGGGGTTTGGCTTCTGCCGAGGCCCCACCGAGAAAGCGACCTTCGGGTCGCTTTTTTTCGTTCTGCCTTCTTATTGTTCGGCGTTGCGGCTGTGCCGGTAATCGCTCACCGCTTCATACACGGCTTTGCGCAACCGATTGATGCCGCCAATGGGGCGATGAGCCTCAAGGCCAAACCACGGGTTGAACGACTGGTTATCGCATTGCACGTTCAGCGCAGGTGTATCGAAGTCCTGGGCGGGTACGTTGATCCGCGCGACGGTCTCGAACAGGGCATCGTTTTGCTGCCACTCAATGCTCGTGTCTTCGATCGGCATGTACTTGGTCGGGTCCTGGCGTTGTATCTGCAGGACGAAACAGGCCGGCATCCGGTCGGTCGACAGTTGCTGGTTCAGCGCATTGCGCAGGAAGTTCGGCAACTTCTGGTTTTGCGCAGGCAGGGTGTAAGTCGGGCAGCTTGCCGGATCGGGCATGACACGGAACTTGGCATTGGCTTCGCCGAATTTGTAGGGCGAAACCGAAAAGTAAGTCGTCTGGGTCGGGCTTTGCGGGGCGGGTGACAGTGTCGCCAGCGCGATAAACAGATGGCGAACCTGCCAGGTCCGTGGGTCCCAACCCGGAAAGAACGCCATCAGCTTCTTGCCGTCAGCCTGTGCGGCCACATTCTGACGGTACTCGGCGACATCGCTGACGAAGAAATTCGGATGGTTGAACATCACGAAGTCCTGTTCACCACGACTCTGTTGGTCATGCAGCAGTTGTTTCCCGGGCACATCGAGCAACTTGATGGCCATGCCCCGTGCATCGCGGATGCTGTCGAACTGCGGGTAGGCATTGCCGTTGGACAGCCGCATCGTCGCTTGCCAGGTTTTGCCGGGTTCGCTGAACACACCCTGACGCAGTTCGCCCGCCAGGTCCGGCAGCACCTGAACCTCGGCCTTCACGCAGCCATGGGCCTTGGCATGGGCGTCGCGCAGGTAGCGGGTGCTTTCACGGTGCTGATCGACGATGCGCACGGCCGTCTGGATGATGTCTTGGGTCATCGCTGATTCGCCATCTGGAATCAGTTCTTCAGCCGAAACCGGGCCGCTGTGGTGCCAGGCGAACCACGCCGTGGCCAGCGCCCAGCCGAGCAATCCAAGACCCAGCGACCACAACAGGGTTTTGCCGAGAAAGGCGCCAAAACGCATCCAGAGTCTGCTCATGGCAATTGTGCCTCTAACGGACCGCCCAACACTTTCAGATACTCCAGCAGCGCCCAGCGCTCTTCTGGTTGCAGCAGGCGACCGATGACGCCGTTGCCACGCTTGCCTGCCCGAAATTCGTGACCGCTGTTGTGATTGCCGGTGATGCGTGTGTCGAACATGAAGCCATTGGTGAAGGCCTCGGTGCGATAACCCAGGTGCCTGGGGTCGTACTCGAAAGTGCCTTTGTAGAAGGTGGTTACGCGTTCATCCTGGGGCGAGAGCAACTGATAAATGCTCGGCACCGAACCGTTATGCAGAAACGGTGCGGTGGCCCAGACTCCCGCCAATGGCCGCGCCTTGTAGGCGCGCAATTCGCGCACGCCAATCGGCAGGCCGAAGCCATCCATGCCCGGTCGTTCTGCCGTAGGAATGTTTGCTTCACGAAAGGCCCGGTTTCCGACGAAAACGGTGACGTAGGCCAACCCTTTAGCCGATGAGAGCTTGCTCAAATCCAGCGGTTCGGTGGGCGTCGGCTGCAATTGCACATCCAGTTGCGCCAGCTCTGCCGGATCCCATTGCAAGGCTGTGAGGTCGAAGCGATGGTCGGCAATGTTATTTGCCGCGCCGGGGTCTGTGCCGATGAACTCCACGGGCAGCATTTTCAAATGTTGCGTCCAGCGCTCGTCGCTCTGGACCAGTCGAGGTACATGGCAGCCGGCGCAGTTCTCAGTGAATAATTCGCGACCTTTTGCAGCCTGGGTTTTGTCGATGGCCCCCAGCAATTCTTCTGGCCAGGCCGGTGGTTTGAGCCGTTGCAGGGTTTGTTCGATCAGGTGCAGATCGCGCAAGCGGACACTGGACGGATAACGGGCGTCGCCTTTAAGCGGTTGGCCGTTAACGTCGAAGAAATTCAGCGTGGCACCCACGCCCAAGGCCTCACCGATGTTGCGGGCCATCGGTTGCTGCGCCGAACCGTTCCACTGCACCCAGTCGAAGGTCCACATGTCCCACAGTTGCGGATAGTCGACCGGAGCGTTGGCTACACGGTAGTTGGCGGGGGAAATCGCATCGCCGAAACTGGCGTTGGCAATGCGCCCGAAAGCGTCGGTGCGGCCGGGGCCTTCTTCGGTGGGATAGAGCCCGCGATGGGTGTCGTTCCAGGCCACCTTCAAGAAGGTGTCGAGAGAGACTTTGAAATCTTTGCGCAGTTGTTGATGCCGGGCATCGTAGTCCTGGCCCAATACGTTGCGTGCGAAACGTTCGAATTTCCACGGGTTGTAGTAAGTCGACGTCAGACTCGCTACCAGCGCTTGTCCGAAACTGCCGCCGCGCAACGTAGGAACGCTGGATGGCAGAACGTGCTGAGCCGAACCGCCATCGATGCGCACGGCCTGGCCGTTAAAGCGCAGTTCGCCGGTGTGGCAGGCGGCGCAGGTAATGTCCAGAAACTCGTCCTGGCTTCCAGGGTTCTGATGACGGGCAAAGCCCACTGGCAGATTGCCGGGGTTGTTCGGCGTGGGTCTCTGGCTGGGGTCGATCAGAAAACCGAAGCGGGCGAGGTATTCGGGGGCGGCGAATCGCTGTTGCGAGAACGGTAATTCGAGGGCCTTGAACCAGTCATAGCGCAAGCCTTTGACCTGAGTGCCCTGGGGCGTGAAGTAGTAAGTCTCGCGGTCACTGGCGCTCCATTGCTCCAGGTAATGCACCTGCTGCATGGGTGACCAGGCCGGCAGTTTAGGGTTGGCAACGTAATACAGCACCACGGCGAGGCCCAGCCCCAGCAGGACTGCGAACAGAACCAGCAAGCGAAAGAAGAGGCGCAAGATAAACGTCCTTGTCGATTTGTAGCTCCCTTATGCCTCAGCAATCGGAGGTGCGGCAAGTGGCCATTACGCCAGATGCTGGGGGTTCTGCCATCGGTCTCTGTGAGCGCAAGATGACAGAAGCTTCATCAGCCCATTCCCGAAATGCGTTAAAACACCTGAACTTATCAGATGTTTCCTGCTCTCATGCCGGTAGCCATTGGTCGTGGCCGCCTGATAAGCTCGCGGCTTTATTCGATTGCCCTTTAGGCGCATGAACAAGGAAATAGCATGAAACAGCATCGGTTGGCGGCGGCGGTGGCCCTGGTTAGCCTGGTACTTGCGGGTTGTGATTCGCAGACCAGCGTAGAGCTGAAAACCCCGGCGCAAAAAGCTTCCTACGGGATTGGCCTGAACATGGGCAAGAGCCTGGCTCAGGAAGGCATGGATGATCTGGACTCCAAAGCCGTAGCCCAAGGCATCGAAGATGCCGTCGGCAAGAAAGAACAGAAGCTGAAGGATGACGAACTGGTCGAAGCCTTCGCAGCACTGCAAAAGCGTGCTGAAGAGCGTATGGCCAAAATGAGCGAAGAGTCGGCAGCGGCCGGCAAGAAATTCCTCGAAGACAACGCCAAGAAAGCCGGTGTAACCACCACCGCTTCGGGCCTGCAGTATGAAGTGGTCAAGAAAGCCGATGGCGCACAGCCTAAGCCGACCGACGTAGTGACCGTTCACTACACCGGCACCCTGACCAACGGCACTGTTTTCGACAGTTCCGTCGAGCGTGGCAGCCCGATCGATCTGCCGGTCAGCGGTGTGATTCCGGGTTGGGTCGAAGGCCTGCAACTGATGCACGTTGGCGAAAAGTACAAACTGTACATCCCTAGCGAACTGGCTTATGGCGCCCAAAGCCCAAGCCCGGCGATTCCAGCCAACTCGGTGCTGGTATTCGATCTGGAACTGCTGGCGATCAAGGATCCAGCAAAACAAGACGCTCCTGCCAAGTAATCAGCGTCTGCTCTAAAAACAACGCCTCGCTTATGCGGGGCGTTGTTGCATCTGGCGTTCAGCAAAGGTAAACAAAGCGAACGGATGCTGTAGGCTGGAGTCATAGCCATTGAGGACGCCCGCGCTAGCCGCGCCAGAGCGCCAAGTCAATGAAATCTTGGGCTTTTTTATGTGAGTAAAAAACGCCCGATCTGAGTTGGGCCCTTATGAAACGGGGCTTTCAGCCGTGAAAAGCAGCTCTGTTCACAAGGTTATCCACAATTTGTGTGGATAACATTTCAGCGGGAGGAATAATGAAAACACCCTGGAATTTCGCTCGTTTCCTGCCTCTGGCCGGACGCCTGCTCGCGCGTGGACGTTTGCCGACCTTGCTCTTCGCGGTAGCCAGCAAAGGTGCCAGCCAGGGTAACCGGCTGGGCAAGCTCAAGGATGATCTACGCCTGTTGCAGGCACTCTGCCTGGCTTACTGGCGCGGTGAGTATCGGGCTATCAGCCCCAAAGCCCTGATATCGGTCGTGGCAGGCCTGATGTACTTCCTCAGTCCGGTGGATGCCATTCCGGACTTCATTCCAGTGTTCGGCATGCTCGATGACATCGCGGTGCTGGCCTGGCTGATGAAGGTTCTCGACGATGAGCTCAACGCCTTCCGCGCCTGGCGCAAGCGTCAGTTGCCGGAAAAGCTTGCAGTGGTTGAACGCCTGCCCGATACCCCGGAACAACTTCAACTTCAGGGGCCGAAAAAAAACTGAACTGATTCAGTCTCATCCATAGATTGATACCCCCGCGACCTTGGCCGCTGTTAGGATTACACTTCTAGGGAAAAGTGCCGACTCGCTAAGTGTTGTTGTCCTACGGGGTAGTCATGGATATTCAGATAATTACACGCGAAGGAGAGCCCGAGTATGCGGTTCTGCCATGGGCTCAATATCAGGCTCTACTAAAAGCAGCAGGCATCAATGAACAACCGCCGCAGGTCGCCCCAGAGCGTCACGCGGCAACACCAGACCAGATTCTTCCGGGTCTGGATCAACTACGCAGTTTGCGCGAAGGGAAGGGCATCGCCATCGAGGCGTTGGCCCGCACGGTAGGCATCAGCCCGTCTTATCTGGCCTTGATCGAAAGTGGCGAGCGTCTACCCGACGCTGCGATTCGCCGCAGCCTGGCCTGGGAATTGACGGTGCCAGGGTGGAGGGATGAATCGTGAGCGTACGCATCAGTCGTCAACATTGGGACGGGTTGCTGGGCGAACTGGATCAGGCACGCCGCCAGCGACATCTTTTGACCTATCGGGCGCTGCTGGAGCGTTTGCAATTGCCGACGCCAGCCATGCTAACCCTCACGGCGGCCCTGGAGCATCTGGCCGCGCTGGACGCCAAGGCCGAGCAGCCACTGCGCAGTTCACTGGTGATCAGCCAGGGCGCCAGTCGCCTGCCGCGTACCGGGTTCTTTGAGTGTGTCGAGCGTCTGGGGCGTTTCTCCGGGCCGTCCGATGGGGTGGCCGCAGCGTCCTGGCATGCCTCGGAAGTGGTGCGGGTGTTTGAGTACGAATACCCCGAATCGGCAGAGGCCTGAGTGTTTCTACGACTCAAGGCGAAGGCCAGTTACTGGCTGGCGCGTAGGCTGTTTCACTGGTCGTGGTTTGTGCGTCAGCCCCGTGGCTGGAGCTGGCTCGAAGGCCAGTTCGCACGCATGGCGAACCTGGGAGATGTCGGCGCGCAGAGCTTCTATGGCCACATCCTGACCTTTCGCGGCGTCGGCCTTGGGGCTCGTGAGGAAGGTGTGCGATTGCTGCGCCTGGCGGCGTTGGCGGGGGATGGCAAGGCGGCGTATCAAGTTGGCGTGATCAGTCTCGCTGGAACGCCGAGCAAAGCGCCGGATGCGGTTGAAGCTGCGCGGTTTTGGGAGATTGCTGCGAAGGCTGGGCATCCGCTGGCCGAGCTTAAACTGAAAGAGTTGGCGTCTCGCGGTTCCGAGGCACCGCCCTCAATCTGAGTTGAATGATCGTTCCCGCGCAGAGCGTGGGAACGATCAGGATCAGCAATCACCGCTGCCCGACGAGTAATTTTTCTTCGGCTTCAGGCACCGCCAGACTATCAATCACATGCACGCTATACCCCGGCACATTCTTCGCGTGATGCTTGGCCTGCGATGCCATCTCCGCCAGCTGGCTTGCATCGAGTTGTCCACAGGCCTGTGGATGTAAATGCACCACGCCGATCGACAGTGACAGCAATGCAAACTCCTGGCGCACACCCTGACGGTTTGGAGCAATGAAGCAGCCGGCTTCCAGATGTTCGCTGCGATAAAAGCGTCGGCATTGGCTCTGGAAGTCATCCAGCAACTGGTTCAAGCGTTTGCGCCAGTCTTCCGGGCCGAGCACCAGCAGGAAGTCATCGCCGCCGATATGGCCGACAAAGTCGCGGGAAGGGTCGACGCGATCATTCAGGCATTGCGCCAGGCACAGCAGGACTTCGTCCCCACGGCCGTAGCCGTAGATGTCGTTGAAGGGTTTGAAACTGTCGATGTCCACGTAGCAGATCACCGATTCCCGTTGCTGTTGCAGCAGTCGCGTCAGGCATTGCTGGATCGGCACGTTGCCCGGTAGCAGGGTCAGCGGGTTGGCATAGCGGGCTTGCTGGATCTTCAGTTCAGTAATCAGTTTGAGTACGTCGATCACTCGGCCCAGTCCCAGGTAACCGCCGTTGAGGGTGATGATGAAGTCTTCTTCGATGCGCTGCCGCGCGCGGCTGGTAATCAGGCGACTCACTTGTTGCAATGACTGGCTCATCTCAACGGCGAGGAAGTCATCACTCATTAAACGGCTGATCGGCTTGCGGGCGAACAGGTCGGTGGCAAAAGGCTTGAGCAGTGCATCGGAGAGCGAATGCCGGTGGACGATGCCGCAGGGCTGGCCTTGCTCGTCGAGTACCGCCAGGGAGTTCAGGTTGGCCTGGCGGCGAAAGGCTTCCAGCACCGTGGCGGTCGGTGTATCGCGACCCACTGCCGGTTGGTCGTTGAGCAGTGCGCTGAGGTCGCTGCCTTCATCGTTCAGCGCCAAGGCGGAGCTGTCGTGCTTGGGCATCAGGGCTCGGGCATCACGAGGTGGATGCTCCTGGGGGCGGCAGAGCAGGTAACCCTGAACCAGATCGACGCCCATCTCGGTCAGCACCGCGAGTTCTTCCGGTAACTCGATACCTTCTGCGATCACTTGTGCCCGTGAGGCCTTGGCGATTTGCAGGATCGAGCCGACGAATTCGCGCTTGAGGGCGTCCTGGTGAATGCCGTCGATGAAGTGTCGATCAATCTTCACGTAGTCCGGACGCAATTCAGACCACAGCCGCAAACTCGAATAGCCTGCGCCGAGATCATCCAGAGCAATGGAAAACCCCATCGCTCGATAGTGATGCAGAGCGGTTTGCAGCAGCTCGAAATCGTCGGTCGGGGTCTGTTCAGTCAGTTCGATCACCACCTGACTTGGCGGTATGCCGAAATCTTGCAGCAGTTGCAGGGTGCGACCGGGTTGGTGGGCGGCTTCGAGCAGGGATTCAGGGGAAACGTTGAGGAACAGTTTGCCGGGCAGTTGCTGATCATTGAAGCGTCGGCAGGCGCTTTGACGGCAAGCGATTTCCAGCTCGCTCAGGCGTCCGGCCTGACGGGCCACGGCAAACAGTGCGAGGGGGGAGTGCAGCGGACTGTTGGAGGGGCCGCGACTGAGGGCTTCGTAACCGACAATGCGTCGCTCAGAGAGGGAAATGATCGGCTGGAACAAGCTGTGCAAACCGCTTTGAGCCAGTATGGAACTCAAGGCACTCAGCTGTTCTGTGGTGGTCATGGCTTTCTCTGGCGATAAAAAAAGGACTGGAAGCACTCTCTTGGATAAAGAGGGGCTCCCAGTCCTTTATTTCACGACAGAATGATGACTGTATGATGACGCTCCGGAGAGCGTCAGCATTAAATTGCCATCATCTTGCTTGTAACAACCTTGCTCGTAACAACCTAGTGCTTGGCTACCGCGGTATTGAGTTTCAGGTAGTCCAACAGAATCCGCCCGGTCTCGCTCAGGTAGGCATCGTCTTCTGGTTTGGTCTTGTCTGGCTCGGCCGCGATCGCGTCTTCGTCTTCTTTCTTCAGCTCTTTGAGCGGCTCTTCACCCTTGGCCTTGCGACGGATGTTTTCCATGGCAAGTTGCTTGGCTTCGATATCGGCGTGTTGTGCACGACGATCGGCTTCATTGAGGCTGACGGTTTTTTCCGCCATCAGTTTCTGCGCCAGGGCCAGTTTGTCGCGGATGAACACGAACTCCGCGTCTTTGGCCGAGCGTAGGTCATGCTCGGATTTGAGCTGCGAAATGTACGGCTTGAACGGGTCGACCGCAGGCTTGATGGCCGCGCGGATGGTGTCCCACGGCATGGCTTCAGGCAGTGCGCTTTCGCCGATTTCCTTGGTGTCGATGATCGACGGGTAATCGATGTCCGGCAGTACGCCCTGATGCTGGGTGCTCTGGCCGGAAACCCGGTAGAACTTGGCCAGGGTCAGTTTCAGTTCGCCATGGTTCAGCGGCTGAATGGTCTGCACGGTGCCTTTACCGAAGGTCTGGCCACCAATGATCAACGCGCGGTGATAGTCCTGCATGGCGCCGGCGAAAATCTCCGAAGCCGAGGCAGACAAGCGGTTGACCAACAACGCCATCGGCCCTTTGTAGAAGGCGCCCGGGTTCTCATCTTCCAGCACATCGACCCGGCCATCGGCATTACGCACGAGAACGGTCGGACCTTTGTCGATGAACAGGCTGGTCAGCTCGGTGGCTTCCTGCAGGGAACCGCCGCCGTTGTTGCGCAGATCGATGACCACGCCGTCGACCTTGTCTTTCTGCAACTCGGTCAGCAGTTTCTTGACGTCGCGAGTGGTGCTCTTGTAGTCCGGATCGCCAGCACGGAAAGCCTTGAAGTCCAGGTAGAAGGCCGGGATCTCGATGACGCCGAGCTTGTAGTCCTTGCCGTCCTGTTTCAGGTTGAGGACCGACTTCTTCACCGCCTGGTCTTCAAGCTTCACCGCTTCGCGGGTGATCGGGACGATCTTGCTGGTCTGGTCGTTCGGCGCATTGCTGGCCGGGATCACTTCCAGGCGCACCACGGTGCCTTTCGGCCCACGGATCAACTTGACCACTTCGTCCAGGCGCCAGCCGACCACGTCGACCATCTCTTTGTTGCCCTGGGCAACGCCGATGATCTTGTCGGCCGGTGCGACGAGTTTGGTCTTGTCGGCCGGGCCTGCAGGCACCAGACGCACGACTTTCACCTGGTCGTTGTCGCTCTGCAACACGGCGCCGATGCCCTCGAGGGACAGGCTCATGTTGATGTCGAAGTTCTCCGCATTATCCGGCGACAGATAGTTGGTGTGCGGGTCGTAGGACATGGCGAAGGTATTGATGTACGCCTGGAAGATGTCTTCCGGACGGGTCTGGTCCAGGCGCGTCAATTGATTCTTGTAGCGCTTGGTCAGGGTTTCCTGAATCTGCTTGGGCTCTTTGCCGGCGATCTTCATCCGCAGCACTTCGTCCTTGACGCGTTTGCGCCACAGCTCGTCGAGTTCTGCGGTGGACTTGAGCCAAGGGGCGTCCTTGCGATCGATCAGCAAGGTTTCCTTGGTGGTGAAGTCGATCTTGTCGACGCCTTTGTTCAACTCGGCAAGGGCGAAGTCCAGACGCGCTTTGACGCGGTCCAGGTAGCGCTTGTAGATGGTGAACCCGGCATTCAGGTCGCCGCTTTTGAGGAAGTCGTCAAACTGGGTTTTCCACTTGTCGAATTCGGCAATGTCGCTGGCCATGAAGTAGCTGCGCGACGGGTCCAGCAGCTTGAGATAGCTGTCATAGATGATCACGGAGCGCGCGTCATCGAGCGGCGGCTTGCTGTAGTGATGGCGCTTGAGCAACTCGACGACGTTCAGGCTGGCGATCACTTCGTCACGATCAGGCTGAAGCTTGTCCCAGCTATTGGCTGCAAACGAATTGGTCGACATCGGCAACAGACCGATACCAATGAATAGGGCTAGGGCGGTGCTGGGGAAAAAATGCTTCATGCTGATTCGACGCGGGGACAATTGATCACGCATATTAGGCCGTCTTTGAAGTCGCCGGTACCACTAGGCTCTGTACGAAAACTGCCTGCTAGGTTTCGTATAGGCCCCAGGGCCGGTCGCATAATGCAAGAAAGCCCGGCGCTACAGCTACGGGCTCAGTCCAGACTCACTATGGAGGCACTGTGAAAGCATTGCAAGGCGTTGAAGGTCGAGTGGAGTGGCTTGAAGAGCCCAGTCCTACATGCGATGTAGGACAAGTTCGGATTCGAGTGGCGGCTGCGGGTCTCAATCGCGCCGATTTGTTACAGAAGGCGGGTCTTTATCCGCCACCGCCGGGAGCCAGTCAGGTACTGGGTCTTGAGTGTTCGGGGGTCATCAGCGAGGTGGGGCCGGGCTCGTCCTGGCACGTCGGGGATCGGGTTTGCGCCTTGCTGGCCGGGGGCGGGATGGCCGAGGAGGTAGTTGTCGACGGACGGCATGTGTTGCCGGTTCCCGAAGGTTTGTCCCTGGCTGAGGCGGCAGCGCTGCCGGAAGTGTATGCGACCGTTTGGCTGAATTTGTTTCAACTGGCTGCGCTCAAGCCGGGTGAGAAAGTTCTGCTGCACGCCGGAGCAAGTGGAATCGGTTCAGCTGCCATTCAGCTGTGCAAGGCGTTTGGTAACCCGTGCTGGGTCAGCGTCGGTTCCGCCGAGCGTTTGGCTTACTGCGAAGCGCTGGGAGCCCAAGGTGGGGTCGTGCGCAACGGGGATCTGGACAGCTTGAGCGACCTGGGGCCATTCGATGTGATTCTCGACCCGGTGGGCGGCAACTACGCCGCGCTGAATCTGAAACTGATGGCGCGCGATGGCCGTTGGGTGCTGATCGGCCTGATGGGCGGTCGTGAGGCGCAGCTGGATCTGGCGCAGGTACTGGCCAAGCGCGTGCAGCTGCTGGGTTCGACCTTGCGCAGTCGCGACGAGCAGTTCAAGGCGGATCTGTTCAGCGATCTCAGCCAACATGTCTGGCCGTTGTTTGCTGAAGGACGTTTGAGTCCGCAATTGGCCAAGACCTTCCCGATCAAGGACGCCGAAGCGGCGTTTGCGGAGTTGGCGACTAATAAAGTGTCGGGAAAGTTGGTGTTGGTGATCGACGAAAGCCTGGTTTGATCCCTGTGGGAGCGGGCTTGCTCGCTAAGAGGGAGTGTCAGTCGACATCTGTGTTGACTGATACACCGCTTTCGCGAGCAAGCCCGCTCCCACAATTGATTTTCGGTTACTTCCAGAGGTGGATCGGCCAGCCGGCCTTTTCGGCGTGTTCAAGCAGCACCGGATCCGGGTTTACCACGTGTGGGAAATCCACCTTCAGCAGCAACGGCAAATCATTGCGTGAGTCGGAGTAGAAACTCGCGCCCTCGAGGTTTTCCTCTTCCGCATCCAGCCACTCCAGCAAACGCGTGATCTTGCCTTCGCGGTAGGTCAGCGTGCCAACGGTGTTGCCGCTATACACCCCATGTGCCACTTCCAGCTCGATGCCGAGAATCTCGTCAATGCCCAAACGATCGGCAATCGGCCTGACCAGGTGCGTGCCCGACGCCGAAATCACCAAAATCCGGTCGCCAGCCTTGCGATGGGCCGCAATGGCTTTGGTGGCGTCACTGAAAATGATCGGCTCGATGAAGTCTTCCACCCAAGGCCCTACCAAATGGTCGACCTCTTCCGGCGTGCGCCCGATCATCGGCTCCAGACTGAAGGTCATGTACTCCTCCATCCGCAGTTTGCCGTGGCTGTAGGCGTCCATCAGTTCGTTGTTCTGACGCATGAACGACTCGGGATCGACCCAACCCAGGCGGCCCATTTGCTCGCTCCAAAGGGTGGCGCAGTCGCCGTGGATCAGGGTTTCATCCAGATCAAAAATTGCCAGGGCCATCAGTGCGGTTCTCTCTTCAACATCAGCAAAGTCATCAGGCTACCTCACACAGGGCCGTTGGATCGATGGAAAGCGCCAGACGCTGACCATCGGGATGCAGATCGGCCGCCGAGCGGTTCAGCACATCCACCACCAATTCCACGCCCCGGGCTTCGACCCGGTAGCGAATCACGTTGCCCAACAGGCTGTGGCTGCGGATTTGCGCGTCGAGTTCGCCGTTGAGGCTCAGCTCGATGGCTTCCGGGCGAATCGCGATGCGGTGGGTAATCGGTCGTTGCAGCAGCTTTGTGGCGCTGTCGGCGTCCAGCAGGTTGTAGTTGCCGATGAAGCCAGCGGCAAAGACGTCGATGGGGGCGGTGTAAAGGGTCTGGGCATCGCCGCTCTGTACGATCTTTCCCTGATTCATCAAGAAAATCCGGTCGGACATGGTCAGGGCTTCTTCCTGATCGTGAGTGACGAAGATCGTGGTCAAGCCGAGTTCACGCTGGATCTGACGGATCTGTTCGCGCAGGTGCTTGCGAATCCGCGCATCGAGGGCCGACAGCGGTTCATCCAGCAACAACAGGCGAGGCCGGGTCACCAACGAGCGGGCGAGGGCGACTCGCTGGCATTGGCCGCCAGACAGTTGATGCGGATAACGCGCGGCGAAGTCGTTGAGTTCCACCAGTTTCAGCACTTCGGCAACACGCTTATGGCTGTCGTCGGCGTTGACCTTCTGCATGCGCAAACCAAAGGCGACGTTCTGCTCAACCGTCATGTTGGGAAACAGCGCGTAGCT
This sequence comes from Pseudomonas sp. Root329, assembly GCF_001424925.1. Classification (NCBI taxonomy): domain Bacteria; kingdom Pseudomonadati; phylum Pseudomonadota; class Gammaproteobacteria; order Pseudomonadales; family Pseudomonadaceae; genus Pseudomonas; species Pseudomonas sp. Root329. The sequence continues at coordinate 102,919 of NZ_LMCV01000018.1, read as the reverse complement.
CTGGAACACCATGCCGATCCCGCGTTTCTGCGGGCTCAACGGCACGAGGTCGACGCCATCGAGCAGGATTTTGCCGCCATCCACCGAGGTCAGCCCGGCGATGCAGCGTAGCAGTGTGGACTTGCCGCAACCGGACGGGCCGAGGAGGGTGACGAACTCGCCCTTCTGGATTTCACAGTTGATATCGCTGAACACCGTGGTGCCCGCGTAGCTTTTCAGTAGGTGTTGGACGCTGACGAAGCTCATTGGCTTTTGTCCTTGTTCAAAATATTGGCAGCCCAGGTCAGAACCAGCACAAAGAAGAAATAGGAAATCACCAGCGCACTGGTGAAGTGGCCGCTGCTGTTGCGCATGTTGTTGAGGTAGACCTGCAGGGTTTCGTAGCGGGTGCCGACGAGGATGTTGGCGAACACGAACTCACCGAACAGGAACGAGAACGACAGCAGCAACGCCACCATCAAACCTTTGCGCAAGTTTGGCAGCACCACCAGGAACGCCGCTTGCCAGGTGCTGGCACCGAGCAGTTGGGCGGAGTCCATCAGGTCGCGCAGGTTGATCGCCTGCAGGTTGTTGGTGATTGCCCGGTACATGAACGGCAGCGCCACGGTGAAGTAGCAACCGATCAGAATCCACGGCGTCCCGACCATCGCGAACGGCCCGGAACCGTAGAGCTGCAACAGACCCACCGACGACACCACCGGCGGCACCGCGAAGGGCAGCAGGATCAGGATGTTCATCAGGGCATCGAGTTTCGGGAAGTGGTAATGCACCACAAACAGCAGCGGCAGAATCAGCACCACCGACAGAATCAGCGAGCCGACGCAGACCAGCAGCGATTGGCCGAACGAATGGAGAAATCGCGGGTCGCTCCACAGCTCCACGTACCATTTAACGGTGAAGCCGCTGGGCAGAATGGTCGCCGACCAACTGCTGGCGATCGAGTAGATCAGCGTCCCGAGCAACGGCAGCAACAGTATGCCAAACAGCAAATACACCACCACCCGGTGGTAGATGCCGACGGGGCCCAGTTCAGCGCGAGACATGGTAGCTCCTCTTCAACAGCAGCTGATGCACGATGGTCACCAGGGTCATCAACGCAACGAGCACCACAGCCAGGGCACTGGCGAGGTTCGGGTCAAGGGAAATGTCGCCGGAAACCATCGCCGCAATGCGGATTGTCAGCACGTTGAAGTTACCGGTGGTCAGGGCGTACACCGTGGCGTAGGCGCCCAGGGCGTTGGCCAGCAGGATCACAAACGTACCGAGCAGTGCTGGGGTCAGCACTGGCAAACCGATGTACCGCCAGTACTGCCAGCCGTTGGCTCCGAGCAGCGCGGCGGATTCACGCCAATCTTCGCGCAGGGCATCAAAGGCCGGGTAGAGCAGCAGAACGCCCAGCGGAATCTGGAAGTAGGTATAGAGAATGATCAGCCCGGTTTTCGAGTACAGGTTGAAGTCCTGAATGATCCCGGCCTGCTTGAGCATGATGGTGAAGCTGCCGTTGAAGCCCAGCAGAATGATGAACGCGAAGGCCAAAGGCACGCCGGCAAAGTTGCTGGTCATGTTGGCGAAGGCGTTGACGAAGTTGCGCAGTTTCGAGTCGACCCGGCGCAGGGAGTAGGCGCCGAGCACTGCGATGATGATCCCGAACACGCTGGACCAGAAACTGATCTCGAGGCTGAACTGGATCGCCTGCAGATAGAACTTCGAATTGAAGATCCTGGTGAAGTTGGCGATGCCCCAGCCGAACTCTTCCGATTGCAGGCTGTTGATCATCACCCAGGACAGCGGCGCGATCTGGAACACGATAAAGAACAGTGCGAAAGGCACCAGGCACAAGGCTGCCAGCCATTTGCCGCGCGTCATGGTGTTCACTTGAGCAGCTCCCGGCACACAGGTTTGTCGTGGGCTACACCCAGCAGTTCGCAGACGGTGCCGCAGATTTCAGTCTGTTTCGGTGCGGCGTTGGCATTGAAGCTGAAAGCGTCGCCGAGGACGAACAGCGGTACTTCACGCTCTTCCGGCAGCAGGCCGTTGTGGGAGCGGTCGTTGTTCATGCCATGGTCGGCGGTCACCAGCACCTGATACCCGGCGTCGAGCCAGGTGTGCAGGTAGTCGGCCAGAATAATGTCGGCCGAGCGGGCGCTGTTGCGGTATTGCGGGGTGTCGAGGCCGTGCTTGTGCCCGGCGTCGTCGATGTTCATGGGGTGGACCAGTAAAAAGTTCGGCGCATGACGCAGGCGCAGGTTTTCGGCGTCGGCGAACAGGTGCGAGTCCGGGTAGTGATCGCTCCAGTAGAAATGACCGTGCTGGATAGGCAGGTCCGGGGCGTCGGTGTGACGATCCCGCGCCGCCACAAACGGCGAACGGTTATACAGCTCACTGACCCAGTGATAGGCCGCGGCGGCGGTTACAAGGCCGGCATCGCTGGCGTAGTGATAGATGCTGCGCTGGTTGGACAGGCGCGAGACGTTGTTGTGAACGACGCCACTGTCGATCGGCGTGACGCCGGTCAGGATGCACTCGTAAAGCGGTCGGGACAGGGCCGGCAGTTCGCACTCCAGTTTGTAGAGCGCCGCGCGTCCTGCGCCAACGTAAGCCTGCAGGTGCCCCATGGCGTGACGGGCGACCTCGTAATTGAGGCCGTCGAGCACGACAAGGATGACGTTGTGCTTCATAGGGCGATGACTCCGCAAACAGATGATTCAAGAACGCAAACAACCCCCTGTGGGAGCGAGCTTGCTCCGGGCGGCGATCCGACGATGAGGGACTGTCAGTCAACATAAATGTTGAATGTCGGATCGCTATCGCGAGCAGGCTCGCTCCCACATTGGATCTCCATCAGATCTCCAAATGGGATCTACCGCATTACTGCTTCATGTTGACGATGACTTCTTCCTGCCACTTCTGAGGAAGGGCTTTGGAGGTCTTTTCCCATGCGTCGGCGTCTTTGATCGGCGTGACCTTTTTGTACTGCTCGTTAGGCAGCAGCTGGGCCTGAACCTCAGGCGGCAGAGTCAGATGCTCGGCGCGGATCGGACGGGCATTACCGCGTGCCAAATTGGTCTGGCCGGCGTCGCTGAAGATGTATTCGCGGGCCAGTTTGGCGGCATTCGGGTGCTTGGCGTACTTGTTGATGATGGTGGTGTAACCGGAGATCACCGAGCCATCGGATGGAATCAGCACGGTGTAGTCATCCGGGTTGACCATTTTGGCCTTGTAGCTCAGACCGTTGAAGTCCCAGACCACACCGACTTCGATTTCACCCTTTTCCATGGTGGCAATTGTCGGGTTGGCCATCGACAGGCGGCCTTGCTTGGCGATCTCGGAAAACAGATCCAGCGCCGGTTGGAGGTTTTTCTCATTGCCACCGTTGGCAAGCGCGGCAGCCAGAACGCCGTTGGCCGCTTGGGCCGCGGTGCTTACATCACCGATGGAAACTTTGTATTTGCCGTCCTTGAGGTCAGCCCATTTGGTCGGAGCGTCGGAGCCGTGCAGCAACTTTTTGTTGACGATGAACGCGATGGTGCCGGTGTAGGCGAGCGCCCAGTTGCCGTCCTTATCCTTTGCCCAGCTCGGGATCTGATCCCAGGTGCTTGGCTTGTAAGGTTGTACAACGCCTTGCTTCACCGAGATCGGACCGAACGCGGCACCGACATCACCGATATCGGCAGTGGCGTTGTCTTTTTCAGCGGCGAACTTGGCGATTTCCTGGGCCGAGCTCATATCGGTGTCGATGTGTTTCAGGCCGTAGTTCTTGGCCAGGTCATCCCAGGTGCCTTTCCAGTTGGCCCAGTTGTCGGGCATGCCGACGCTGTTGACCTCACCTTCCGCTTTCGCCGCGGCTTCCAGGGTTTTCAAATCGGTATCAGCCGCCATCGCGGCGGTGCACATGGCAATGGTCGAGCCTAACAGTGAGGCCAGGAAAAGCTGTTTCATCCGAAGCTCCTTTGGGCGTTTTCAACGCTGCGATTGCGGTTGTGTTGGTCTAGGTCAGCAATACCTGAGCCAATTTAGGCGCCTCTGATGACATTTTGATGTCGACGACGGGTCGGCCTATATTTTTTGAGCTGCAATGCTCAGGCTTCGGAGTAAGCGTAGACCATGGCTAATAGGCTGATATAAAAGGACTTGGCCGTGAAATTGCAGGCGTCTGGATCAACCGTTCGGCGGCTTTGTCATCTGTCAGTCATGTGCAGTGCCTAGGCTTGTCGGGAGTTGAGGGAACCGATTTGAATCGCGGTTCCGCCCCGAAACAGTGCTGGTCTAGTCCAGATAGGTAACGTTGATGCGCATCGAGACAACCAAAGCGGTGACAGCCATCGGGCAGGTTCTGCAGGAACAGCTCGACCATGGCCTGTTGGCGCCCGGGAGCAAACTGCCGGCCGAGCGCAAGCTCAGTGAGTTGTTCGGTACCACCCGGATCACCGTGCGTGAAGCGTTGTTGCAGTTGGAAGCCCAGGGGCAGATCTATCGGGAGGAGCGCCGTGGCTGGTTTGTGTCGCCACCGCGCCTGGCCTACAACCTGATGCAGCGCAGTCACTTTCACGCGATGGTCAGTGCACAGGGGCGGGTGCCGTCCACCGAGGTGATTTCAGCGCGGTTGCAACCGGCGTCGGCGGCGGTCTGTGCCTGGTTGCAGTTGCCGGCGTTGTCCAGCGTGATTCAAATTTGCCGGGCACGGCGGATTGATGAGCGGCTGGTGTTGTATGTGGAGCACTATTTGAATCCGCAGTTTTTTCCGGGGATTCTGGAGTTCGATTTGAATCAGTCGATTACCGAGCTGTATGCGCGGCATTACGACTTGCACTATGGGCGGGTGCGTTTCGAGATTGTGCCGACGGCGTTGTCGGTGGATGCGGCGGCGGCTTTACGGGTGTCGGTGGGGAGTCCGGGCTTGCGCATCGCTCGGGTCAATTACGATCAACATGAGCGGTTGATCGATTGTGATCTGGAGTTTTGGCGGCACGATGCGATTCATGTCGGGGTCGATGTGGTCTGAGCCTGGCCGCCACAGGTTGAGCGCTTGTACGGCGACATTATCCGAAGCGGTAAATGTCCATGCCCAAGGCTCCCATGGTGAATCCCTTGTGGGTCACGCTGAAGTTGCCTCCGGCGCCGCGGGCAAAATACAAAGGCAGCAAATGTTCATCACTTGGATGGTTGCGCACGGCATTCGGTGCTTGCTGACGATAATCGTGCAACGCGGTTTCGTCGTTGGCGGCGAGTTTTTCGATCATCCAGTCACGAAATGCCTGGGCCCAGGGTTCGACGCTTTCCGGGCCGGCGTGCCAGTCCAGTTCACGCAGGTTGTGGGTGATGCTCCCGGAACCGATCAGCAGCACGCCGTGTTCGCGCAGACTGGCCAGGGCATGACCGACGCGGGTCTGCAGGGCCGGACCGCCGCGGGTGGGCAGCGAAACTTGCACCACGGGGATGTCGGCTTGTGGATACATCAATGACAAGGGCACCCAGACACCATGGTCGAACGGCCGTTCGGCGTCGATGCGTGCGGGCAGGCCATCGCTCTTCAGCAATTCGACAACCTCTGCGGCCAATTGTGGATTGCCGGGCGCCGGGTATTGCACGTCGAATAACGCCTGCGGAAAACCGCCGAAGTCATGCCAGGTTTCAGGCTGGGGATTGCCGCTGACGAGCAATTCATTGCTTTCCCAATGCGCAGATACCATTACGATGGCTTTGGGTTTCGGCAATTCTGCAGCCAGGCGAGCAAGGGCGGGCCCGCTGGCACCCGGTTCCAGTGCCAACATGGGCGAGCCATGGGATATGTACAGGCTGGGGAACATGAATGAGCTCCTGAGGGGTAAGATGGCATCATCTTCAGTCAGATCATTGATCTAAATCTAATATAAGTTTTAGGGTCTTTTGATCGAATTTTCGGGATTAATTATGCAGCCGGAGTTTTGGCACAAGCGGTGGACGTCGAATCAGATCGGCTTTCACCTGCCGGAAGTGAATCCATATCTGCAACGGTACTGGCCGCAGCTGGGCCTGGAAGAGGGCGCGCGCGTACTGGTGCCGCTATGTGGCAAAAGCCTGGATCTGCTGTGGCTGGCGAAATGCGGTCACGAGGTGCTGGGCGTCGAGTTGTCGGAAAAAGCGGTGGAAGACTTTTTCCACGAGCATCAATTTGATCCGGACGTTAGCGACCAAGGCCCCTTCACCGTCTATCGGGCGGGCTCGATCGAGATCTGGTGTGGTGATTTCTTCGCGTTGACGGCCGGCGATGTCGCCGATTGCAGTGCGCTGTACGACCGCGCTGCGTTGATCGCCTTGCCACCGAAGATGCGCGAGCAATACGCCGAGCATCTGAAGCGGATTGTGCCGAAGGATTCTCTGGGGCTGCTGATTACCCTGGATTACGACCAGGCACAAATGGAGGGGCCGCCCTTTGCAGTGCTGGATGACGAAGTGCAACAGTTGTTCGGTGCTTCGTGGGAGTTGAAGATTCTGGAGGACCAGGACGTTCTGGGCGAAAGCTGGAAGTTCCTGGAAAACGGTGTTACGCGGCTTGAAGAGCGGGTGTACCGGGTTTCCAGCCGGTAAAAAGTGTTGTTTGTGCTGACCTCTTCGCGAGCAAGCCCGCTCCCACATTTGAAATGCATTCCCCTGTGGGAGCGGGCTTGCTCCGGGCGGCGTTCCGACGAAGGGGCCAGAATGAGCGCCACAACATTCAAGCAGACAAAAAAAGGCCCGCATCACTGCGGGCCTTTTCTTTTAGTGCGGAACCTCTCAGCCCCGACGACGCAGTGCGTCAATACGCTCTTCCAGCGGTGGGTGGCTCATGAACATGCGGGCGAACCCCTGTTTGATGCCACCGTTGATGCCGAAAGCCGTCAGGGTGTCCGGCATGTGCACCGGCAGCCCCTGTTCGGCACGCAGGCGTTGCAGGGCGCCGATCATTGCGGCGGTACCGGCCAGACGCGCACCGGCTTCGTCTGCACGGAATTCGCGTTTACGCGAGAACCACATGACGATGGCGCTGGCCAGAATGCCCAGGACCAGTTCGGCGAAGATGGTCGCCACGTAGTAGGCGATGCCCTGGCCTTCTTCGTTCTTGAAGATCACCTTGTCGACAAAGTTGCCGATGATCCGTGCGAAGAACATCACGAAGGTGTTCACCACGCCCTGGACCAATGCCAGGGTGACCATGTCGCCATTGGCTACGTGGCCGATTTCGTGGGCCAGAACGGCCTTCACTTCATCTGGCGAGAAACGCTCGAGCAGACCTTGGCTGACCGCGACCAGCGCGTCGTTCTTGTTCCAACCGGTGGCAAAGGCGTTCGCCTCATAGGCCGGGAAAATACCGACTTCGGGCATCTTGATCCCGGCTTCCCGGGACAATTGCTCGACGGTTTGCAGCAGCCATTGCTCGTGACGTGTGCGCGGCTGGCTGATGATTTGGGTGCTGGTGCTCATCTTCGCCATCCACTTGGAGATGAACAGCGAGAACAGCGAACCGGCGAAACCAAAGACCGCACAGAAAATCAGCAGCTGATTGAGGTTGAGATCAACCCCGTTGGCCGCCATGAACCCGTTGAAGCCGAAAAGGCTCAGGGTGATGCTGGCAATCAGCACGACCGCCAGGTTAGTGGCCAAAAACAGCAGGATGCGCATCATGGTTGTAGAAATCTCCTCATGCTAAAGATGTAGCGTACTGCGGGGTATATAAGGTGCTGACCCGGGCTATTCAACCAGGTGACTATTTCAAACTGTGTCCTACGGCAACAGTCTAGCTGTTTGAAGGGCATTTCCGACGTCGATGCGGGAAGCTTTTGTCAGCCAATTAGCGTCATAGGCCCCGCCGTTGTTAGACGCGAGCACTCAACGAGTCATCAGTCAGCGATTGAAGAAGCGATGTTCGGCTGGGCGCAAAGAAATGTTGCTGAATCGATCACCGTGCGACTTGCGTAAGCGTCGCACGGTGACAGGCAGGTTACTGGCGATAGGTCTTGAGGAAGTTGCCGATACGTCCGATGGCCATGTCCAGGTCGTCCAGGCGTGGCAGGGTCACCACACGGAAGTGGTCCGGCCATGGCCAGTTGAAGGCGGTACCTTGAACCACCAGCAGCTTCTCCGACAGCAGCAGGTCGAGCACGAATTTCTCGTCGTTATGGATCGGGCAGACTTTCGGGTCGATCCGTGGGAACGCATACAGCGCGCCCATTGGCTTGACGCAGCTCACGCCGGGAATGTCGTTGAGCAGTTCCCAAGTGCGATTGCGCTGTTCCAACAGTCGTCCGTTGGGCAATACCAGATCATTGATGCTCTGGTAGCCGCCGAGGGCGGTCTGGATCGCATGCTGGCTCGGCACGTTGGCACACAGACGCATGTTGGCCAGCATGTCGATGCCTTCGATGTAGCTCTGGGCGTGGTGTTTCGGGCCGGAAATGGCGATCCAGCCGGAGCGGAAACCCGCGACGCGATAAGACTTGGACAGGCCGTTGAACGTCAGGCACAGCAGGTCTGGCGCCAGGGAAGCCGTGCAGATGTGCACGGCATCGTCGTACAGAATCTTGTCGTAGATTTCGTCGGAAAAAACCACCAGGTTGTGCTGACGGGCCAGTTCCAGCATGCCCAGCAGGACTTCTTTCGAATACACCGCACCGGTCGGGTTGTTCGGGTTGATGATCACCAGCGCTTTGGTGTTCGGGGTGATCTTGGCCTTGATGTCGGCCAGATCCGGCCACCAGTTGGCCTGCTCGTCGCACAGGTAATGCACCGGGTTGCCGCCCGACAGGCTCACCGCGGCGGTCCACAGCGGGTAGTCCGGAGCCGGCACCAGCACTTCGTCGCCGTTGTTGAGCAGGGCCTGCATCGACATCACGATCAGCTCGGAAACGCCGTTGCCCAAATAGATGTCTTCAATGCCGACGCCTTCTACCTGCTTTTGCTGGTAGTACTGCATCACGGCCTTGCGGGCGCTGAACAGGCCTTTGGAATCGCTGTAGCCCTGAGCAGTCGGCAGGTTACGGATGACGTCCTGAAGGATTTCATCCGGTGCTTCGAAACCAAAAGGCGCCGGGTTGCCAATGTTCAGCTTGAGGATGCGATGGCCTTCCTCTTCCAGGCGTTTGGCGTGCTTGAGCACTGGGCCGCGAATGTCGTAGCAGACGTTGGCGAGCTTGTTCGATTTGCTGACCTGCATGGCGATGTGTTCCCGAAAATGAACGATCCAGGCGGCGTATGAACGACCGTACTGGGAATCCTGCGTATTCACACAGGCCTGACGCCTTGAGAGGCAACACCCATAAATCCGTTTGAATGCGCGTGGTCTGGCTGCCAGACTGGCGTTTGACGAGGCGCAATCATACGTGCCGCCCGATCCGTGGAAAAGGTACAGATCGGGCTTTTTCAGCTGCTGAGGTGTGATGATGGAAAAGTTGGAAAAAACCCTGGAAGAATGGCGGGCGATGCTCGATCCGGAGCAGTACAACGTTTGCCGCCTCAAAGGCACCGAACGGCCGTTCTCCGGCAAATACAACGACAGCAAGGTCGATGGTGTTTACCACTGCATCTGCTGCAACGAGCCGCTGTTCGACTCCAAGACCAAATTCGACTCCGGCTGCGGCTGGCCGAGTTTCTACGCACCGATCGGCGACAGCGCCATGGTCGAGATCCGTGACGTCAGCCACGGCATGATCCGCACCGAAGTGGTCTGCGCCAAATGCGATGCGCACCTGGGGCACGTGTTCCCGGACGGCCCGCCGCCGACCGGCCTGCGTTATTGCATCAACTCGGTGTGCCTGGACCTGGTACCCCGCGGGAAATAAACCAGAGGGCGATCGATGATCGCCCTTCGGATATTTAAATTGCACACAATTCAATTGCTCGCTATGTTTGTCCCATCTTCCCTCATTCAGAGTCCGAACCATGAGCGACAACCTGCTGAGCATCCCTTGCACCACCATCAAGGGTGAGCAAAAGACCCTGGCGGATTTCGCCGGCAAGGCCGTGTTGGTGGTCAACACCGCGAGCAAATGCGGCTTCACCCCGCAGTACAAGGGCCTTGAAGAGTTGTGGCAGACCTACAAGGATCAAGGTCTGGTGGTGCTGGGCTTTCCGTGTAACCAGTTCGGCAAGCAAGAGCCGGGCAACGAAGGGGCGATTTCCGAGTTCTGCGAGTTGAACTTCGGCGTCAGTTTTCCGCTGTTCAAAAAGATTGAAGTCAATGGCGCCGACGCCCATCCGCTGTTCGTTCAACTGAAAAAACGCGCGCCGGGTGTGCTGGGTTCCCAGGGCATCAAGTGGAACTTCACCAAGTTTCTGATCGGCAAGGATGGCCAACTGGTCAAGCGCTTCGCCCCCGCGACCAAGCCGCAGGACCTGACCCGCGAGATCGAAGCCCTGCTCAAATGAACACCTTGTCAGTCGATTCCCTGAAGCTTGACAGTCAACTGTGCTTCAAGCTGTACGCCGCTTCCCGGGCGGTGATCCGCGCCTACAAGCCGATGCTCGATCAGCTCGGCCTGACCTACCCGCAATACCTGGCGATGCTGGTGTTGTGGGAATGGCAGGAGGCAGCCCCGGAGCAGCCGACGGTCAAGGCGTTGGGCGAACGCCTGGCGCTGGATTCCGGCACGCTGACGCCGTTGCTCAAGCGTCTTGAGCAACTGCAACTGGTTCAGCGTCAGCGCTCGGCGCGGGACGAGCGTGAAGTGCACTTGAGCCTGTCGTCAACCGGCAAGGCGTTGCGCGATCAGGTCGGGCCGCTCAAGGCCCGTCTGTTATGCGACAGCGGTGTGGATCTGGATCGCCTGAATGATCTGCGCGATGGTCTCGATCACCTTTTGGGGCAAATCAAAGCGCTGTCGTAGTAGGAACCCACAAGTCCAGCAGGGCAGCCAACTCTTCCCGGCGGAAGGGTTTTGCCAGGTAATCGCTCATGCCTGCCGCACGACAGCGTTCGCGCTCTTCGGACATGGCGTTGGCGGTCAGGGCGACAATGGGCAGCTGTGGCCAGCGTCCGCTGCGACGGATTTGCCGACTGGCCTCGTAGCCGTCCATCACTGGCATGTTGCAGTCCATCAGCACCAGATCGAATTCGCTCTGCTCCAGCTGATCCAGCGCCTCGCCACCGTGACCGGCGACGATCACCTCGCAACCGAGTTTTCCGAGCATCCCCTTGGCCACCAATTGGTTGACCGGATTGTCCTCCACCAGCAGCACGCGTCCGCGTCGTTGTGGGGAGAGGGCGTCGAGCCGGGCACCGTTGATTGTGTTGAGCTCCGGCTGCAGGGTTCGCCGCAGTGTCTGGTACAGCGCATTGCGCGCCAGAGGCCGCGCCTGTTGTTGCAAAGGGGCGAGGGCACTGGCTTCTTCGCTGGGCATGAAACTGCCGTAAGCGGTGACCAGCAGAATGGGCGCTGTGCACGAAGGGCGAAGGCCAAACAGGCATTCGGGGCAATCGGTAATCAGTACATCCGGGTTCAGGCCCAGCAACGAGTCATCGATGGAACGCTGCTCATAGTCGAGCCCCCAACCGGGCAACACACTGTTCAACAGTTCTGCCAGACCGCTGCTGGCGGCAGTGATGGCGATGACCTTGCCCTGTAAAGAGGCGGGAGGAAGGGCGCGGGTGTGGCTGGGCAGCGGCAGATCCGCACAGAACTGGCTGCCGAAGCCTGCTTCCGAGCTGATGGTGAGGCGCCCTTGCATGGCTTCGCAGAGGTTGTAGGTCAGTGCCAGGCCCAATCCGGTCCCGCCGAATTGTCGGGTAATGCCGGCACCCGCTTGCGTGAAGGGCTGGAAGATCTTGACCTGGGCGTCCTGGGCGATACCGATGCCGGTGTCGCAGACTTCGATTCTGACGCCGTCCCCGAATGTCGACAGGCGCACATCGACGCGACCGAAACGGGTGAACTTGAGGGCGTTGGACAAGAGGTTGCTGACGATCTGTCGGACCCGGGTCGGATCCCCTAGCACCAGGGCCGGAAAGTGCGGGTCGATCAGGCAGCTTAGCTCGACACTCGGCGCGGCGTTTTGCGATAGCAGGTTGGCGGTGTCTTCGATCAGCGAGCCGAGGTCGAACGGAATATGTTCGAGCTCCAGTTGGCCGGCATCGAACTTCGACAAATCGAGAATATCGTTGAGCAGTTCCACCAGTACTTTGCCCGAGTCATGGGCGATGGACAGCTGTTGCTGTTGCTCGGCATTGAGCGGGCCGTCCAGGGAAAGCGCGATCATCCCCAGCAGGCCGTTGAGCGGCGTACGGATCTCGTGGCTCATGTTGGCCAGGAACACCGAGCGCGCTTCGGCCATGTCCAGGGCGGTTCTGCGGGCGACTTCCAGTTCCTGATTGGACTGGCTGAGCCGCGAGTTGATCGCCTTGAGCTCCGCTGTGCGGGCCGAGACGATGTTCTCCAGTTGCCCGAGGTAGTCGGTCAGGCGGTTTTCGGCGTTGCGTCGTTGCTGGATTTCGGTGGCGATGTTTTCGAATTGTTGATTGGCAACTTTGACCAGTACACCGATTTCATCGTTTTCATGGTCCGTCGGACACTCCAGCGACGTTGACTCCGTGCTGCGCGGGTCGCGACTGCTGAGTTCACGGATGACCCGCACCAACGGCTTGGTCAGCATCACATAGAACAGCGCCAGCAGGATGCCGGTCAGCAGCAGGCTGCGAGCGAAGCCGTTGAGCAGGGTCACCTCGGCCCGGCGCAGGAACCGGTTGCCGAATGAATAAGTGTCGACGTCCAGACGCAGGGTGCCGAGGGATTCGGTCGGCAAGTGATCCAGGTAGAGACGGTCTTCGAACTGCCGGTTGGCGCCGAACAGGAAGTCGCTGATCACCCGATAACCGCTTTGCACCTCCGGGCGTTTGACGCTGGCGAGCACGGTACTGTTGTTGTCGATCAACTGCGCGCCGATGATCGCCGGCGAGCGCAACAGGCCCAGGGTCAGTTCCTGAGCGAGTTCGGCGTCGATGTTATAGGCGATGCGAGACGCGGGGTTGTGGCTGATTTCCAGCAAAGACAGGATTTCGCGGTTGATGGAGGCGTCTTCACTGGCATAATCGATGCCTATTTGCAGCAGACTGAGCAGCGTGCCCAGAATGAAACCGACCAGCACGGTAAGCCTGGCTTGCTTGTAGGACAGCCGGTTGGTGAACTTGATATCCATGGGGTGTCGAACCACTTCCGTTTCCCTTCGCTGCTCAAGCATAGTCGATCATGCATGGATACCGATGTTCTCGCGAGCCCTTGTGCAAAGGGATGAACCGGACACCGCCCGCTGTGTATTGTCGCTGTATCGCCATCATTACTGTGAACGTGCCCGAGGAGAAGACGTGGATTCCCGATTAAATGCTTTTCTTGAACGCGCCGATGCCGTTTTGGCCCGTATCGAACCGTTGCTGCCCACCCCTCGGCAAGCTATCGACTGGAATCATTGCCTTGCCGCACGCTGGCAACGCGAGGGGCGTAGCGGGTTCCTGTTGCCGCTGGAAGTCAGCCTCGACATGCGTTTGTCCGACCTGATCGGTGTCGACCGGCAACTGGAGCAACTGGGGCGAAATACCCAACAGTTCCTCGATGGCATGCCGGCCAACCACGCGTTGCTCTGGGGCTCGCGCGGCACCGGTAAATCGTCGCTGATTCGTGCCTTGCTGGCCGAACACGCCAAGGCCGGATTGCGGCTGATCGAGATCGAACGCGATCACCTGGCGGATTTGCCGCGCGTGGTCGAACAGATCGCCAAGCTGCCCCAGCGTTTCGTGCTGTTCTGCGATGACCTGTCATTCGAGTCGGGTGAGGGCGATTATCGCGTGCTCAAAAGCGTGCTCGACGGCTCTCTCGAACAGGCGCCGGATAACGTTTTGCTGTACGCCACGTCCAACCGTCGCCATCTGGTGCCGGAAAAGGAAAGCGATAACGAAAACTGGAAACGCGTTGACGGCGAACTCCATCCCAGCGAGGCGGTGGAAGACAAAATTGCACTGTCGGACCGTTTTGGATTGTGGCTGTCGTTCTATCCGTTTACCCAGGAACACTTCCTCAACGTCGTCGAACACTGGATCGGTCAACTGGCCGACAAGGCGGGCCTTAAGTGGCAGCGAGACGAAGCACTGGACATCCTCGCGGTGCGCTGGGCCACGGGCCGGGGCAATCGCAACGGACGTTGCGCGTATCAATTTGCCCGCTATTGGGTCGGGCTGAAGCTGTTGGAGCACAAGGCATGATCGATTTACAGAAGAGCGGCCAGGGCCTCGAAGGCTACGGCATGCTGTGGGCGCAATTGGAGTCACTGCTCGCGGACGAGCGGGATTTCATTGCCAACGCCGCGCAGTTTTCTGCGTTCCTGTACAACCAGCTCGATGACCTGAACTGGGCCGGGTTCTACCTCAATCGCAATGAAGAACTGGTGCTTGGCCCGTTTCAAGGGCAGATCGCCTGCGTGCGGATTCCGTTCGGCCGGGGCGTGTGCGGAGCGGCGGCGGCCACCTTGCAGACCCAGTTGGTCGAGGACGTGCACGCGTTCCCCGGACACATTGCTTGCGACAGCGCGTCGAACAGCGAGCTGGTGGTGCCACTGGTCAAGGACGGTCGCCTGATCGGCGTGCTGGACCTCGATAGCCCGAAACTGGCGCGTTTTACCGCTGAAGATCAGGCCGGTATCGAGCAATTGGCGGCGATTTTCCTGCGCCTGACCGACTGCTGATCATGCCAGGCCTGCCTTGACCAGCAGGCTTGCCGGGTCCACCGCATCGATCTGTTGGGGATCGAGGAATCGATCGGCGTACTGCAAGTAGATTTGCGCGTCGATGAACAGCCCGAACAACTCAGGATCGATGTGGGCATCCCGGCACATGGTGGCCATGATGCCCAGCGCTTCGCTCAAGGACTTGGCTTTCTTGTAGGGGCGATCGGCGGCGGTCAGTGCTTCGAAAATATCGGCAATCGCCATCATCCGCGCTGGCAGGCTCATTTCTTCGCGCTTCAACTGTTTGGGATACCCGGTGCCGTCCATTTTCTCGTGGTGGCCGCCGGCGATCTCCGCGACATTGGTAAGGTGGCCGGGGAAGGGCAGGTGGCTGAGCATCAGAATCGTCTGCACCATGTGGTGATTGATGATGTAACGCTCCTCGCGGGTCAGGGTGCCTCGGGCAACACTCAGGTTGTAGAGCTCGCCCCGGTTGTACTTGTAGCGCGGCACATCGAGCTTGAACCCCCACGGATTATCCTCCGGAATCAGTTCGGCTTCGGGTCGTTCCAACAGGTGCTCGGGTTTGTCCGCCAGCAATGGCTCGCTGACCGGCAGTGTCGGTGCCGGGGTTCGCGCCTGACGCCGGTTCTCTTCCCAGGAAACGCCCAGCCGGTCATCCAGGGTTCGGGTCCAGGTGCGTTGGGCGATGCTGCGCAGGCGTTGCAGGTCGGGTTCGGCCATCGCCTCGCTACCCAGGTTGCAGCGGGCAATGAACGCGAAATCATCGTCCAGCTCCGCCAGCGTGGCATTGCGCCGTTCGGCCAGGCGCTGCTCGTCACCGCCCAGGGCCATGGCTTGCCAATAGCTGATCCAGGCATCGCGCTTGAGCACTTCGAAGCGGGTGCGGATTTCGTGAATACGGTCGTTAAGGGTTTCCAGCTTCGTGGCTTTATCGACCACGTATTCCGGGGTGGTGACCTTGCCGCAATCGTGCAGCCAGGCGGCGATGTGCAGCGCTTCCCATTCATCTTCGGTGGGTTGATAGCCACTGAAGGCCGGGTCCTGGCTGGCAGCGGCGGCTTGGGCGAGCATCAGGGTCAGCGCTGGCACTCGCTGGCAGTGACCGCCGGTGTAGGGGCTTTTGGCGTCAATTGCACCCGCCAGCAGTTGAATGAAGGAATCCAGCAGTTGTTTTTGTTTGGCTTGCAGACGTTGACTTTCGATACTCACAGCGGCCGCGCCGGACACGGCCTGGAGGAACGCGATGCGGTCCGGGCGAAGTTTTTCCAGATCGCTCTGGTTGCCGGTATCGGCCAACAGCAGGACCAGCAGGCCCACGGTTTCGTTATGACGATTGTGCAGCCGAATGCCGATCAGATGAACGCGGGGACATTCCAGCGCATGCAACACCTTCTGCAAATCCCCGGCCTGTTCAAAACCAAGTGTGGTGACGACGTTGTCGGCATTCGACAGTTGTTGTAGCCATGCAGGGCTTTGCGGAGCCTGGAGTTCGTGTCCTCGAAGATCAAATGACGGCAATGCCCGTGAGGTGCCGTTGACGACCAGACCATGGGGCTCCATGCGATCGCCATCACTTTCGCGCAGGTAGATCAGACCGGCCTGGGCCTGGGCGATTTTCACGGTTTCAAACAACACCCGTTCCAGCAAGGGGGCGAAGCGAGTCTCGGCGCTCAGGCTGTCGGTGATCTGGAAAAAACTCGCCAGGGTGTCTTTCATACGCGTCATCGACACGCTCAGTTGATCGACTTCGAGCACGGGAGAGCGACGTGAGGCCGGAAAGTTGAAGTCGAAACTGCGAACCGCATCGGCCTCCCGTACCAGCGCTCGCAGGGGTTTAACCAGAACTCGCGAGGTCAGCCAGCCCAGCGGCAGGCACAGCAACAGCGTGGCCAGGGTAATCAACGCACCTTGCCAGCGCATACGGTAGGCATCGACGAGTAGCTCATCTTCCGGCACCAGCAGCGCCAGTTGCAGTCCCTGGGGGCCGCCCTCCTGCATGCTGCTGCGGGCAACGATCCATTGACGACCGGCGACATCCAGGCGATTACCTGCGGGGGGATTGTTGAGCAACGCGCCGAGACCGGGGCTCAGGTCGGCGGCTTTGATCAGGCGGGCAGTCTGATCGTCGATGATCAGTTTGCTGCTGTCGGGATACGCGATGGCATTCCCTTCAGCATCGAACAGCACAATGTCGGTATTGGGAGTCACGACATGTTTGGCCAAGGTTGCGGAGAGTTCCGCCAGGGTCAGGTCGGCACCCATGATGGCCTGTTCGCCGCTGCGCCGGGCCAGGGTAGTGCCGACATTGTGGGTGGAGAAAAAGATGTAGGGTTCGGTAGTGATCTGATCGCTGTCGCTGCGGGCGCTGGCATACCAGGCGCGGGTTCGCGGATCGTAGGTTTCGTCGGGGTTGTCCTGGCGGCTGATGAGGGCCAGATCCTGATCGAAAAACAATGATTGGGAGCGGACCTGACCGCTGTTGCCTGTTCGCTCAATGCTCCACACCTGATAAGCCGCAGTGTCCGGTGCCTTGAGGAGCGTTTTCAGATCGGGGGTTCGCAAGGGCCGAACCATGAAGAAATCACCGTTGCCATAGCCCAGATACAACGAGGCCAGGTCGGGGTTGTCCTTGAGCGACTGGCTGAAGGGTTTGAGCAGCGCCAGGCGTTGCGCAAGGTCAGGTGCCTGGGTCGCCGGGTATTCCGCCAGCAGGGTCAGCAGATGGCGAATCGGTTCATAAGTGGCATGCAGGTCGAGACGGACGTCCTGCTCGATGCGGTTGAAGAGCTTTTCACTGCTGGAAAGAATGATCTGCGTGGTTTGCTGGTAGTTGAAAAGGCCCAGCACCACGCCAGTCAGCAACAGCAGGAAAGTGAACATCACACTGATATGGACGTGCAGGGGAAACCGCCGTTGATCCGGGCGCAGTGGGCTGGGCATTGCGGGTCTCTCCATGATGGTGAACACACTGCTCAGCGTCCAAGCATAGTTAAGGCTCTGTCATTGTGCTTTTGTCGTTTTGGCCGATCTGTTGCTGCAATGCTTGCTCCAGGTCGAGCATGGCGCGCTCTATAGCCTTGCTGCAATCGGCCACTTCGTCTTGATGAAACACTTCATGGCAGGCCTTTTCCAGCGCCTCGCAACTGTCGATCACCCGGGAAGCCTGGACGATTCGGGCGGCGCCCTTGATTTTGTGGGCGACGTCGAGAAATGGCTGAGGTTCTTTGGAGGGGGACAGCGCCAGCAGTTCCTGTCGGTCCAGACGGTTGCTGTTCAACAGTTCGGTCAACAGTCGCTGGTCCAATACCGGATCTCCGCCGGTCAAAAGACGCAGTCCTTGCAGGCTGAATGCCGGATCGCGGACGGTTGGCCTGATACCTTCAACCCACTGACTCAAGGCTGTCAGGGTAAGGGGCTTGAACAGGCAATCGTCCATCCCGGCTTGTTTGCAGCGTTGTATTTCTTCCGGTTGTGCATTGGCGGTAAAACCCAGCACGGTACAGCGTGGGCGATGCGTTTTTTGTTCACGTCGGCGAATGGCGCGGGCCAGTTCGTATCCGTTCATGATCGGCATGTTGCAATCGACAATCACCAGATCGAACGGCTCGGATTCCCATGCCTGAAGTCCTGCCTGGCCATCCGGTGCGACGCTGAATCGGTGACCCAGAAACTCCAGTTGCTGGCACATGAGCAAGCGATTGGCGGGGTGATCGTCGACCACCAAAACATTCAAGGGGGGCATCGTGGTGTGGATTTGCGCTTCAACAGTCTCTGGCTTCTGCTCGAGTGGCAGTGTTGCCAGGTGCAACGACACCTCGACTTGAGTGCCGACACCCGGCTGGCTGCTCAATTGCAGGCTGCCGCCCATCATTTCGCACAGGCTGCGGCTGATCACCAGTCCAAGCCCCGCACCGCCTCTGGGTGACTGCCCGGAGTGATCGGCCTGGGCGAAAGGTTCGAACAGCCGCCGCTGATCCTGTTCACTGATCCCTATGCCGCTGTCGTGAACCTGCAACAGCATCCGGACCCGCTCAGGCTCGGCGGTCGGCTGCAGGTCGACGATGATCCTGATTTGGCCGTGCTCCGTAAACTTGATGGCGTTGCTCACCAGGTTGGACAGCACCTGCTTGAAGCGCATCGGGTCCAACAGGACATCAAACCCCGGATTGGCAGGGCGGAATTCCAGCAGCAGCCGGAGATTTTTCTGGCGCGCCAGTCCATCGAAGACCCGCACCACCGAGGCCACGATTTCACTTGGATTGACCCGTTCAGGACTCAGACTCAGTCGTCCGGATTCAATCCGTGCAATGTCGAGGATGTCCCCGATCAGCTCCAGCAGGTCCTTCGCCGAGTTGTACGCCACATCGATGGCCGGGCGATCCGGGTGCTCATGATCGATGCGCTTCAGCGTCAGTTCGAGCATGCCAATGACCGCATTCATCGGGGTGCGGATCTCATGGCTCATGGTCGCCAGAAATGTGGTTTTGGCTCGGTTGGCTTCATCGGCACGCTCTTTGGCATAGCGCAGATCATCGAACAGTTGCCGCCGTTCGCTGATGTCGATCCAGCCGCCAATGATGCCTTGTACTTCACCGCTCGAATCACGGTAGGGAAGAATCCAGTGGTAAATCGTCAGTCGGCGGTCGCCGATGTGCAGCGCGCGATCGAGGATCAGCGGTATGCCCTCGGCCACGACGCGCTGGTAATCGGCCTGATATTCCCGGGCTTCGAACGCGTTGCTCATGTTGGCTTGCATGACGCCTTTGCCGATGACGTCTTCACGTTTTGCGCAGAAGGCTTCCAGGTAACTGTCGTTGCAGCTTTGCAGCAGTCCCTGGCGATCGCGCACGTAGATGGGATGAGGCGTCCCGTTGACCAGTGAGCGCATGAATTCGAATTGATCGTTCAATGCACGCTCGGCTGCCTGACGCTGCTTTATCTGGCGACGCATGTAAGCGTTCCAGGCAACGGACATCAGCAGCAGCACCCCGGCACCGATAACGATTTGGTAGAACACTCGGTGATAGTTGCGCCAGGTACTTTGCGAGGACGCCGAATAGCCGCGCCAGCGGCTGTTGATGATGCCCAGTTCTTCCGGTGCAATACTCAGCAGCGCCTTGTTGAGGATGGTGTTCAGTTCTTTGGCTTCCCGGCCTGTGGCCAGGGAAAACGCGGCCTGTCGGGTACCGATGGTGGTACTGATTTGAAGTGTTTGCTCGAAGAGCTGCGATGAGATGAAGTAGTTGGCAATCACCAGTGAATTCACCGCACCTTCTGCCTTGCCCTCGGCCAGCAACTCCACGGCGCTGAACGCGTCCGGGGTTTCAATCAGCCTGATCCGCGGGAACTCGCTGCGAAGGTAGTCCACCAGGGGATTGCCTTGGGCGATTGCCAGGCGTTTGTCCTGCAACTGCGCAAGGCTTGTCGGGCTGTCAGCGGCTTTGCGAGTCAACAGGACAAAGGAGTTTTGCAAATAGGGGCGGGTGAAGTTCAGCGTCGTTTCACGTTGGGTGCTGGGGAGCAGGGCGGCGATCAAGTCGGCCTTATTGTCCCTGATCTGCTCGATCATCTCGTCATCACTGCGGCTGCGATGGACGTCGAAGCGCAAACCGGTGCGCAATCTGATCAGCTCGAGCAAGTCCGCGGTAACCCCACGAAAGTTGCCATCACTGTCGAAAAACGTCAGCGGCGCAAAAGCCTCATTGACCACCACACGCACTACCGGGTGTTGCGCCAGCCAGCGTTCTTCGTTGTGGGTGAGCTGCAGTTTTTGATCGGTGAGCAGCATGTCACTGCCGGCACTCCAGCGTTTGGCAATGTTGTCTCGTTCGCTGGTGGGGATGGCCATGAGCATTGCGTTGATGATCCCGAGCAGTTGCGGGTTGTCCTTGTGCACGGCAAAGCTGAAACCGTGGGCTTCGTGTTTGCCGAAGTTGGCCATGCGGATGTTGTTCAGATACCCCTTGTTGATCATGTAATGGGTAGAAATGGTGTCACCCAGAAAAACATCAGCCTGGTCGAAGGCAACGGCATTGATCGCATTCTGGTAGGACGGAAAGGACGTGATGATCGCCCCCGGATACATGGCCTTGACCTCCTCCAGCGGCAAATAGTGATACACCATGCTCAGCCGTAGACTAGCCAGGCCATCGGTCAGGGATCTGGTTTCACCTTCGCGTGTCACCAGAACCGGCTGGTCTACGGCGTAGGGGGTGGAAAGTACGATGTCAGCGTTGTGAGCTTCGAATCCATTGGCGGTACCCAGCAAATCGATCTCGCCGTTTTCGAGTGCCTCGATCGCAGCTTCCCGGGACGCAAAGCGCAGAACCTTGATGGGCAAACCGGTGGTTTTGCCAAGGATACCTGCGTAATCGGCGGTAAAGCCTTCGTAGTCGTGACCACTGAGGGTCAGGTCGAAAGGGGGGTAGTCCGGGGCTGAAGTGCCAAGGATCAGTTCCCGTTTATTGTCTATCCATTGTCGTTGTGATTTATCCAGTTGGACTTCCTGGTGTCCGGCCATCGAGCGACTCATCAGGGTGTAGTGCTCGCTGACGGTCTGCGCAGCGGCCACTGAGGTGTTCAGGCATAAACCTGCGGCCATGAGTGTCAGATAATCCTTTATGCGACTGGGCATCCTGTCTCTCACACTAACGCGTTACGTTTTGCCATATCGATGAGTTCAACCAGGGATTTGGCTTTGAGTTTCTGCATGAGGCGTTTTTTATAAGTGCTGACAGTCTTGTTGCTCAGAAACATGCCTTTGGCAATCTCCTTGTTGGTGCGGCCTTGGGCAAAGAGTTGCAATACCATCAGTTCTCGGTCGTTGACTGACTTGAACAGTTCCAGGTCGGCAAAACGCGCGTCATCACAGCGAACAGGATTCAAAGCCTGGCTTGGGAAATAGTTGTAACCTGACAATACGGCTTTTATAGCACTGACCAGTTCACTCAGTTCTTCCTGTTTGCACACATATCCCGATGCGCCGGATTGCATGCAACGAATACCGAAAAGTGTTGGGCATTGTGCTGTTAACACCAACGTTTTCAGGCGGGTACTCATTGCGTTGAAACGGGCGAGAACTTCCAGCCCATCCAGTTTTGGAATACTGATGTCGAGAATGACCAGGTCAGGCATGCATTCGCGAACCATCTGCATGGCGTCGACCCCATTATCAGTTTCACCGACGACTTTGTAACCTTCATGTTCAAGCAACATTCTGACGGCAAGGCGGATGACCGGGTGATCGTCGACAATAAAAACGGAGTTCATAATCAAATCCCATACGCGCTCTAATAAAGCGCGCACCTTAGCTCAGATAGTTGAGGCGACGCATGAGCTGACGGACCTGCAGCGGCAATATAGGAACAATCCTACAGCTGAAGAAGAATAGGACTACGTATCAACTAGGTTTTTTATGAAGAAGGGTAAAGGTTGTTGATAGTTAGTCGAGAGGTTGGAAGTATTTAATTGTAAGTTGTGAGTGGTGTTTTGTCTGAGCTTTTAGTGCGTTTGGTGTGCGATTTTTTACAATGAGGCCAAGGTCAACAAGTTTCTAAATTCGGATTGTTTCAACGGTTTGATCAAGTATCCCAGTAATGGCAGTCCGTGTTCGTTGGCCTTTTTTTCAAGTTCATCCAGTTCGGCGGATGTCAGGCTACTTAACAGTATGGCCTGTCTAATCATCCCTCGGTGGCTGGCGAATTCGACCAGATCAAGACCGGAGAGGTCGGGCAGACATTGATCGCACAAAAGAATATCAAATGGTTGCACAGCCTTGAGCATTTGTTGCAAGGCGCCGTCGGCACTGTCGGTGGTGGTCAGTTGGGTGAAACCGTAACTCTCAAGCAGATATTGAGTCGCCCGGAGTTGGAAGGGGTGATCTTCCACCAGCAAGATGCGCAGATCGTCTTTGAACATAGGAGTATTCACGCTTCTTCTGTCGAACTGAAGGAAGCGAGATTATTTCGCGAAGTTACCGAATAATCGATCAGTTAGCTCCGCGCATGTTGTAGGGGAATTCGGTGAACGTTGAGTGCACTTGGGGTTTGAGAGGTAAATCAACCATTGCAGGCGGCGTAATGGCTGATCACCCAGGTCTCATCAGTGGCTCGAACGACCGGTCATCTCCAGCGCCATTTCGCTGGCATAGCTGTCAGTCATGCCGGCGATGAAATCAATCATCCGTAGAAACGAGGCGTGCAATGGGCCGTGAGGATCGGGCGCATTGTTACCCAACAGGTCGAGGACTCGGCGACTCTTGAAGGACGGCGTTCGACCGTTGTGCTGTTCCAGTGCCGCGCCGCAGAAGGCATTGAGCAGGATTTCCAGCGTGGTGTAGGCGCCGATTTCATGCAGAGTCTTGCGCTTGTCCTGGAAGATTTTTTTCCGCGCCATGTCCTTCGCATTCAGGACGCAACGCTTGGCAGGGCCGTGCATGTGCTCCACCAGATCACCGGGCAGCGTGCCGGCCAGCAACGCGTCCTGTTGTTCGACAAAGGCCCGTGCTGCTGCGTTGGTCAGGTGTTCAATGGCTTTGCCTCGCAGGATCGCCAGTTTGCGCCGGCGCGAATCCAGTGGACCGAGCTGGCGATAGGTTTCCGGCAGATCGTCACCCACAAGGTCCAGCAACAGGGACTCGACTTCGGCGTACTCCAGCAACTCCATTTCCAGACCGTCTTCCAGATCGATCAGCGCGTAGCAGATGTCATCGGCAGCCTCCATCAGATACACCAGCGGATGGCGCGCCCAACGCTGTTCCTCGAGTTGTGGCAGGCCGAGTTTATGGGCGATTTGTTCCAGAAGCGGCAATTCGCTCTGATAGCAGCCGAACTTGTGTTTCTTGTAGCCCAGTGAGTCCGCGTGTTTTGCCGTCCATGGGTACTTCAGATAAGTACCCAGCGTGGCGTAGGTCAGCCGGGTGCCGCCGTCGAACTGGTGATATTCCAGCTGGGTGAGTACCCGGAAGCCTTGGGCATTGCCTTCGAAATTGAGGAAGTCATTACGTTCGACTTCGCTCATTGCATCCAGCCAGCCACGGCCGGCGGCTTGCTGGAACCAGTGGCGAATCGCGTCTTCGCCGGAATGGCCGAAGGGCGGATTGCCGATGTCATGGGCCAGGCAAGCCGATTGCACCACCATGCCCAGGTCGCTGGGCTCGCACCAGTCAGGCAGGGCGCTGCGGATGGTTTCGCCAACGCGCATGCCCAGCGAACGGCCGACGCAGCTGACTTCCAGCGAGTGGGTCAGGCGCGTGTGGATATGATCGTTGCTGGTGACCGGATGGACCTGGGTCTTACGCCCGAGGCGGCGAAACGCGCCCGAGAAAATGATCCGGTCGTGGTCTTTGTGGAAAGGGCTGCGGCCGAGTTCTTCCGGGCTGTGCAGAGGCTTTCCGAGGCGTTCGCGGGTAAGCAGGGTTTGCCAATCCAAGGCGGGTTCTCTCCGTCAGGTGTTTGATTGCTTAAGCTTCCGGGTTCGCGTCCGGACCTGCAAGCGGAACTACAGCCCGGCGGCGTCGATATCGATGAGCAGCAGTCGCTCGCCGTGGTCGAAAAATTGCCCGGCGGTGAGGCAGTACTGGTTGCTGGTGGCATCGCGGTAAGTATTGGAGAGCGTCAACCTGCGCTCATCCCAACCCTCTGCCAGCAGGTGATAGAAGTAGGGACGCCACGACCAGTTGTGGCCCAGGTAGCGATTGTCGGCCTCCCAACCGTTGTTGCGCCATTCAAGGTTGGGCGTCATCTGCGTGCCGTGGCGGTCGCATTGATAGAAACGCAGCAGCCAGGGAAATGCATCCAGTTGTGGCAAGGCGCTGAGCGGCGCGCGGGCCTGAGCCCATGCTTGCAGGAGGGTCATCAGCTCGCTGAGTTGCTGGCGCATGATCATCAGGCGGCCGCGCTCAGCCAGCTTCTGCTGAACATAGCGCTGACGCAGTTGCGCGAAGCGCTCGACAAAGGCGTCCGCGGCAAAGAAACCGGCTTGTGCCCGGGCGAACAGAAAGCCCTGAACGTAGCGCGAACCGCACTCCAGAGCAAAACTCAGTTGAGCCTCGGTTTCCACCCCTTCGGCGATGATCCAGCAACCGGTTTTCTCCGCCATTTGCGCCAGAGCCTTGACCACGTCGCTGCTCGGTCCACCTAGCGCAGCGGCATGGAACAAGCGCATGTCGAGTTTGAGAATGTCCGGTTGCAGCGCGAGTACGCGATCAAGCTGAGAGTATCCGGCCCCGAAATCATCGATGGCGATCCTCGCGCCGGCCTGTCGGTAGCGCGCCACGACGTCGGCCAGGCGCTGAATATCGCCCCCCAGTTCGGTGATCTCGAAGACAATGCGTTTCGGGTCGACGTTGTGCCTGCTCAATTGCTTGAGGCTCGGTAGCGCCTGGCCCTGTCGCAAGCGGTTGATCCAGCGTGGCGATATGTTCAGGCTCAGAAACCAGTCCGAGGGCGCTTCATGCAGGCGGCTCAGCGCGTTATCGCGGATCTGGCGATCCAGACGACGCAGCGCGATGGCGGGCGTTCGCGGGTCGGCGAACAGCGGCCCCACCGAGGCCAGTTGACCGTCGGTCTGGCGCAATCTTCCCAGTGCCTCGACGCCAGCGATACGGCCGGTGGCGGTATCGATGAAGGGTTGAAAACAGGCGAGCGGTTGCCCGTCGATCACGAGGCCTCCTTGGTCAGGTCTTGTTATTGGATAAAACCTGTTCACCGGGTAGGCACGCAGGATTGAACCCCTCGATAAAGAGGTTCAATCCCGATGTTGCAAGAATGCAGCCAGGTAACGTAATGCTGTTCACTTAACTCGGTGTTTCCAGGTACACACATGCGTAGCGAGGGGGCGGTGGATCAAGAGCGAGGCGGCCGACCTGTCTTTTCTTTTTTGTGTACATATCCGTTTCTGCGGTCACGGCGGCTTAGGGTTCCGCCCTTACGGCGGGTCACTTGGAAAAGCCCCAAGTAACCAAGGGCTCTTGCCCCTTTCGTTCGGTGCCTCGCTGTGGCTCGGCATGCCCTCGCTCCGGTCCTGCTCCGTGGGCCCGCCGCCATCGGCCATCCATGGCCGGGATGCCGGGTTGCCCACTGCGCAGAACCTCCACTCGGCCTCTCGAGGGGGCGGTGCATCGAGATCAAAAGCTGCAGGCGAGCTAACGCTCGGCCTGTTGAGTGGTAAGGAGCGTGCGTGCATCCCCTCTCCCCGGTAGGAGCTGTCGAGTGAAACGAGGCTGCGATCTTTTGATCTTGCCGTTGCCGTTGCCGTTGCCGTTGCTTTGCTTTGGCTTCAGATCTGCCGCCCCTTTCCCAGAGGCCGAACGCAGGCGTTGCGCAGGGGGCACCGCGGCAAGGATGCCGCGGTAGCCGCCCCCGGCCATGGATGGCCGATGGCGGCGGGCCCCCGGAGCAATGCCGGAGTGAGGGCATGCCGAGCCTGGGCGAGGCACCGAATGGCGGGGCAGGAGCCCTTGGTTACTTGGGGCTTTTCCAAGTGACTCGCTGTAAAAGCGAAACCGCCAGCCGCCGTGACCGCAGAAACGGATATGTACCCCAACCCTAAGTGAACAGCCAGATAACGGCCTTAGGGGTTACGCGAAGAGCCTTGCATGACCAGCTTGATCAATGGCCCCAGCGTGGCGCCCAGACGAACCAGTCGAGTGAGGCTGCTGACGCCACCGCTCTTGGCGCCCTTACCCGTCAGAAAGCCCAGCAAGGTGACGGCTGCCACGCCCCAGAGTGGAGCGTGCTTGATGCCGAAGCCATCTTGCAGGTTTTGCGTCATCCCGCGCACGCGCCGCAAGGGTTGCAGCAGTTGCGCGGATTCGTGGCGGATTTCCTGGCGATGCATTTCCATGCGCAGGCGAATCAGCGCCTTGCGCATTTCGGTGCGCGAGCTGTTGTGAGGCAGTTCAGGCAGGCTCATGGCAGCAGGCGCTCCCGATCGTTGGCCAACTCTTCCAGGGTGCCGTGGAAGGGCGAGGATTCATCGAAAATCGCCGCTCTCAAGCGCATCGCACAGAAAATGGCCGCCAGTGTGTAGAAAACACAGAGCCCGATGATGGCCGCCAGGCGGTAGGTGTCCCAAAACAGGATCAACACCAGCGTCGACAACCCCACCAGCAACAGCAAGGCAAAAACCAGCGCCAGGCCTGCGAATAGCAACAGGCTTACCGTGCGGGCTTTTTGTTCCTGCAATTCGATGCCGAACAGTTCGACATGGCTGTGCAGCAGTCCAAGAAAAGCGGCACCCAGGCGCCGCGGTGAGGAGCTTGGGCCCGTCGCGGACGAGCCGGATTCGCCGATCGCCATATCAGCGCCGAGTGGCCAGCAAGCCAAGCAGGAAACCCACGCCGGCCGCGATCCCGACCGATTGCCATGGGTTGGCCTGGACATAGTCTTCGGTGGCGGTAACGGCGGCCTTGCTGCGTTCGCGCAGGGAGTCTTCGGTCAGTTTCAAGGTTTCGCGCGCACGCAGCAGACTGTCGTGGATTTGCTCGCGCAGCTCATCAGCCTGATCGCCGGCGAGCGTTGCGGTGTGTTCCAGCAAGCGTTCGGTGTCGCTGACCAGGGTCTGAAAATCGTTCATCAGGATTTCTTGAGCAGTCTTTGCCTTGATGCTGGCCATGGGTGGATCTCCGTAAGTGGCTTCTGAAGCGTTCGAGTATGAGCCTTGCGCGAAGGTTCAGTACAAATGACTGGTACAACTTTTGCTATGTCATGGTGCGTCTGCCTGCGCCGTTGCGCTGTTGCTGGGCAGGATTCGAGCAAAACCTTATCTCAAATAATGAAAACTCGCGCAAAGGTTCCAACCTTGTGCGCCAAAGTGGCTCATCGGGATCAATCTGCTGATCCCGGCAAGTCGCAACTTGGTGCATGAATTGTCTGCGCGAACTGCTTTGGTGCTTTTTTAGCCTTCAGGTCTGCCAACCCCATGGAAAATCTGCAAAGCGCTGTGGACAGTCTGGTCCATAGCTCCAATACGTTGTTCATTCTGATCGGCGCGGTCATGGTGCTGGCGATGCACGCCGGTTTCGCCTTTCTTGAAGTCGGCACGGTTCGACAAAAGAACCAGGTCAATGCCTTGTCGAAGATCCTCAGCGATTTCGCCATTTCGACCCTGGCCTACTTCTTTATAGGCTATTGGATTTCCTATGGGGTGACCTTCATGCAACCGGCGGCCGTGATCAATGCTGATCATGGCTATGGGCTGGTGAAGTTTTTCTTCCTGCTGACCTTTGCTGCGGCGATACCCGCGATCATTTCCGGTGGCATCGCCGAGCGTGCCCGCTTCGTCCCGCAGTTGTGTGCGACGGCACTGATCGTGGCGTTCATCTATCCGTTCTTCGAGGGCATGATCTGGAATGGCAACTTTGGCCTGCAAGCCTGGTTGCTGGAGCGCTTTGGCGCCAGCTTCCATGATTTCGCCGGCTCGGTAGTGGTTCACGCCATGGGCGGTTGGCTGGCCCTGGCGGCGGTGTTGTTGCTCGGGCCGCGCAATGGTCGTTATCGCGAAGGGCGACTGGTGGCGTTCGCGCCCTCGAGCATTCCCTTTTTGGCGCTGGGGTCGTGGATCCTGATCGTTGGCTGGTTCGGTTTCAACGTGATGAGCGCGCAAACCCTGCAAGGTGTCAGCGGACTGGTGGCGGTGAACTCGCTGATGGCCATGGTCGGCGGTACCGTGGCGGCGCTGATCGTCGGGCGCAATGACCCGGGCTTTCTGCATAACGGCCCGCTGGCCGGACTGGTGGCGATCTGTGCCGGTTCCGATCTGATGCACCCGGTGGGCGCGCTGATCACGGGCGTTATTGCTGGCGCACTGTTTGTCTGGTGCTTCACCGCGGCTCAAGTCAAATGGCGCATCGACGATGTGTTGGGCGTTTGGCCGTTGCATGGTTTGTGCGGCGTCTGGGGCGGGATCGCCTGCGGCATCTTCGGCCAGAGCGCGTTGGGTGGGCTGGGCGGGGTGAGTCTGATCAGCCAATTGATCGGCACCGCACTGGGGGTGGTCGTGGCGCTGGCCGGCGGCTTTGCCGTGTATGGCGCGATCAAGGCGTTCCATGGTCTGCGCCTGAGTCAGGAAGAAGAGTATTACGGCGCTGACTTGTCGGTGCACAAGATTGGCGCCGTCAGCCAGGACTAGGTCTCTTCGTCGTCAGCGCCTGGATAGAAACCGTGCAGCAGACGATAGCGGTCGTGCCGAATCTGGTCGGCCCGCTCCTGTACCTGATACGCGGGTAATCCCAGCATGATCAGCGCGTGGGAGGCGAGCATCAGGCTCGACTCCAGCAGTTCGGGCACGACTTCGCTGGCGCCGGCTGCCTTCAATTCGGCCAGTTGGCTGTCGTCGCGCGTGCGCACCAGAATCGGTACGGTCGCGTTGAGTCGCCGCGCTTCCTTGAGGATCAGCAACGCGATGTCGCTCTGATCCACGGCGATCACCAGCAGCCTGGCGCGCTCCAGCCCTATCGCGACCAGCAGTTCACCGCGGCGTGAGTCGCCATAATGCACACAGGTTTCACCCACGGCGGCTTCCTGGACACGCACCGGATCATTATCCAGTGCGATATAGGGTTGCTGCGCGTTGCGTAGCGCGCGTCCGATTGACTGACCCACACGACCATAGCCACATATAACGACATGGTTGTGTAACCCGGCATTGAGCGCGCTGATTTCTTCGAGTTTTGCTTCTTCGTTGGGTTTGCGGTGCAGGCGTGTGGCGATGCGGGGTGCGGCGCGCAGCAACAACGGCGTGACGAGCATCGAACAGAAGGTCGCCGCCAGCAGCAGGCCGCCAAAATCCGCGGGCATCAATTTGTTCTGCTGCATCTGTGCCATCAGCGCAAAGCAGAACTCGCCGCCCTGGGCCAATGCCAGGCCGCTACGCCAAGCGGTTTCGCCATCGCTGCCACGCCATTTCACCAGCAGCGCAACGACGCTGCCCTTGAGCACCAACAACCCCAGGGTCAGGCCGAGAATCAGCAGGCCGTGGCTGGCGAACAACTGCAAGTCGATCAGCATGCCGATACTGACGAAGAACAACCCGAGCAGGATGTCGCGGAACGGGCGGATGTCGGCCTCGATCTGATGCCGGTAGTGGCTTTCTCCCAGCAGCATGCCGGCGAGAAACGCACCCAAGGCAGGGGAGAGACCGAGCAGGTGCGTCAGCCATGCCGTCAGCAGAACAATCACCAGCGCCAGTAGCACGAACAGTTCCGGGGAACGGGCAGCCGCCACTTCATGGAACAGCCGCGGCAGCAACCAGCGACTGGCCAGCAGCAGACCGACGAACAGTACGACGGTTTTACCCAGCGTCAGTGGCAGCGCCCAATACCAGGCCTGGTCACTGCTGCCGGCGAACACCGGCACCAGGGTCAGCAGCAATACCGCCACGACGTCCTGGAACAACAACACGGCAATGGCATTCTGGCCGTGACTGCTGAAAATCTCGCCGAGACTGCTCAGCTCTTTACTGACAATGGCCGTGGAAGACAGCGACAGGCCGGCGCCGAGTAACAGCGCAGGCGTGATCGGCATGCCGAGCAGCATCAGCAAACCCCCTAACAGCATCCCGGAGCACAGCACCTGCAGACTGCCAAGCCCAAACACCACTCGGCGCAACGCGAGCATTTTCGACAGGGAAAACTCCAGCCCAAGGGAGAACAGCAGAAACACCACGCCCAACTCGGCGAGGTCCGGCAGTTCTTCGCTTTCATTCACCCAGCTGAATGCAGTTGGCCCGACGATCAGCCCCACGCACAAGTAGCCCAGCACCGGTGGCAATCGCAGGCGCTGGAACAGTGCAATCACCACCAGGGAGGAGGCGAAGATGATCAACAGATTGGCAAACACAAAAACTCCGGTGATGGACGCTGGCAATTCAAGCGTAGAGGCAAATAATCCGTGAGCATCGCGCAATGAGTATTGAAGACGACTGATGTGCGTCAGCGTATTGCCGCGATCCGTTGCCGTTATGGCTCAAGGGTAGAGCATTCAATGGCTCGACGGCTTTTCGGGGCAGGCCTAGAATGATGACTTAATTTTTTCGGTTGAGCGCTCATGCTTCCTGAATGTCAGCTGTTCGGCACCCTTGGGTGTCATCTCTGTGAAGTGGCAGAAGCCATGCTGATGGAATTTGTCGAGCGCGGTCTGCTGGTGGAACTGGTGGATATCGCGGACGACGAAACATGGTTCGAAGCTTACAGTCTGCGTATTCCGATATTACGGCGGGTCGATACTGGCGCTGAGCTGGGCTGGCCGTTCAGTGCCGATCAGGTAGTGGCGTTCCTGCGTTAAGCGGTGGTTGCGGTGGCGATGTTCCGCCTGTCGAACTTTGCGATGGATCCCCTTGGCTTTACCGGTACTGATCGGATACTGTATGCGCATACAGTTATTCGTGATGCCTGCCTTGTACCCCTTGTTTTCGGGTTTGGGCAGGCGGTCCGGGCGTGAGAGGGATGAATCGTGGTCAATGTCGAACAATTGAAGAACAGCGTGAACCGGATGTCGGCGGACGTGGTGCGCGAGGCTGTCCTCGAATTGCGTCTGGATGGCCTGGTGACAGAAGGAAAAACTCCCTTCAATAAACTGCATTTCAATACCTGTTTCGCCGAAATCGAAGCCTTGTTCCAGCGTGCGGGTTATCACCGGCAGCTGGATGTCGTGGGCTATCAGGGCTTGTTGTATGCGCTTTATGATCCTGGTCGCTGGGAGGCAGTCGATGTGCTGCGCTGGCTCAAGGAGTTCACCGAAGCGGCAGCGCGCACGCAGATACCGGCTTGAGGATTCTCTTCTAGGTTCGTTCCGGCCGCTGTTGGATAATGCCGCCCTGTATTGAGGGTTAGAACTTTCGTATGTCCACTTCATCTTTTTCTGCTGCACACAACCAGGCCAGCACGCTCTACTTGCCGCCTGGTCCGTGGCAGACCGTACTCGATTGTCTGTGCGAACACTTCAGCGCCATCGGTCGTGAACAATGGCTGGACAGAATCGCTCGCGGTCGTGTCCTCGACGGTCACGGCATGCCGATCGCCCTTGATCTGCCTTACAAGGAAGGCTTGCGGATTCATTATTTCCGTGAGGTGCCGGACGAAAAGCCGATCCCGGTGGTCGAGTCGATTCTGTACGCGGATGAGCATCTGGTCGTGGCGGACAAGCCGCATTTTCTGCCAGTGACGCCGGCGGGTGAGTACGTGGAGCAGACCCTGTTGCGACGGCTGATCCGTCGACTCGATAACCCACATCTGGTGCCTTTGCATCGCATTGACCGGCACACAGCGGGGCTGGTGCTGTTTTCCGCCAACCCTCAGAGCCGTTCTGCCTATCAGTCGTTGTTTCCTACGCGGCAGATCGAAAAGCGCTACGAGGCAATTGCGCGAGCGTTGCCTGAACTCTCTTTTCCATTGGTCCATAAGAGTCGGCTCATCGATGGTGAGCCTTTCTTCCGCATGCAGGAAGGTCCGGGCGTCAGCAATACCGAGACGGCGGTCGACGTCAGGGAGAAGAACGGTGACCTCTGGCGTTATGCGCTTTACCCGGTGACGGGCAAGAAGCATCAGTTGCGGGTGCACATGACAGCCTTGGGCGCCAGCATCTGCAACGACCCGTTTTATCCGCAGGTACTCAAGGATGTTGAGGATGACTATGCCAATCCTTTGAAACTGCTCGCTCAGGGGCTACGGTTTGTGGACCCGGTCACCGGCCAGGAAAGAGCATTCGAAAGCACCATCACTCTGGAGTGGTGATCACGAAGTTCTGCGAA
This sequence comes from Pseudomonas sp. Root329, assembly GCF_001424925.1. NCBI lineage: Bacteria > Pseudomonadati > Pseudomonadota > Gammaproteobacteria > Pseudomonadales > Pseudomonadaceae > Pseudomonas > Pseudomonas sp. Root329. The sequence continues at coordinate 70,486 of NZ_LMCV01000018.1, read as the reverse complement.
TCTGCTGATCTTCAGCCACGAAAAAAAGCCCGCATAAAGCGGGCTTTTTCAAATCCGGTTGTCACCGCAAAAATTACAGCTCTTTGACGGTACGAACCTGATCCTTGTTGATGCGGGTCTGCTTGCCATCCAGTTGTTCGAATTCGTAGAAACCCGAATCCTTATCGAACTTTGGCGCGTCGACAGCCTGGATTTCTCGACCGTCATTCAAGGTGATCACTGCAGGCGATGCGCAACCGGCGAGGGTAGCGAGGCCCAGTGCGAGCATGAAAGTGGCGAGGGTCCGTTGAGTCATGAGTGTGTCTCCGAATATGAATTCTTTTGGTTACTGTGCTTGAGACGTGTACAGCGAGCGCAAGTTCCTTCTCCTGTCAGTCTGACACAGTGTTGTGGGCACTTAACAGTTCTGGCGTGTTGAGGTTGGCCAGGCGTGGGTCATTGTCGGGGCATTGCAGGGCGGTAGCGCCCAGTTTGCGCATGAGGCGACCCGGGCTGCGTTCGCCGTCGTTCCAGGCACTGTCGAAATCGGCCGAGAGCGCCACGGGGATAATGCACAGCAGAGGTTCCCAGTGTTCGCCATGGCGCAGCATCAGCGGTTGGTCCGGATGCTGGTTGGCGGAGTCGCGCATGCTGTTGAGTAGTGCGGCGTCGATGCGCGGTACGTCACACGGCAGTACTAGCAGATGCGTATGGCGGGCGGCCTTCAGGCCTGCGCGAATACCGGCCAGGGGGCCAGGAAAGTCGCCCTCATCGTCATGAACCAGCTGGTCGGCGTAGGGCGCGTACTTTTCCAGGTTTCTGTTGCAGGAGATGATCAGGTCATCGCTCAGTGAACGGGTCTTGCGGTGCAAGTGGGCAATCAATGGCTCGCCATGCCATTCCAGCAGCCCTTTGTCCTGACCGCCCATGCGTTGGCCACGACCACCGGCCAGGAGCAGAATGGAACAGGGCGGCAAATGTGTATTCGAGGTCATGGCAGGTCTCCATGGGGGCGGCGAAAAAATGAGGCGCTGTGATATAACACCGGGCTGTTTCTCCTACAACTGGATGAGCCTATGAAAGCCAAGGCTGATGTACCTTTCGCACCGCTCAACATCGCGGTGCTGACGGTCAGCGATACCCGTACCCTGGAAACCGATACCTCAGGCCAGGTCTTCGTCGACGGTTTGAGCGCTGCCGGCCATAACCTGGCGGCCCGGGTTCTGCTCAAAGATGATCTCTACAAAATTCGCGCGCAAGTCGCCAACTGGATTGCCGACGATGTCGTGCAGGTGGTGCTGATCACTGGCGGCACCGGTTTCACGGGACGCGACAGCACTCCGGAAGCGGTAAGTTGCCTGCTGGACAAACAAGTCGACGGTTTTGGTGAGCTGTTCAGGCAGATTTCGGTGGCGGATATTGGCACCTCTACTGTTCAGTCCCGTGCCCTGGCCGGCCTGGCTAATGGCACGCTGGTCTGCTGCTTGCCAGGTTCGACCAATGCCGTGCGCACCGGTTGGGATGGCATTCTTGCCGAGCAGCTGGATTCACGGCACCGTCCGTGCAATTTCGTCGCTCATCTCAAACAGGCGGCACCCTGTGAATCCCGCGGGTAAGCCAGGCAAGACTGGCAGTCTGATGGCTGTCGAAGTGGCACTGGCACGCTTGCTGGCAATGGCCGAAGCCTCACCGATTCGTGAGCGTGAACGCTTGCCATTGGCGCAGGTTCAGGGCCGGGTGCTGGCCGATGATCTGATCTCGACGCTTGATCTGCCACCTTGGCCCAACAGTGCCATGGACGGTTATGCCTTGCGCGTGGCCGACTGGACTGGAGAGCCACTGGTGGTCAGCCAGAAGATTTTTGCCGGTCAGGCTCCGGAGGCCTTGAAGCCTGGTACCTGCGCACGAATCTTCACTGGTGCGCCAGTGCCCGCCGGTGCAGATTGCGTCGAGATGCAGGAAAACACTGAGGTTCAGGCGGATGAGCGAGTACGTTTCACCGAAACCATGGCCCCAGGACAAAACATTCGTCCTCAAGGCCAGGAAGCTACTGTTGGTGAATTGATTCTGCCAGCCGGCACGCGCCTCGGGCCGATCGAACAGGGGTTGGCTGCATCGCTGGGATGCGCAGAGCTGGACGTGATTCGCAAGGTTCGCGTGGCTGTTCTGTCCACCGGGGATGAACTGATTGAACCGGGTCAGGCGCTGGGGCCGGGACAGATCTACAACAGCAATCGAGTGTTGCTGTGCAGTTGGTTGCAGCGCCTGGGCTGTGAGGTGATCGATGCCGGAATTCTTCCGGATGATTTAGCGACCACCCGCACTCGACTGGGTGAATTGAAAGATGTCGATCTGATCCTTTCCACCGGTGGTGTCTCGGTGGGAGAGGCTGACTTTCTGGGCATTGCCTTGCGTGAAGAGGGCGAGTTGACGTTGTGGAAACTCGCCATCAAACCCGGAAAACCGCTGACATTCGGGCATTTTCGCGGCGTACCTGTGATTGGTTTGCCAGGCAATCCGGCTTCAACGCTGGTGACCTTTGCTTTGTTGGCAAGGCCCTATCTCTTGCGCCGACAGGGTGTAAAAGAGGTTGAGCCCCTGAAGTTTCAGGTGTCTGCAGGGTTTGCATGGCCAAAAGCAGGCAATCGACGCGAGTACTTGCGCGGACGTCTGGAGAATGGCCGGGCAATTATCTACAGGAATCAGAGTTCTGGTGTACTGCGTAGCGCTGCCTGGGCTGATGGTCTGGTTGAGGTGCTGGAGGAACGCACGCTGATCGAAGGTGACTACGTGAGCTTCATCCCGCTGAGCGAAGTCCTGAGCTGACTCCTGCCGCTGGCTTACTGCGCAAACCCGGTTGATCGAACCGGGTTTTGCGTTCATGGCTTACCCTTGGTGAGCCAGGAGTGTCACGAGCTGGTCGAAACGGCTGTTGGCAATCCAGGCCAGAACCCCGATGACCACGACTGTTCCGATAGCCGAATAGGCAAGCCTGTGTTTTATGGATTTGACGTCACTACGGACTTCATCCATGTCTCGTCGGATGTATTTGAGGTGTGTCTCCAATTCAACGACGCGAGATTCCATAGCAGCTTCTCCAATGGGCTTTGCGCTGTTTTTGAATTCAGCTTGATGATTGGCGCGTTTTTCTGCGAACGGTACAACCGGAATGACCGGTGACCTGATCTCTTGGCTTTGCATGGCACGTCCCTGTGTAGTTCCTGCTGATGTTTGATAACTGCAGGCGCCAAGGTGTACCAATCACATGGGGCGGTCAATTGAGCCGATTCCTCACATCTTGTAAGAAAAAGTCCCGCCTTGTAGGACGCCATACGGCTCGACTTCAAATAATTCAAATTCTTGCGACTTTTATGTTGCGAGATGAGGTCAACATCTCCCATACGGAATTCAATCATGGGAGTGACAACTAATGAGCGAACGCAAGGCGCTGTTGATTCTGCATGGCAAGCAAGCGCTCAACGAGGCGGTTCGTTCTGCCGTTGCGGACAAGCGCAAACAGGGTTGGGAGCTGGCCGTTCGAGTGACCTGGGAAGCGGGCGACGCACAGCGTCTGGTAGATGAAGCACTGGCGGCAGGCTACACGCAGATCATCGCCGGTGGCGGTGACGGTACCTTGCGTGATATTGCCGAAGCCTTGGCGGCGCATTCGACGCAGGCCAGTCTGGTACTGATGCCGTTGGGGACCGCCAATGATTTTGCGCGTGCCGCCGGCGTGCCTCTGGAGCCCGGGCAGGCGCTGGAACTTCTCGACGCTGCGCCGAGGGCCATTGATCTGGGGGAGGTCGGCGGGCAGGTGTTCCTGAATATGGCCACGGGCGGTTTTGGCAGTCAGGTCACGGCAAACACCTCGGAGGACTTGAAAAAAATCCTCGGGGGCGCGGCTTACCTGTTCACCGGTTTATCGCGCTTCAGTGAGTTGCACGCAGCCTATGGCGAGTTGCAGGGGCCTGATTTCCAGTGGAGTGGCGAGCTGTTGGCATTGGGCATCGGCAATGGCCGGCAGGCCGGCGGTGGGCATGTGTTGTGTCCAGAAGCGCTGGCTGACGACGGTCTGCTGGACATCAGTATTCTGCCTGCGCCGCAGGAAGTCGTCGGCACCTTGAAAACCCTGCTGGCGGATGGCTTCGGCATCGACAACATGTTTGTGCGAGTCCGGTTGCCGTGGGTCGAAATCAAGGTCTCGGAAGGCCTCTACATCAACCTCGATGGCGAACCGCTGGAAGGTGACAACTTGCGTTTCTCGACACGTCCAGCGGCACTGCGCGTGCATCTACCTGAAAACTCGCCGCTGCTGGGGGCATCGCAATCGATCAATCATCCAGGCTGATGATCTGCTCGCGCACGGCGAACAGCACCAGGCCCGCCACATCGTAGATCTGCAAGCGCTTCATGATCTGCGAACGGTGGGTTTCAACGGTCTTGATGCTGAGGCCCAGGCCGTTGGCAATTTCCCGGGTGGATTTTCCGCGAACGATCAGCCGAAGAATTTCCAGCTGACGCGCTGTCAGGTTGTGCGAGTCTGCAGGTACCGGCTGGTTTTTCTGAGTTCGGGTCAGTGCCTGGTTGATGACGGTGTGGGCGATGGCCGGGCTCAGGTAGCGTTCGTTGTTACGCAAGGCATCCAGGGCATGTTCGAGCTCGGTAGCCGTGGTGTCCTTGAGCAGGTAGCCATGTGCACCGGATTCCAGTGCCTGCATGATGAGTGCGGGATCAGTGTGCATCGACAGGATCAGCACCTTGCTCTGCGGGCGTACTCGCTTGAGTCGCTGCAATGCGTCAAGGCCACTGGTTTCCTTCATGGAAATATCCAGCAGGATGATGTCGGGGGACAGCTGCTCGACCATCTCGAGCAACTGCGAGCCGTCATTGGCCTCACCGATTACCGCGTAGCCGGGAATATCCAGCACCAGAGCGCGCACGCCTGCCCTGATAAGCGAGTGGTCATCCACCAGAAGTAAGTTACAAGTCAACGCATAACCTTATTCGTACTGGCCCGTTCGAGCGCACGAGGTGCCCAAGGGAAGAGTGCTTCGATTTGAGTGCCTTTGCCCGGCTCACTGGTCACGCTCAGTGTGCCGCCCAACTGATTGATCCGTTCCGACATCCCTGCCATTCCACGTTGCCCCTCACGACCTGGATCGGTCGCTGGTGCGAAACCCAGGCCATCGTCGCTGATCAACAGCGACAGGCCCTGAGGTTGACGTTGCAGGCGGACCAACAGATTTTTCGCTTCGGCATGGCGCAATATATTGGTCACCGCTTCCTGGGTGATTCGAAAGGCGGCCAGCGTCATTTCCTCCGGTATACCGGCCAAACGCTGATGGCATTCCAGGCTCCAGTGCACCGGCGTGTTGGCCAGCGTCTTGAGTAAATGTGCCCGCAGACTGGCTTCCAGCCCGAGACTGGTCAGCTGCCTCGGATTGAGAATGGCCGATACGTCTCGCACTTTGGCCAGGGTTTCTTCCAGCGTGTCGCAGAGCACCGCACACTGGCCTTGAAGTTCTTCGGGCATTCGGCGTTTGAGCCAGTCGCTTTGAAGTTTTGCCGCGGTCAGCAATTGGCCGATGTCGTCATGCAGTTCCCGACTGAGCCGGCGCCGTTCGTTTTCCTGAACCTCCAACAGCCGGTCAGCCAACTCCTGGGGTTGAAACTTTATCGACTTGCGCGAAAGACAATACTGCACCCCGACGCAGGTCAATGCCGCAATATTGAGTACCAGCAGACTCAACGGCAGGGGAGTGGACAGGCTATAAATCAGCAGACAGCCAAGCGCCGAGCCGGTACACAACACAAGCGTCACCAGACGCGCGTTTTTTCGGGAGGGTGGCTTTAGGGTGATCGACTTGAGGCTGGCGTACATAGCGGATGGAGCCAATGGATGTTCGCTGCGGGAAGACCGGGCATCGTGGATGACGGGTCTCTGTCTGGAGTCACTCTGCCATTAATTGACGTCAACTAATGGGCGGCATAATACCACTTAAGATACCGTTGGTCGCGTTTGGTATATAGGTCTGCAGCGTCAGGAAACAAGCGTTTATGGACAGCAGTTCCATAATGGAAAAAGTTGGGTGGCAAGAATGGTTTATTTGTTTCGAGTTGTCGTTAGCAGGTATGGAATATTCAATTGCGACATGGGCCCGCTAAAGTTAGAGGGGTAGTCATGGCAATAAAAAATCGCAGCACAGCATAGAGGCCCGATAATTCAGGCTTGTCGACCTGCAAAGGAAACGAGTGTGAACGGTTTGGAATTAGCGGGGGGTTGAAACTGACTGTGTCCGACCTGAAAGGCAAAGGCTTCGATCAGGGAGGTCTGTTCGCTATCATCAAGGCTGAGTTGGCCGGTCTTCTGATCGATAAGCTCGAGTTGCCAGGCGATCAACGTCAGGCAGTCTTTCAGCGCACTCAGGGCCTGGTCGTGTAAATCCATGTGATTCTGGGCATGGCTCAGCAAACCATGAATGTGCAACGAAAACTCCGAAACGGCTGCCAGAGCGAGGGCATCGGCCTTGTTGGCCAGTTTGAGCAGGGTGCTCAGCATGCAGTCGATGGCATCCTTGTCATTGCTGATCAGTTGCAAATGACTCAGGCATTCCTCGGTTTTAAACAGGAGTGTCTCAGCTTCGACGAGAAACTCAGGGAGTCGGTGAGCCCATTCTTTACGATCGTTCGGCATGCTTATCTCCACAACGTCATGACAAATGCGGGAATGTCGTGTGTGTCGACGGGGACGATCAGAGTCCCCGCATTGCCATGCCGTCGTGAGATCGCGCGCCGGCCTGTCTGGCTGCAGGCTGGGTAACTCGATAGGGTGGATGGCCACTTACCTGCGATCGCACACAAAAGCCTGACTCCGTTCATGCAATGAGAATGGCGTCACATTAATGGCTATTGGATATTGCGAATATCAGGTTGGGCCTGATTGTTACTAGGGGAATCCCTTACACGGGGGAACCAACCGAACGAAACGAGGTCTCGCGGCAGGCAATGGGGCAGATGAAATCGCCTGGCCAGTAAAGCATGATGTTAATGTGACATCAATGTTTGGTCGTGGCATTTTACACGGGGGTCAAGGTCCGGCGAAAACAGCCGATAACCCCCTTTAGTGAATTCATCAGAACAAGCCCAGGAGTCATTGATGGCCGGCATTCTCGACACGGTAGACCAACGCACGCAACTGGTGGGTGAGAATCGCCTGGAAATTCTGATGTTCCGGCTGGCCGGACGTCAATTGTTCGCGATCAACGTGTTCAAAGTGCAGGAAGTGCTGCAACTGCCGAAGCTGACCCTGATGCCCCAGCGTCATCCGTTTGTCTGCGGCGTGGTTAATCTGCGTGGCCAGACCCTGCCGGTGATCGACCTGTCCCAGGCCATCGGTATGCGTCCGCTGGTGCCAAGCCCGACCAGTACGATCATCGTTACTGAGTACAACCGTTCGGTGCAGGCGTTCCTGGTCGGTGGTGTGGACCGTATCGTCAACATGAACTGGGAGGCCATTCTGCCGCCGCCGGCCAGCGCCGGTCGTCAGCATTATTTGACTGCTATCAGCAAGGTCGACGATCAGTTGGTGGAAATCATCGACGTCGAAAAAGTCCTGGCGGAAATCGTCCCGTACAACGCCAAGGTATCGCGCGACAAACTCGACGATCCGGTTCTTGAGCGCGCCCGTGGCCGTGAAGTGCTGCTGGTGGATGACTCGAACGTGGCCCTGTCGCAATTGCGTGACACCTTGGGTCAGTTGGGCGTGAAGATGCACATCGCCAGCGATGGCTTGAAGGCACTGAACATGCTCAAGGCCTGGGCCGATACCGGTGTGAACATGACCGACAAACTGCTGATGATCTTCACCGATGCGGAAATGCCGGAAATGGACGGCTATCGCCTGACCACGGAAATCCGCAACGATCCGCGTCTGCGTGGCCTTTATGTGGTTCTGCATACCTCGTTGTCCGGCAGCTTCAATGACTCGATGGTGAAGAAGGTCGGCTGCGACAACTTCCTCTCCAAATTCCAGCCGGACAAACTCATCGATGTGGTGCGCCAGCGCTTGATGCTCGATGAAGTGCCTGCCTGATAACGGTGCAAGAGGCTGGCCTGAAGTCAGCCTTTGATTCGGCGATCAAGCTCGTATAGGGTGGCGTTTTTGCCCACCAGGGAGCTGGCCATGTTGCGTCTGAGCGCGCTTTATCGTTATCCGTTGAAATCCGGCAAGGGCGAGACCCTGCAGCAAGTCAGCCTCGACAAGCTGGGCCTGGACGGTGATCGACGCTGGATGCTGGTGGACGAGGCCAGTGGGCGCTTTCTGACCCAGCGTGCGGTGGCGCAGATGAGTCAGCTGTCGGCGTTGTGGAATGCCGACGGTGGCTTGACCCTCAGTGCGCCGGGCCGCTCACCGATCGATATCGCCTTACCCGCCAGCGACGCGGAACTGCGTGGCGTGACCATCTGGCGCGACACACTGCGTGTGCCGGATGCCGGTGACGAGGCGGGTGCCTGGGTCAGTGAATTCATTGGCAAACCGACTCGCCTGGTGCAAGTCCCTCTTGATCGCGCACGGACCACCCAGGCCGGCTACGGCAAGGACGACGATCAGGTGGCCTTCGCCGATGGTTTTCCGCTGTTGCTGATCGGACAGGCCTCGTTGGAGGACTTGTCGCAAAAGGTCGGCCGTCCGCTGGAAATGCTGCGCTTTCGGCCCAATCTGGTGATCGAGGGCTGCGAAGCGTATGCCGAAGATGGCTGGAAGCGTATCCGCATCGGCGATGTCGAGTTCCGCGTGGTCAAGTCGTGTTCACGCTGCATTCTGACCACCATCGACCCGCAAACCGGCGAGCGCAGCGAAGATCGCGAACCACTGGCCACGTTGCAGAAATACCGTGCCGAGGCCGATGGTGCGATGTTCGGACAGAACCTGGTCAACGACGGCAATGGCCAACTTGAAGTCGGTATGCCGGTGACGGTCCTGGAATAAGACAATCAGAATAAAAAATGCCCGTGTCCAAGGACACGGGCATTTTTTTGTCGCTGTGAAAACCCAGGGTTTTAGCCGCGGTATTCGCACAGGTAAGCGGTGTCGACGGCCACTTTCAGCTGGAACTTGCTGTTGGCGGGCACGTTGAACTGGCTGCCGGCGGCGAAGGTTTCCCAGTCGCTGCTGTCTGGCAGTTTGACGGTCAGGGCGCCGGACACCACGTGCATGATTTCACGCTGGCTGGTGCCGAATTCGTATTCGCCCGGAGCCATGACGCCGATGGTCGCAGGACCTTCAGCGGTGCCAAAGGCGATCGACTTGACGGTGCCGTCGAAGTACTCGTTGACTTTAAACATGGGCGATTCCTCGAAAAGGGCTAAAAAGGGCCGGCCAGTATGCACAAGGCCCATGCCGGCGTCACCTCTCTAAGACGGAAGAACCAGAGGCAATAATCGTGCGGTATTGCGCGCATCTTCCAGCGCCCGATGTTGTTGGCCATTGAACTGCATACCCGCCAGTTGCAGCGCGCCGTTGAGCCCCAGTGGGCGTTCCAGCCGGCGAGCCTTGGCAAAGCGCTGTTTGAGGTTCATGTGCGGCACTCGGCTCAGGGCGCTGTCGAGTTGCAGGCGCTCCCACTCCTGAACCAATTGTTTGCGATCGTAATCGCCCCAACTGACCCAACCTTCGAGGCGCGAGTGATGCTGGCCGAGCCAGTGTTCGAACGACGCCCAGACCTCACTCAGAGGTTGCGCGGCATCGATGTTGGCCTGGGTGATGCGGGTCAGTTGCCGGCAAAACGGCGTCAGCAAAGGCCGACGCGTCGGGCGCACGAAGCGTTGAAAGCTATCCAGTTCTCGGCCTTTTCGGTCCACCAGGGTGGCGCCGATTTCGATGATTTCCATTTCCGTTACTGGCCAACCACCCTCATCGGTGGTGGCTTCTAGATCAATGACCAGCCAGTGAGGCATCGCAGGGTTCCTGGTATCCGCGTCCTGATAGGGCTTGAGCGTAGCCAAACCCGGCGGATCCGCCTAGCGGCTTATTCGACCTCCAACAAAATCTGACGATTTTTTACCTGATCACCGACCCTGACCTGCAAGCGTTTGAGCACGCCGTCGATGCCCGACTTGAGCGGATGCTCCATTTTCATGGCCTCCAGCACCACCAACAATTGGCCTTTACTGACCGGGCTGCCCTCCGTCACCAGCACATCGACGATCGCCCCATCCATCGGGGCCTTGAGGGTGCCGGTGCTGACGCTGGCCTGGCTGTTGACCACGGCTTGCGTCCGGTCCACCAGCCGCAGGTTGCCGGGTCGGGTGAACAGCCAGAGTTGCGCGGCCTCAAGACGGTAAGCATGACGTCGCCGGATACCGTTGATTTCCAGGCTAGCGCAGCGTCCGTCGCACTGGATGACCTTCAATTCAAAGGGCGTTGTGGCCACTTGAATCCGATACGGCTCACCCGGCACAGCATTCAATTCCACCGACCAATCCTGATCCTCAAGGCCGATTCGATAGTGCAAGGGCACGCTGGCGTTGTTGCGCCAACCGGCCAGTGGCGCGTGGTGAGACTGCGCCGAGGCCTGATAGAACAATGCAGACGCGATGGCCAGTTCTTCGGCGCTCGGCACATGCGCATGCAGGCAGGGATGCTCGGCAAAGTGTGTCGGGATGAACCCAGTGCTGAACTCGCCACTGATGAACTGTGGGTGTTCGAGCAGGCTCGCGAGCAAGCGCTGATTGCTTTGCACGCCGAGCAGCACGCTGTCCTGCACCGCCCGCAGCAACTTACGCCGGGCTTCTTCGCGGGTGGCGCCGTGGGCGATGATCTTGCCCAGCATCGGGTCATAAAACGGGCTGACTGTCTGGCCTTCGATCAGGCCATGGTCGATCCGCACACCGACCTGCAATGCAGGCTCCCAGGCGGTGATGCGACCGGTTTGTGGGAGAAAAGCGTGTGCCGGATCTTCGGCGTACAAACGGACTTCCATGGCATGGCCGCTGAGCTGAACCTGCTCCTGTCGCAAGGGCAGAGGCAGCCCTTCGGCGACGTGCAACTGCCAGGCCACCAGATCGAGGCCGGTGATCAATTCGGTCACCGGGTGCTCCACCTGGAGTCGGGTGTTCATCTCCAGAAAATAAAACTGCCCGCGCGCATCCAGCAGGAACTCGACGGTGCCAGCGCCGACGTAATTCACGGCGCGACCCGCCTTGAGCGCCGCTTCGCCCATGGCCTGACGCAACTCGGCGGTCATCACCGGGCAGGGCGCTTCTTCGATGACTTTTTGATGGCGACGCTGGATCGAACAGTCGCGCTCGCCAAGGTAGATCAGGTTGCCGTGCTGGTCGCCGAACAGTTGAACTTCGACGTGACGCGGGTCGATCAGCGCTTGCTCGAGAATCAGTTCGTCACTGCCAAACCCGTGCAGCGCTTCGGAGCGGGCGGTGCGCAGTTGCTCGAGCAAATCACTGGCCTTGTGCACCAGGCGCATGCCACGCCCGCCACCGCCTGCACTGGCCTTGATCATCAGCGGATAGCCGATGCGTGCAGCTTCGCGGCTCAGGGTCGCGTCGTCCTGTTCTTTGCCCTGATAACCCTTGATGCACGGCACACCAGCATCGAGCATGGCGAGTTTCGACAGGCGTTTGCTGCCCATCAGTTCGATGGCTTCGGGGCTGGGGCCGATGAAGGTGATGCCGGCATCCTGGCAGGCGCGGGCGAAGCCGGTGTTTTCCGAGAGGAAGCCGTAGCCCGGATGGATCGCGTCAGCGCCCGTGCGCCGGGCGGCGTCGAGAATGGCCGGAATATTCAGATAGGACTGCTGCACCGGAGCCGGACCGATGTTCACGGCTTCGTCGGCCATCTGCACATGCAGCGCATCGGCGTCGGCATCGCTGAAGATTGCGACCGTGCGATAACCCAGGGCCTGGGCGGTGCGCTGGATGCGACAGGCGATTTCACCGCGGTTGGCGATCAGGATTTTGCTGAGTCCGGGCATTGGGTCTTCTCTCAAGTTGTGCGGTGCAAGTGATGGCCTCTTCGCGAGCAAGCCCGCTCCCACATTTGAAATGCATTCCCCTGTGGGAGCGGGCTTGCTCCGGGCGGCGTTCCGACGAAGCTTTTAAGGTGCCCACCCCGGTTTGCGTTTTTGCACGAAGGCCATGGTCCCCTCAATACCTTCAGCCCCGGTCACCGCCTCGCTGAACCAATCGGCCGCTTCATCCAGCAACGCATTCGATGGCTGTCCGGCACTCGCCAGCAACAGCTTTTTGGTCGTCGCATTCGCCTCCGGCGCGCAGCACAACACATGGGCCAGAATTTCATCGAGACGCTCGGCCAACGCTTGCGCGTCATGCTCGACAAAATGAACCAACCCCATGCGCCGTGCGTGTGTGCCATCGAAACGTGCCGCGGTCAGCGCCAGTCGGCGAGTCTGGGTCAGGCCGATGCGCTGCACCACGAACGGCGCGATTTGCGCTGGCAGCAGACCGAGGCTGGTTTCCGGCAGACCGAATTGCGCCTGGTGATCGGCCAAGGCGACGTCGCTGACGCAGGCCAGACCAAAACCACCGCCGAGCACCGCGCCTTGCAGCACCGTGATCACCACTTGTGGTGCGTGTTGCACCTCTTGCAGCAGCGCACCGAACGCGCGATTCAAATCGCGATAGGCGCTCGGGCCTTGAGCGCGTGCGTTGGCCATGTCCTTGATGTCGCCACCGGCGCAAAAATGCCCGCCGGCACCACCGATCACCAAGGCACGAATCTCACGGTCATCGCGCACGGCCAACAGCACGGCACGCAGTTCCGCGACCATCAACAGGCTCATGGCATTGCGGCTTTCCGGGCGGTTGAGGGTGATGTGCAGGACGCCGTTGTGCGATTCCAGCAACAAGGTCTGGCAAACCGGCAGGGTACTCATTTCTTTTTCCCCGGCAGGATGCCCATGAGTTTGCAGATGATCCCCAGCATGATTTCGTCGGCACCGCCGCCGATCGACACCAGCCGCACGTCACGGTAAGCGCGGGCCACCGGGTTGTCCCACATGAAGCCCATGCCGCCCCAATATTGCAGGCAGCTGTCGCTGACCTCACGGCCCAGACGCCCGGCCTTGAGTTTGGCCATCGATGCCAGGCGCGTGACATCCTGGCCTTTGATGTACTGCTCTGTAGCCTGATAGACCAGCGCCCGCAGGCATTCGATTTCGGTTTGCAGTTCGGCCAGTCGGAAGTGGATGACCTGATTGTCGATCAGCGCACTGCCGAAGGTTTTACGTTCCTTGCAGTACTCGATGGTGCTGTCGACGCAGTACTCCAGGCCCTTGATCATGTTCGCCGCGCCGAACAGCCGTTCTTCCTGGAACTGCAGCATCTGCATCATGAACCCCGCGCCTTCATGGCCGATGCGGTTGCGTTGCGGCACGCGCACGTTGTCGAAAAACACCTGGGCGGTTTCCGAGCTGCGCATACCGAGCTTGTCCAGGTGCGAGCTGAGGCTGATGCCCGGCGTATTCATCGGCACCATGATCAGCGACTTGTTGATGTGCGGTTTGTCGTCCGAGGTGTTGGCCAACAGACAGATGAAATCCGCGCTCGGCGAGTTGGTGATCCACATCTTGCTGCCGTTGATCACGTAGTCGTCGCCGTCCTTGCGGGCGGTGGTTTTCAAACCGGCCACGTCGGAACCGGCGCCGACTTCGGAAACACCGATGCAGCCGACCTGCTCGCCAGTGATCGCCGGCCGCAGGAATTCTTCACGCAGCTCATCGGAGCCGAAACGCGCCAGCGCCGGGGTGCACATGTCGGTTTGCACGCCGATGGACATCGGAATGCCGCCGCAGTGGATGGTGCCGAACTCTTCAGCCGCGACGATCGAATAGCTGTAATCGAGCCCCATGCCGCCAAACTTTTCCGGTTTGGAAATCCCCAGCAGGCCGAGGTTGCCGGCCTTGCGGAAGATCTCGTGGATCGGAAAGCGCCCGGCCTTTTCCCATACCTCGACGTGAGGATTGATCTCGTGATCGACGAACTGGCGGACGGTGCGGCGCAGTGCTTCGTGTTCCTGGGTGAAGATCATTCTTATTGTTCTCCTGAGCGCCCTTAGAAACGGGCTACACCAAAACTGTTGGATTGCAGCGGCCGCACTTCAGCCTCATGACAGATATCCAGCAAGTACCCGAGCAAGGTCCGGGTGTCGCGAGGATCGATCAACCCGTCGTCCCACAAACTGGCGCTGCCATAGAGTGCGGTGGACTGGCTGTCGAGTTTCTGCGCGGTGACCTGTTCCAGCATGTCGAGCATTTTCGGGTCGGGCACCAGACCGTCCTTGGCCTGTTTGGCCTCGGTGACGATCCGCAGCACTTTGCCGGCCTGGGCGCCGCCCATCACCGCCGTGCGGCTGTTGGGCCAGGCGAAAATGAAGCGCGGGTCGAGGCCGCGGCCGCACATCGCGTAGTTGCCGGCGCCGTAGGAGCCACCGACGACGATGGTCAGTTTAGGCACGCGGGCATTGGCCACCGCTTGAATCATTTTCGCGCCGTGTTTGATCACGCCTTGCTGTTCCGACTCGGTGCCGACCATGAACCCGGTGGTGTTGTGAAAAAACAGCAGCGGCGTCTGGCTCTGGTCGCAGAGCTGAATGAACTGCGCCGCCTTGCTCGCACCCTTGGGCGTGATCGGCCCATTGTTGCCAATGAACCCGCAGGCGCGGCCTTGAATCTGCAAATGACCGCAGACGGTTTGCTGATCGAACTCGCCCTTGAATTCGAGAAAGTTCGAGCCGTCGGCAATCCGCGCGATGATTTCGCGCACGTCGTAAGGTTTTTTCGCGTCGTCAGGAATCAGCCCGAGCAATTCGTCGATGGGGTAGAGCGGTTCTTCCCACCGACGTTCGGGTACCCAGGGCAGCTGATCATTCCACGGCAACAGGCTGATAATCTCGCGCACCTGCCGCACGCCATCGGCATCGTTCTCGGCCAGGTATTCCGCGGTGCCGGCGATTTGCGCATGCATCTCGGCGCCGCCCAGTGCTTCATCGGTGGCCACTTCGCCAGTGGCAGCCTTGAGCAGCGGCGGGCCGGCCAGAAACAGCTTGGCCTTGCCACGCACCACCACCACGTAATCCGACAACCCTGGCTGATAGGCGCCGCCCGCCGTGGCCGAGCCATGGACCACGGTGATTTGCGGCAGGCCCATGGCTGACATCCGCGCCTGATTGGCAAAGCTGCGGGCGCCTTCGACGAAAATCTCCGCCGCGTAATTGAGGTTGGCGCCACCGCTTTCGGCCAGGGTAATGACCGGCAGTTTGTTCTCCATGGCGATCTGTTGCAGGCGCAGGGATTTTTTCAAACCGCTGGGGGAAATGGTCCCGCCCTTGATCGCACTGTTGTTCGCCACCACCAGTACCCGCACACCGGACACGTAGCCGATCCCGGCGATCAAGCCGCCGCCTGCGGAGCTGCCGTCCTTGTCGTCGTGCAGCTTGTAGCCCGCCAGGCTGGCCAGTTCGAGGAACGGGGCGCCGGGGTCTAGCAGCAAATTAAGGCGTTCACGGGGTAGTAGTTGCCCGCGTTTGTCGAACCTGGGCTTGGCTTCGGCCGCCTTGTTCAGCACGTTCTGTTCGAGCTGACGGACGTGCTCGATGCCGACCAACATCGCCGCGCGATTGCGCGCGAACTGTTCGCTGAACGGGTCCACTTGCGACTGAATCACCGGCATGACTTATTCCTTATCCTTGAGGACGTCCGGACTAAGCACGTCTGGTAAGTACGCGCGGTGAAAACCGTTATACGACGTACTGATCTGCGCCTTGTGTATCGGCCAGGCGCGCCCGCCCAGGCTGGCGGCGCCGTCGATGCGCAAGGTGCTGCCACTGACAAACGCCGCGGCCGGGCTGAGCAGGAAAACGATCGCCGCGCTGACTTCCGATTCGGTGCCGATGCGTTTCAGTGGAACGTGCTCACGCAGCGTCGGGATCACCGCTTTGAACGCGCCTTCGTAGGTGTCCATGCCACTGGACGCGATCCAGCCCGGCGCCACGGCGTTGACCCGCACCCCGGCGTAACCCCATTCGAACGCGGCAGTCTTGGTGAGGTTGTCCATGCCTGAACGCGCCGCGCCCGAGTGGCCCATGCCGGGCATGCCGCCCCACATGTCGGCGAGCATATTGACGATGGCGCCGCCGTGTTTGCTCATGGACTGATTGAACACTTCCCGGGCCATCAGGAAGCCGCCCATCAGGTTGGTGCGCAACACCGTGTCGAAGCCTTTTTGATTGATCGACGCCAGCGGCGACGGGTACTGCCCGCCGGCATTATTGACCAGGCCGTGAATCGGTCCGTACTTGCGGATCAACTCGCTGACCACATGCGTGACCGCTTCTTCCTCACGAATATCGCAGACCATCCAATCCGCCTTGCCGCCATCTTCGGTAATCTCGGCCACGACGTTTTTCAGCTTGTCGGCCTTGCGTCCGAGCAGCAGCACATGGGCGCCGAGGGCCGCCAGTTCGTGAGCGGTGCAACGGCCGATGCCGCTGCCGCCACCGGTGACGATGATGTTTTGGCCTGCAAACAAATCGGCTTTGAAAATCGAATCGTAAGCCATGGCGACAGTCCTCTAGTTGACCTGGTCGGCGATGCGCTGAGGCACCGGTATCTGGATTTCCAGCAGTTGCTGGGCGAAGGCTTTGCCTTGCGGATCGATCCGCAGGCTGGCCACGCCACCGCCTCCCAGGGCGTTTTCCAGCAGAAAATTAAGGCTGTGGGTGCCCGGCAGGTACCAGCGTTCGACACGTCCGTGGATCGGGTCGAGGACGTGACTCATCCAGTCGACGATCACTTCCGGCGTCAAGGCTTCGGCAATCCACGGCAGGTACTCCGGCTTGCGGGCCATGACGCCGATGTTGCTGTGATTGCCCTTGTCGCCGGAGCGCGCCACGGCGAGTTTGACCAGGGCCACGCTGGCATCGGCCCGGCCTGAGGGTTTCGGTGGGGCGCACGCCAGCGGCAAGTCGGCGGTGTCGAGTACATCGACGGCGGGCAGGGCGCAGGGGTGGCGCTGGCCCTTGAGATCAATTTCCAGCGTGCAGGCGGTTTTGTCGATAAGGAACGAGAACAGCCGGATCAGCGGATACACCGTCGGCCGTCCACCGACAATCCCGGTCAGTCCCGGCGCCATGCCGGTGGCGGCCTGGGCGATCTCACGGGAGAACACAATCAACGCCTGTTTACCCGGATGGCGCACCGCGAGTTTGATCACCACTTCGCGACTGTCCTGACGCTGACCGTGGGGGCCGTAAGTGGCCTCGCTGCCGAGCAGTTCGATGTTCACTTCGCTGTAGGGCGCCCAGCCACGCTGGCTGAAGATTTCCGAGGTCTTGTTGATGATGGCTTCGCTGACTCGACGCGCCTTGTCGACCGCATCGATCCCGGCGATCAGGCAACTGGCGGTGCAGCGGAAACCGTCCGGGTACGTCGCGCTGACCTTGTACTGATCGGTCGGCGGCAAGCCTTTTGCGCCGTGCACTTGAACCGCATTTTTGCCTTGTTGCACGAGTTTGACTTCAGTGAAATCGCAGACCACGTCCGGCAGCAGATACGCCTGCGGGTTGCCGATTTCATACAGCATCTGCTCGCCGACCGTCAGCGCGGTGACCAGCCCGCCGGAGCCTTCGGGTTTGCTGACAATGAACTGGCTGTCGGCGCTGACTTCGACGATGGGGAAGCCGATGTGTTCGTAGTCGGGCACCTCGCGCCAATCGGTGAAGTTGCCGCCGGTGCACTGGGCGCCGCATTCGATGATGTGCCCGGCCAATGCGGCCTGGGCGAGTTTGTCGTAGTCGTGCCACGACCAGCCGAACTCATGCACCAGCGCGGCACTGACCACGGCGCTGTCGACCACGCGCCCGGTGATGACGATGTCGGCGCCCAGGCGCAGGGCTTCGACGATGCCCGGTGCGCCGAGGTAGGCGTTGGTCGAGACGCACATCGGCGGCAGGGGCGCGCCGCTGAACATTTCATGGATACCGCTGCTGCCCAGCTGTTTGAGCTGCGGCTGCAGGTCATCGCCCAGCAGCACGGCGATTTTCAGCGCCACTCCGGCCTTGTCGCAGGCCGCTTGCAGGGCGGCGGCGCAGGCTTGCGGATTGACCCCGCCGGCGTTGCTGATGACGCGGATTTTCTGTTCGGCGAGTTGACCCAGCAGCGGGTTGAGGACTTCGATGAAGTCGCTGGCGTAACCGGCCTGGGGATCTTTCATCCGTGCGCCGGCCATGATCGACATCGTGATTTCGGCCAGATAATCGAAGACCAGATAGTCCAGACGCCCACCTTCCACCAGTTGCGCGGCGGCGGTCGAGGTGTCACCCCAGAAGGCGCTGGCGCAACCGATGCGGATTGTTTTTGGCACAGTCAACTCCATAACCACCCCCGACAGAAGTACATCGAGACTACCAAGCAAGCGCTTGGTTTGTAAATGGCTGAAATATCTTCTGCCCGAGCGCTTGCTTGGTCGCTCCGGCCAGCTTAAATTGCCCGCGCAACCCCGCAGTTTTAGCGGTGAGCGGCGTATTTGATTGATCGACTGTAGGAGAGAACGGGTGGACGAGCAAAATGCCCTGAGGGTGATGCGCGAATTGGTCGACAGCGGCCAATTGACCGACCCGGATAGCGCCCGCGGCAAACTGCTGCAAGTGGCGGCTCACCTGTTCCGTAACAAAGGTTATGAACGCACCACCGTGCGCGATCTGGCCGGCGCCGTGGGGATTCAGTCCGGCAGTATTTTTCATCACTTCAAAAGCAAGGACGAGATCCTGCGGGCGGTGATGGAGGAAACCATTCGCTACAACACCGCGTTGATGCGTGCAGCCCTGGCAGAAGCCGGCAGTGTGCGTGAGCGGGTACTGGCGTTGATTCGTTGTGAATTGCAGTCGATCATGGGCGGCAGCGGCGAGGCCATGGCGGTGTTGGTGTATGAATGGCGTTCGCTGTCCGCAGACGGGCAGGCGCAGGTGCTGGCGCTGCGCGACATTTATGAAGAGCTCTGGCTTCAGGTGCTGGGCGAGGCGAAGGAGGCCGGTTTTATCCGCGGCGATGTGTTTATTACACGTCGTTTTCTGACGGGAGCATTGTCCTGGACTACCACCTGGTTTCGCGCCGGCGGCAGCATGAGCCTCGATCAATTGGCCGATGAGGCATTGATTCTAGTGCTGGAAGAGCGGCAGTGAGCCGTCTATCTCGGCATGAAACTGGCTAAGTAGCCGAAACCGCCTAGCTTGAATGCATTGATGCGTATTTTTTTGGGGAGTGGATTGTTTTGATGTCTTCGCCAATTCGGACGGCTTCGCGGCTTTTGCTGGCGACGCTTGCGGTGTTATGCGTGGTTCCGGTCCAGGCTGCACAGTTGGTGCGGGTCGGTGCCGCACATTTCCCCCCTTATACCGTGCGCCCGGAATCCGGGGCCGACACCGGTTTGCTGCCTCAGATGGTCGAGGCGCTCAATGCCCTTCAGAACGACTATCAGTTTGAGTTGGTGCCCACTTCCATTCCTCGACGTTTCAACGACTTCAAGGAAGGCCGGGTCGATATGGCGATTTTCGAGAACCCGGACTGGGGCTGGAAGGACATCCCGCATACCCTCGTCGACATGGGCCTGGAAGATGCAGAAATCTTTGTCGCGCAGAAGAAACCCGATCGCGATGAGAATTACTTCAAGGACCTGACAGGCAAACGCCTGGCGCTGTACAGCGGCTATCACTACGAGTTTGCCAATTTCAATGCCGATCCCAAGTATCTGGCCGACACCTACAAGGCCACGTTGACCTATTCCCACGACAGCAACTTGCTGATGGTGCTGCGCGCACGAGCGGACATTGCCTTGGTCACACGTTCCTACTTGAGCGATTACCTGCTGCGTAACGAGAAAGTCGGCGAGCAATTGTTGGTTTCCCAACGCATCGATCAGGTCTATCACCATTACGCGCTGATCCGCCCTCAGGCGCCGATTACTGGCGAAGCATTCGGCAGGTTGCTGCAAGACCTGCGAGACAATGGCCAGATGCTGAAGATTTTCGATCCCTATAAAATTGCCCTGGTGCCGGTGCACAAACCCTGATTCATGCCACGGGACGCGTATTTACCGACTTCTCTTAAATTTCCCGCACTGGCTCACGTCACCTCGTTGAACTGTCGACGATTAACGTGAGCCCGACCCATGTCCACTCTGAATCACCTGACTGCCCTGGCCTTGCCGACAGGAAGCCGTCTTGTAGCTGATGAAACCGAAAGCCGCCTGTGTCTCAGCCTTGAAGGGCAGCCGCTGATTCAGCTGCAGCTGACTCGCGAGCCCGAGTTGCAGGTGCAAGTAGAAGAGCGCTTCGACCACGCCGACAATCGTACCGTCTGGGCGGCCTGTTATTGGCTGTTTGCCCGTGACCCGGCCTGCCAGCGCCTGACCTGGCAACTCGATGAAACCCCCACCGAAGCATTGCTCAGCGGGTTGCTGATCCCTACCGAAATCGTCGGCCAGTATCGTTGCGAACGCACGCTGTTCTGGCAGTTGCCTCAGCCTTGGCTGGGCGCGTCACTGACATCGGGTTATCCGCAGCAAATGGTCATCAGTGGCGGCAAGCGTCATCCGCTGCGCCCGGTGAAACCGCGTGGTGAAGTCTATCGGCGTTTTGATGCGCGCCTTGGTGCCTGGATTTCCCTGCGCACGGTGGACATCGACCTGGACCTGGAGCGTTTCAATCGTTGGCAGAACAGCCCGCGCGTGGCGAGTTTCTGGCAGGAGGAGGGCAGCCTCGAGCAGCATCACGAGTACCTGAGCAAACTTGAAGCCGATCCCCATACCCTGACGCTGATCGGTTGTTTCGATGATCAACCGTTCGCCTACTTTGAAACCTATTGGGCCAAGGAAGATCGCATCGCGCCGTTCTATGACGCCGGCGATTACGACCGCGGTATTCACATGTTGGTGGGTGAGGAAAATCACCGTGGCCCGCACAAGGTGGCGAGCTGGTTATCGGCGTTGACGCATTACCTGTTTCTCGACGATCCACGCACTCAGCGAGTGGTTGCCGAGCCTCGTGCCGACAACGCGAAGATGATCGGGCATATGCAGAACCAGGGTTACTACTGCGAGAAAGCGTTCGACTTCCCGCACAAGCGCGCGGCGTTGATGGTGTTGGGGCGTGAGCGGTTTTTTGATCGGTGTAAGTTGGCTTGATGCTTAAGGCTCAAGATCCGTTGCGGTCTTGAGTCAGCCTTCGCGAGCAAGCCCGCTCCCACATTGGATCTTCTGTGAACACAAGCTTTGTGAACACTGGAGATCAAATGTGGGAGCGGGCTTGCTCGCGAAGGGAGCGACGCAGATTTCAGATCTTAACGACGGGCAAAGGTATCCACACGACTGCCCGACACCTTGCGGCAGTGCACCAGCGCATCGCGAATCATGAAGTTCACCAGGGTCGGCGAGACGCCTAGCTCCTTGGCAATGTCCTTTTGCGGCACGCCGTGCAGGCGGTACATCTCAAAGGCGTAGCGGGTGCGGCTGGGCAGCTCGGTCAGCGCGTCGGCGATGTGTTCCAGCGTCGAGAAGTTGATGTGCGAGGTTTCCGGCGAAGCGCCTTGAATCACCACATTCAGACCTTCCTCTTCAGGGCCCGAATACTTCTGCTCCAGCGCCTGTTTGCGGTAGTGATCGATCGCCAGGTTGCGCACGATCTGGAACAGGTAGCTGAGCTGAGCCTTGAACGAGGACGTGATCTGCGGCGCGGATTGCAGCCGGAAGAACGCATCCTGCACCACGTCTTCAGCCCGCGACCGGCAGCCGGTAATGCGGGCTGCAATCTTGACCAGAATCAGTCGATTGTCGACGAATGCCTGAAGTAGCGGTGAATCGCACCTGCTTGTGGATACTTGTTCCGTCATGGAAATCACCTTGCTGCCAATAGGTTCGTGGGACGGCTCGCGGGGGCTGAGCCGTCCAACACATCGAGCGACAAATTATTCTGAATGATAATGATTGTCAAATGAGAAAGAGAACTAATGCTGCACGAAGGTGCAGAGTGAGAACTGCGACACGCTGACGCGCCCGCTGACGCGCCCGCTTGCGGCGCCCGCTTGCGGCACCGCAGTCCCATTGGCGATCAGGCCTGCCGACTAATTATTTCAAGAGGTCAACCGTTCTCATTGGTGAATGGTTCCGGGTAGCGGCTGCGGCCAAAACAGCATTCCCAAGCCTTGCGCGGTCGGCGAAGACCGCGTCCTGCACGTCCTCGAAGGGGCGTGACGTCAGAAAACCGATTTCACTTGCAAGCCGAATTCAGGCAGGAAACCTCATGACCGACGCGTTCGAACTCCCCAGCACACTGGTCCAAGCCCTTCAGCGCCGTGCGGCCCTGACGCCGGACCGGGTGGCCTTGCGTTTTCTCGCCGAAACCGAGGATCAGGCTGTGGTGCTCAGTTATCGCGAGCTGGATCAGCGGGCGCGGACCATTGCCGGCGCGTTGCAGGCCGAGGCTGCGTTTGGCGATCGCGCGGTGCTGCTGTTCCCCAGCGGCCCGGATTACGTCGCGGCGTTCTTCGGCTGCCTGTACGCCGGTGTGATCGCGGTGCCGGCCTATCCGCCGGAGTCGGCGCGTCGTCATCACCAGGAGCGTCTGCTGTCGATCATCAGCGATGCCGAACCGCGTCTGCTGCTGACCAGCGCCGGTCTGCGCGATGCGTTGCAGCAAATTGAGGGCGCGCCGCCGTTGCTGTGTGTCGATACGCTCGACAGTGCGTTGGCCGAACGTTGGGTGGCGCCGAACCTTGCAGACGACCACATCGCGTTCCTGCAATACACCTCGGGCTCCACCGCATTGCCTAAAGGAGTGCAAGTCAGCCACGGCAACCTGGTGGCCAATGAACTGCTGATTCGCCACGGCTTCGGCATTGATCTGAATCCCGACGATGTGATCGTCAGCTGGCTGCCGCTGTACCACGACATGGGCCTGATTGGCGGTCTGTTGCAGCCGATTTTCAGCGGTGTGCCGTGCGTGTTGATGTCGCCGGCGTATTTCCTCGGCCGGCCGTTGCGCTGGCTGGAAGCGATCAGCGAGTACGGCGGCACCATCAGCGGCGGGCCGGACTTTGCCTATCGGTTGTGCTGTGAGCGGGTCAGTGAATCGGCGCTGGAACGCCTCGACCTGAGTGGCTGGCGCGTGGCGTATTCCGGTTCCGAACCGATTCGCCTCGATACGCTGGAACGCTTCGCCGAGAAATTCGCGGCCTGCGGCTTCACCCAAGACAGTTTCATGGCGTCCTACGGGTTGGCCGAAGCGACGCTGTTCGTGGCCGGCAGCCCTCGCGGTCAGGGCATTGGCAACCTGCGTGTGGACGATCAGGCCCTGGCACAAAACCGTGCCGAGCCAGGCGAGGGCAGCGCGATCATGAGTTGCGGCATCAGTCAGCCGGATCACGCGGTGCTGATTGTCGATCCAACAGCCCTTAACGAGTTGGCTGACAACACGGTCGGCGAAGTCTGGGCCGCCGGGCCAAGCATCGCCCACGGCTACTGGCGCAACCCGGAGGCCAGCGCCAAAACCTTCGTTCAGCACGCTGGTCGTACCTGGCTGCGTACCGGCGACCTGGGTTTTATGCGCGGCGGCGAACTGTTCATCACCGGGCGCCTGAAAGACATGTTGATCGTCCGTGGCCACAACCTTTATCCGCAGGACATCGAGCAAACCATCGAACGCGAAGTGGAGGTGGTGCGCAAAGGTCGTGTCGCCGCGTTCGCCGTGAACATCGAGGGTCAGGAAGGCATCGGCATTGCGGCGGAAATCAGTCGCAGCGTGCAAAAGATCCTCCCGCCCGACGCGTTGATCAAAGCCATCCGCCAAGCCGTGGCCGAGTCGTATCAGGAAACGCCAAGCGTGGTGGTGCTGCTCAATCCGGGCGCGTTGCCCAAGACCTCCAGCGGCAAGTTGCAACGCTCGGCTTGCCGCAATCGTCTGGCGGACGGCAGCCTCGACAGCTATGCGCTGTTCCCGTCGGCAGACATCGAAAGTAAATCCGCGACTGAATCAGGTTCCGAACTGCAAACCCTGATCGGCCAGATCTGGTGCGAGCAACTGAGCGTCAAACAGATCAGCGTCGACGACCACTTCTTCCTGCTCGGTGGCAACTCCATCGCCGCCACCCAGGTGGTCGCACGTCTGCGCGAAGCACTCGGTCTGGAGCTGAACCTGCGCCTGCTGTTCGAAGCGCCGACCCTTGGCGCGTTTGCCGTCGCAGTCGCTCAACAACAGCAGGACGGCGGACTCGCCCAAGGCGCAATCACCCCGTTGTCGCGCACCGAAGCCATGCCGCAATCGCTGGCGCAAAACCGTCTGTGGATCACCTGGCAACTCGACCCGCAGAGCAGCGCCTACAACATTCCTGGCGCCTTGCGCCTGCGCGGCGAACTGGATGAAGACGCGTTGCGCGCCAGTTTCCAACAGTTGATCGAACGCCATGAATCCCTGCGTACGCGGTTCTTCGAACGTGATGGTGTGGCGCTGCAACAGGTCGATGCAGCGAGCGAATTCAATCTGCAACTCATCGACATCAGCGACCTGCCGGTGGCCGAGCGTGAAGTCCGTGCGCAGCAAATTCGTGAGGACGAAGCCCGTACTCAATTCGATCTGGAGAAAGGCCCGCTGCTGTGGGTGACCCTGGTGCGCCTTGATGAAGAGGACCATCAACTGTTGGTGACGCTGCATCACATCATCGCCGATGGTTGGTCGCTGAACGTGCTGATCGACGAGTTCTCGCGCCTGTATGCCGCAGCGTCCCAAGGACAAAAGGCAACGCTTCCGGCATTGCCGACCCAGTACGCTGACTACGGCAGCTGGCAGCGCCAATGGCTGGCGCAAGGGGAGGGCGAGCGTCAGCTGACTTACTGGAAAGCGCAATTGGGCGATGAGCATCCAACCCTGAGCCTGGCCACTGACCATCCGCGCTCGGCGCACCACCTTCACAGCGCCGCGCGCCACACCGTACGGTTGGGCGCGACCCTGAGCGATGCGATTCGCCAGACCGCCCAGGCCTATGAATCCACCTCCTTCATGCTGTTGCTCGCCGCGTTCCAGAGCCTGCTGCACCGCTACAGCGGCCAGCGCGACATCCGCATCGGCGTGCCCAACGCCAACCGTCCGCGTCTGGAAACCCAAGGGTTGATCGGCTTCTTCATCAACACTCAGGTGCTGCGCGCCGAGTTGGATTCGCAGTTGCCATTCGTGGAGCTGCTGGCGCAAACCCGTCAGGCCGCGTTGGGCGCACAAGCGCATCAGGACCTGCCGTTCGAACAATTGCTCGAAGCCTTCCCGCAAGCCCGCGAACAAGGTTTGTTCCAGGTCATGTTCAACCACCAGCAACGGGATTTGAGCGCATTGCGCCGCCTGCCTGGGCTGCTGGCCGAAGAGCTGCCTTGGCATAGCCGCGAAGCCAAGTTTGACCTGCAATTGCATAGCGAGGAAGACAGAAATGGTCGCCTGAGCCTCTCCTTCGACTACTCCAGCGAGCTGTTCGACGCCGCGACCATCGAGCGTCTGGCCGAGCATTTCAGCAACCTGCTGCGAGCCGTTTGCGAACAACCGAAAACCGCCATTGGCGACCTGCAACTGCTGACCCCGCCCGAGCTCGATCAGCAAGCATCGTGGAGCGCCGAACCGTGTACGCCGGCCAGCGTTTGGCTGCCAGAACTGCTCAACCAACAAGCTCGCCTGACCCCGGAGCGCACCGCGCTGATGTGGGACGGCGGCGCCATGGACTTCGCCGAACTGCACACCCAATCCAATCGCCTGGCCCATTACCTGCGCGACAAAGGTGTCGGCCCGGACGTCTGCGTGGCCATCGCCGCCGAGCGTTCGCCGCAGTTACTGATCGGTCTGCTGGCGATCATCAAGGCCGGTGGCGCCTATGTGCCGCTGGACCCGGATTACCCGGCCGAGCGCCTGGCTTACATGCTCAGCGACAGTGGTGTCGAATTGCTGCTGACCCAAACCCAATTACTCGAGCGCTTGCCGGCCACCGATGGCGTCAGCATGATCGCCATGGACGCCTTGCATCTGGAGAGCTGGCCGAGCCATGCACCGGGTCTGCACTTGCACGGCGACAACCTGGCGTACGTGATTTATACCTCCGGCTCCACCGGCCAGCCGAAGGGCGTCGGCAACACCCACGCAGCCCTCGCCGAGCGCCTGCAATGGATGCAGAACACCTATCGCCTGAACGACACCGACGTGCTCATGCAAAAGGCACCGATCAGTTTTGACGTGTCGGTGTGGGAGTGCTTCTGGCCACTGATTACCGGATGCCGTCTTCTGCTCGCCGGGCCGGGTGAACACCGCGATCCGCACCGCATCGCGCAACTGGTTCAGCAATTCGGCGTGACCACGCTGCACTTCGTACCGCCGCTGCTTTCGTTATTCATCGACGAACCGCTGACCGCCGAATGCACCAGCCTGCGCCGCGTTTTCTCCGGCGGCGAAGCCTTGCCCGCCGAACTGCGCAACCGCGTGCTGGAACAACTGCCCGCCGTGCAATTGCACAACCGCTACGGCCCGACCGAAACCGCGATCAACGTCACTCATTGGCACTGCACAACCGCCGATGGAGAACGCTCGCCGATTGGTCGTCCGCTGGGCAATGTGCTGTGCCGCGTGCTCGATGAGGCACTCAATCCCGTTCCGGCCGGTGTGCCGGGCGAACTGTGCATCAGCGGCATCGGTCTGGCCCGTGGCTATTTGGGTCGTCCGGGTCTGACCGCTGAACGCTTCGTCGTCGATCCGCTGGGAGAGCAGGGCGCGCGTTTGTACCGCACCGGTGACCGCGCACGCTGGACCGCCGATGGCGTGATCGAATACCTCGGCCGACTCGATCAGCAGGTCAAACTGCGTG
This sequence comes from Pseudomonas sp. Root329, assembly GCF_001424925.1. Classification (NCBI taxonomy): domain Bacteria; kingdom Pseudomonadati; phylum Pseudomonadota; class Gammaproteobacteria; order Pseudomonadales; family Pseudomonadaceae; genus Pseudomonas; species Pseudomonas sp. Root329. Next base: position 43,595 of record NZ_LMCV01000018.1, on the reverse strand, counting down.
GCTTCCGCGTTGAACCGGAAGAAATCGAAGCACGATTGCTGGCTCAGGACGGCGTCGCTCAAGCCGTGGTGCTGGTGCGCGAAACGGCGGCCGGCGGGCAGTTGATCGGTTACTACACCGCAACCGATTCCACAGAAGATGTTGATGCTCAAACCGCACGCCTGAACGCTGCGCTGGCCGCCGAGTTGCCGGAATACATGGTTCCAGCGCAACTCATGCGTCTGGACGAAATGCCCCTGAGCCCAAGCGGCAAACTCGATCGTCGAGCATTGCCGGAACCGCAATGGCAAGTGCGCGAACACGTCGAGCCGGTCACTGCCCTCGAGCAACAAATCGCCGGCATCTGGCGCGAAGTGCTGGGCCAAGCACAGATCGGCCTGCGTGACGATTTCTTCGCCCTCGGCGGCCATTCCTTGCTGGCCACGCAAATCATTTCCCGCACCCGTCAGGCCTGCGACGTCGAATTGCCGCTGCGCGCGCTGTTCGAAAACAGTGAACTGGGCGCGTTTGCCGAACAGGTTCAACTGATCCAGGCCAGCGGCAAAACCAACCAGCAGCCGCCGATCGAGAAAGTCGACCGCAGCCAACCGGTGCCGTTGTCCTATTCCCAGCAGCGCATGTGGTTCCTCTGGCAGATGGAGCCGGACAGCCCGGCCTACAACGTTGGCGGCATGGCGCGGTTGCGCGGGGTGCTTGATGTCGGGCGCTTCGAAGCCGCGCTGCACGCACTGATCATGCGTCATGAAACCCTGCGCACCACGTTCCCGAGCATCGATGGCGTGGCCCGGCAACGGGTTCACCCGGACACCGGGATGCGCATGGACTGGAAGGACTTCTCCGCGCTCGACGCTGATAACCGCGAACAACGCGTCCAGCAACTGGCCGACGACGAGGCGCATAAACCTTTCGATCTGGAAACCGGACCGCTGCTGCGCGCCTGCATGGTCAAGACCGCCGAGCACGAACATTATCTGGTGCTGACCCTGCACCACATCGTCACCGAAGGTTGGGCGATGGACATCTTCGCCCGGGAACTGAGCGCGCTTTACGAGGCCTTCGTCGATGACCGTGAATCGCCGCTGCAACCGCTGCCAGTGCAATACCTGGATTACAGCGTCTGGCAGCGCCAGTGGCTGGAGTCCGGCGAACGTCAGCGCCAACTCGATTACTGGACCGCGCAACTGGGCCGCGAACATCCGCTGCTGGAGTTGCCGGGCGACCGTCCGCGTCCGCCGGTGCAAAGCCATCAGGGTGAACTGTTCCGTTTCGACCTGAGCGATACTCTTGCCGCGCGCGTTCGTGCCTTCAATGCTCAAAACGGTCTGACCCTGTTCATGACCATGACCGCCGCGCTGGCCGTGCTGCTTTACCGCTACAGTGGCCAGACCGATTTGCGCATCGGCGCGCCGGTGGCCAACCGGATTCGTCCGGAAAGCGAAGGGCTGATCGGTGCGTTCCTCAACACCCAAGTCCTGCGTTGCCAGCTCGACGGGCAGATGTCCGTCGGCGAATTGTTCGAGCAGGTTCGCCACACCGTGATCGAAGGCCAGTCCCATCAAGACCTGCCGTTCGATCACTTGGTGGAAGCCTTGCAGCTACCGCGCAGCGCCGCCTACAACCCATTGTTCCAGGTGATGTGCAACGTGCAGCGCTGGGAATTCCAGCAGAGCCGCACACTCGCCGGCATGACCGTCGAATACCTGGCCAACGATGCCCGCGCCACCAAGTTCGACCTCAACCTGGAAGTCACCGACCTCGACCATCGCCTGGGCTGCTGTCTGACCTACAGCACCGATCTGTTCGATGAGCCGCGCATCGCTCGGATGGCCGGGCATTGGCGCAACCTGCTGGAAGCGCTGCTGGCCGATCCGCAACAGCGCCTCAGTGAGCTGCCGCTGCTGGAAGCCACCGAACAGCAAAACCTGCTCGACAGCCTCGGAGTCGAACCGGGTGAACACCGACTCGACCAGTGCATTCATCACCTCTTCAGCGAGCAGGCGCTGGCGCGTAAAGACGCGCCGGCACTGACCTTCGCCGGGCAAACCCTGAGCTACGCCGAGCTCGACAGCCGCGCCAATCGCCTGGCCTGGATGCTCCGCGAGCGGGGCGTGGGGCCGCAGGTTCGGGTGGGTCTGGCGCTTGAGCGTTCGCTGGACATGGTCGTCGGCCTGTTGGCGATCCTCAAGGCGGGCGGCGCCTACGTGCCGCTGGACCCGGAATACCCGCTGGACCGTTTGCACTACATGATCGAAGACAGCGGCATCGGTTTGCTGCTCAGCGATGCGGCGATGTTCAAGGCGCTCGGTGAATTGCCATCGACCGTTGCGCGTTGGTGTCTGGAAGAAGACGCAGCAGAACTGGCCAACTACCCGGCCACTGAGCTGCCGTTCATCAGCCTGCCGCAGCATCAGGCGTACCTGATTTACACCTCAGGCTCTACCGGCAAACCGAAAGGCGTGGTGGTGTCCCACGGTGAAATCGCCATGCACTGCCAAGCGGTCATTGAACGCTTCGGCATGCGCCCGGACGATTGCGAGCTGCACTTCTATTCCATCAACTTCGACGCCGCGACCGAGCGTTTGCTGGTGCCGTTGTTGAGTGGTGCTCAGGTTGTGTTGCGAGCACAGGGCCAGTGGGACGCGGAAGAAATCTGCGGGCTGATTCGCCGTCACAACATCAACATTCTCGGCTTCACCCCGAGCTACGGCAGCCAATTGGCGCAGTGGCTGGCGACTCAGGGCGAAATCCTGCCGGTGCGCATGTGCATCACCGGTGGTGAAGCGCTGACCGGCGAGCATCTGGCGCGAATTCGCGCGGCATTCAAGCCGAGCCTGTTTTTCAACGCCTACGGCCCGACCGAAACCGTGGTCATGCCCCTGGCCAGTCTGGCGCCTGAGCAATTGGAAGAAGGCCTCGGCAGCGTACCGATCGGCAGTGTGATCGGTGCACGCGTGGCCTACATCCTCGATGCCGATCTGGCACTGGTGCCGCAAGGCGCGACCGGCGAGTTGTACGTCGGCGGCGCTGGTCTGGCGCAGGGTTATCACCAGCGTGCGGGGATGACCGCCGAACGGTTTGTGGCTGATCCGTTCGCCGCCACTGGCGGGCGTCTGTACCGCACCGGCGATCTGGTGCGTCAGCGCGCCGACGGTCTGGTGGAATACCTCGGGCGTATTGACCATCAAGTGAAGATTCGTGGTTTCCGCATCGAGTTGGGCGAAATCGAAACCCGTCTGCTGGAACACGACTCCGTCCGTGAAGCCGTGGTGCTGGCGCTGGATGCCCCGAGCGGCAAACAACTGGTCGGCTATTTGGTGACTGAAGTCACCGAGCAAGACGAAGCGCAACAACACACACTGCGTGAGGCGTTGAAGGCGCACCTCAAATCCCAGTTGCCGGATTACATGGTGCCAACGCATTTGATCCTGCTGGCCAGCATGCCGCTGACCGCCAACGGCAAACTCGACCGCCGCGCATTGCCGGCGCCGGATCCGGAGTTGAACCGTCAGCAGTACGTGGCGCCGAGCAACGCGCTTGAACTGACGCTGGCCGCTATCTGGTGCGAAGTGCTGAACGTTCTACAGGTCGGCCTCAACGACAACTTCTTCGAACTGGGCGGCGATTCGATTCTGTCGATCCAGGTGGTCAGCCGTGCGCGGCAGCAGGGCATTCACTTCAGCCCGCGTGACCTGTTCCAGCACCAGACCGTGCAGACCCTGGCTGCCGTGGCGACCCGCACCGAGCAGGTCACCGCTGAACAAGGTTTGCTGACCGGCGAATCGCGCCTGACGCCGATCCAGCACTGGTTCTTCGACACCGACATCCCCCAGCGCCAACACTGGAACCAGGCGTTGCTGCTGGAACCGACCGTGGCGCTGGAGCCCCATCGTCTGGAGCAAGCGCTGCTGGCTGTGATCGAACAGCACGACGCCTTGCGTTTGCGCTTCTCTGAAATTGCAGGGCAATGGCAGGCCGAGCACCAAACGGTTTCCGACGCGCCGGTGCTGTGGCAAGTACGCGTTTCGTCCATGGACAAATGCGCGGCACTGTTCGCCGATGCCCAGCGCAGCCTCGACCTTGAGGACGGGCCGCTGATGCGCGCGCTGCTGGTCGATGGTCCCGAGGGGCAACAGCGGCTGTTCATCGCCATTCACCACTTGGTCGTGGATGGGGTTTCGTGGCGGGTGTTGCTGGACGATTTGCAAACGGTGTATCGCCAACTGGACGCGGGACAGTTGGCAAAACTGCCGGCGAAAACCAGTGCCTTCAAGGACTGGGCCGCACGCTTGCAGGCGTATGCCGGTAGCGAATCCTTGCGTGAAGAACTGGGCTGGTGGCAGTCGCAGCTGGCCGGTGAAAGCGCTGAATTGCCGTGTGATCGCCCCGAGGGTGGCCGGCAGAATCGCCATGCACAAACCGTCAGCGTGCGCCTCGATGTCGAGCGCACTCGCCAACTGCTGCAACAGGCACCGAGTGCCTATCGCACTCAGGTCAATGACTTGCTGCTGACCGCATTGGCCCGTGTGCTGTGCCGCTGGAGCGGTCACGAATCGGCGCTGATTCAACTCGAAGGTCACGGCCGCGAAACGCTGTTCGACGAGATCGACCTGACCCGCACCGTCGGCTGGTTCACCAGTGCCTATCCACTGCGGCTGATGCCAGCGGACGAGCAGGGCGCCTCGATCAAGGCGATCAAGGAACAACTACGCGCGGTGCCGCACAAAGGTCTGGGTTATGGCGTGTTGCGTTATCTCGCCGATGACTCGAGCCGGCAGACCATGGCTGCCTTGCCGGGGGCGCCGATCACCTTCAACTACCTCGGTCAGTTCGACCAGAGCTTCGGCGCGGACGCCTTGTTCCGTCCTCTCGATGAAGCGGTCGGCGCGGCCCATGATCCTCGCGCGCCGCTGCCCAATGAGCTGAGCGTCGACAGTCAGGTCTATGGTGGTGAGCTGGTGCTGCGTTGGACCTTCAGCGCCGAACGCCACGATCTGCAGACCATCACAGACCTGGCGGACGCCTACCTCGGCGAATTGCAGAGCCTTATCGAGCATTGCCTGCACGACGATGCGGGAGGCCTGACGCCGTCGGACTTCCCGTTGGCGAAACTGACCCAGCCGCAACTCGACGCGTTGCCCATCCCGGCCGCCGCCATCGAAGACGTCTACCCGCTGACCCCGATGCAGGAAGGCATGCTGCTGCACACCTTGCTGGAACCGGGCACCGGCCTCTACTACATGCAGGATCGCTACCGCATCAACAGCGAACTGGATCCGCAGCGTTTCGACCAGGCCTGGCAAGCGGTGATCGCCCGTCACGAAGCCCTGCGCGCATCGTTCTGCTGGAACGTCGGCGAAGACATGCTGCAAGTTATCCACAAGCCGGGCAGCACGCCGATCGAGTATCTGGACTGGACGGCAATCGCCGAAACCGAGCAAGAGCCGAAGTTGCAGGCGCTGCTCAAAAGCGAGCGCGAGGCCGGGTTCGATCTGCTCAATCAGGCACCGTTCCACCTGCGCCTGATCAAGGTCGGCGCGGCACGCTACTGGTTCATGATGAGCAACCACCACATCCTCATCGATGCCTGGTGCCGTTCGCTGCTGATGAGCGATTTCTTCGAAATCTACACCGCTCTGGACGAAGGTCGAGAGGTGCAACTGGCCGTGCCGCCGCGTTATCGCGACTACATCGGCTGGCTGCAACGCCAGAGCCTGGCCGAGGCGCGGCAGTGGTGGAAAACCAACCTGCAAGGCTTCGAGCGGACCACGCCGATTCCGAGCGACCGGCCGTTCCTGCACGAACATGCCGGCGAAAGTGGCGGCATGATCGTCGGCGACCGCTACACACGGCTCGATGCCCGTGACGGTGTGCAACTGCGCGAACTGGCTCAAGCTCATCAGCTGACCATCAACACCTTTGCCCAAGCGGCGTGGGCGCTGGTGCTGCGCCGTTTGAGCGGTGATCGCGACGTGCTGTTTGGTGTCACGGTGGCCGGGCGTCCGGTGGACATGCCGGAGATGCAGCGTACCGTCGGGCTGTTCATCAATAGCATCGCGCTGCGGGTGAAAATGCCGGAAGACCATCAGCGCTGCAGCGTTCGTCAATGGTTGAGCGGTTTGCTCGACAGCAACATGCAACTGCGCGAGTACGAATACCTGCCGCTGGTGAGCATTCAGGAAAACAGCGAACTGCCCAAGGGCCAGCCGTTGTTCGACAGCCTGTTCGTGTTCGAAAACGCCCCGGTGGAAGTCTCGGTGCTGGACCGTGCGCAAAGCCTCAACGCGACCTCGGATTCGGGCCGCACCCACACCAACTTCCCGCTGACGGCGGTCTGCTACCCGGGCGATGACCTGGGCTTGCACCTGTCTTACGACCAGCGTTATTTCGATGAGTCGACCGTCGAGCGCATGCTCGGCGAGTTCAAGCGTTTGCTGTTGGCGCTGGTCGAAGGTTTCCACGGCGACATGGCCGATCTGCCGTTGCTGGGTGCCGAGGAGCAAAACTTCCTGATTCATGGCTGCAACCAGAGCGAACACGATTACCCGCTGGAGCAGAGTTATGTCTCATTGTTTGAAGCGCAGGTTGCCGCGCATCCACAGCGCATTGCCGCCAGTTGCCTGGGTCAGCAGCACAGCTACCTTGAGCTGAATGAGCGCAGTAACCGTCTCGGTCACGCCTTGATCGCTGCAGGCGTGAGGCTGGATCAACCGGTGGCGTTGCTGGCTGAACGTAACCTCGATCTGCTGGGCATGATCATCGGCAGCTTCAAGGCTGGCGCGGGTTATTTGCCGCTGGATCCGGGGCTGCCGAGTCAGCGTCTGAGCCGGATCATCGACCTGAGCCGCACGCCGTTGCTGGTGTGTTCTCAGGCCTGCCGCGAGCAAGCGCTGGCGCTGCTGGATGAGTTCGGTTGCGCCAACCGGCCGAAGTTGTTGGTCTGGGAAGAGGTGCAGGCGAGCGAAATTTCGGTTGCGAATCCGGGCATCTACAGCGGCCCGAACAACCTTGCCTACGTGATCTATACCTCGGGTTCGACCGGCCTGCCGAAAGGCGTGATGGTCGAACAACGCGGCATGCTCAATAACCAGTTGAGCAAGGTGCCTTACCTGAACTTGAGCGATGCCGATGTGATCGCTCAGACCGCCTCGCAAAGTTTCGACATTTCGGTCTGGCAGTTCCTCGCCGCACCGCTGTTCGGCGCTCGAGTGGACATCGTGCCGAACACCATCGCCCATGATCCGCAAGGGTTGCTGGCGCATGTGGCGGCCCAGGGCATCACCGTGCTGGAAAGCGTGCCGTCGCTGATTCAGGGCATGCTCGCCCAGGAACGCATGAGCCTCGACGGCCTGCGCTGGATGCTGCCGACCGGTGAGGCAATGCCGCCGGAGCTGGCGCACCAGTGGCTGCTGCGCTACCCGGAGATCGGGTTGGTGAATGCTTACGGGCCGGCGGAGTGCTCGGATGACGTGGCGTTCTTCCGCGTCGACATGGCGTCGACGCGCGGCAGCTACCTGCCGATTGGTACGCCGACCGACAACAACCGCTTGTACTTGCTTGATGGTGCGCTGGAACTGGTGCCGTTGGGTGCGGTGGGTGAGTTGTGCGTCGCGGGTACCGGTGTCGGCCGTGGCTACATCAGTGATCCGTTGCGCACCGCTCAAGTGTTTGTCCCGAACCCGTTTGGTAAACCGGGTGATCGTCTGTATCGCACCGGCGATCTGGCCCGTCGTCGCAGTGACGGCGTGGTGGAATACGTCGGGCGGATCGACCATCAAGTGAAGATCCGCGGCTACCGCATTGAGCTGGGTGAAATCGAAGCGCGTCTGCATGAGCAACCGGAAGTGCGCGAAGCGGCGGTCGGTGTACAGGACGGCGTGAACGGCAAACATCTGGTCGGCTATTTGGTAGCGGCTGATGCTTTGATCAATCCAACCGAGCGATTGGAACGCATCAAGCAACGCCTGCGCGCCGAACTGCCGGAATACATGGTGCCGCTGCACTGGTTGTGGCTCGATCGGATGCCGCTCAACGCCAACGGCAAGCTTGATCGCAAGGCTTTGCCGGTGCTGGAAATCGGTCAGTTGCAGAGTCAGGACTATCAGGCACCGCGCAATGAACTGGAGCAGACGCTGGCGGATATCTGGGCCGAGGTGCTGAAGGTCGATAAGGTGGGGATTCGCGACAACTTCTTCGAGCTGGGCGGGCATTCATTGCTGGCGACGCAGATCGCTTCGCGGGTGCAGAAAGCCCTGCAACGTGATGTGCCGCTGCGGGCGATGTTTGAATGCAGCACGGTGGCGGAGTTGGCCGAGTACATCGATGGGTTGGCGGCGAGTGATATCACCGAGGAGAAGGTGGATCGCCTCAATGATCTGATGGCGGAGCTGGAGGGGCTTTAAAGTCAAAAGATCGCAGCCTGCGGCAGCTCCTACGGGTGTACTTAGACCCCTGTAGGAGCTGGCGAAGCCTGCGATCTTTTGATCTTTGGCAGGTTGACTGTGGAACGACACCGGCACAGTCTGCCTGTGCCATTTTGGAGAGGAGACAAACGATGCCCTTCGCAACAATAGATGGACAACCCCTTCACTACATTGATCAAGGCACTGGCCCTGCCGTTCTGCTGGCCGGCAGTTATCTGTGGGACCAGGCCATGTGGGCGCCGCAGATCGCCGCCCTGTCGCAGCAATACCGGGTGATCGCTCTGGACCTCTGGGGCCACGGTGAATCCGGGCCGCTACCCGAGTGCACACAGTCGCTGGATGACATTGCGCGCCAGGCACTGGCGCTGCTTGATCACCTGGACATCGACCGTGTCACGCTGGTCGGTCTCTCGGTCGGCGGCATGTGGGGCGTGCGTCTGGCGCTGTCGGCGCCGCAGCGGATCAACGGTCTGGTGCTGATGGACACCTACGTCGGCGTCGAGCCGGAACCGACTCGCCAGTACTATTTCTCGCTGTTCAAACAGATCGAAGACACCGGCGTGATTGCGCCGCAGTTGCTCGATATCGTCGTGCCGATCTTCTTCCGTCCGGGCATCGATCCACAGTCGGCGCTGTATCAGGACTTCCGCGCCAAACTGGCCGCACTGCCGGCCGACCGTTTGCGTCAAAGCATTGTGCCGATGGGGCGGATTACGTTTGGGCGGGATGATCTGTTGCCGCGTCTGGGCGAGTTGGATCCTGACACCACGCTGCTGATGTGTGGCGATCAGGACAAACCGCGGCCGCCATCGGAGACAAGGGAGATGGCCGAGTTGATCGGTTGCCCGTATCTGCTGGTGCCGGAGGCGGGGCATATCTCCAATCTGGAAAACCCGCAGTTTGTCACCGACGCACTGCTGAAGTTTTTAAGTGAGAGAACCCGCAAAACCGGGTAATCGTTCTTCGCGAGCAAGCCCGCTCCCACATTTGATCTGTGTTCGCAGGACTAATGTGGGAGCGGGCTTGCTCGCGAAGACGTCAGTGAATTCACCAACGCCCTATCAGAAAGAACTATTTCGGCCCGAGAATTTGCGCCAACTTTTCCGGCGACGGCGCACCTTGCTGTTGTTGCAGCTCGCCCTTGTCGTCCATGTAGAAAATCGCCGGGGTGGCCTGCAGTTCCAGGTCTTCCATCAACTGCATGTTGGCCGCCAGCTTCGCCTGAATCGCCGGGGGCACGTTTTTCAGGGCTTTTAGCGAGCTGTTCTTGCCTGCCTTTTCATGGTCTTCCAGCGCTTTCTGCGGATCCTTGGCGGCCAGCAGTGCTGCCGATTTGCCCGGACTGTCTTCGCGAATGATGCCGACCATGATGTGCCGCAACTGCACCTTGCCCGCCTTGACCCATGGCCGCGCCTGTTCCCAGAACACGTTGCAATAAGGGCAGTTCGGATCGCTGAACAGGTACACGATCCGCGGTGCATCTTTCTTCCCGTCGGCGATCCAGTTGCTGGCTTCCATCTTGCCCCAGACTTCCTTGGCCATCGGTGCGTAAACCAGCTTCTGCAACGGCGCGCTGCTCAAGTCGTTGCCGTCGGCGTCGTACAGATTGCCGAGCAGCACGTGCTTGCCATCCGGGGTCAGGTACAACGCTATGCCACGGTTCTGGTACTGCGCCGCATAACCGCGCAAGCCGTCGGGAGCGTCGAATTGGCCGACGATTTTCGCGCCCTTGGCTTCGATTTTCTTGATCGCTTCGGGCAATTCTTCGGCGGCCTGCACCGACGGCAGATGCAGCAGGGCAGCGCCCAGGGTCAACGTCAGCAGGTGGCGGAGGCGGGGCATGGCAATTTCCTTGAAGAGGTGGCCGGTACGGCAGGATTCGGGGTGTCGAAGTTTTCCAGGGCGCGGGCCAGGCTGGCTTCCGACAGCTCACCCAGATGGCTGCCCAGCAGGCGACCGTCGGGGCTATAGAACAGCGTCGTCGGCAACGCCATGGAGCCGACGGCCTGGCCCAATCGGCCACTGCCGTCGAACAGCACGTTGGACAGGCTCAGGCCCTGGGTTTCCAGAAAAGTACTGACGCTTTGCATGCTTTCAGCCTGATTGACGAACAGGAACGTCAGGTCCGGACGGTGTTGTTGGGCGTTTTCCAGCACCGGCATTTCCCGGCGGCACGGCGGACACCAGGTGGCCCAGAGATTGATCACCAACGGGCCGCCCTTGTAATCGGCCAGTTGCACGGTTTCACCGGCGGCATTGCGCAGGGTAATTTCCGGCAGGCGCGTACCTTGTTCGTAAATAGTCAGGGAGAAGGTCGCCAGCAGCCAGAACGCCAGGCCGCTGGCCACGCCAAAGCCCAACGGCCGGCGCAAGCCCGGGCGACGCCAGCCTCGATACAACGCGGCAAGCAGCAGTGCGATTACGCCCGGCCAGGCGAGGAAACCGCCGTCGCGCAGGTCGATGATCTGCCAGGGGTCATCGCGATAATGGGTCCAGTAAACGGCCACGAAACTGACCCGGGCGGCCAGCATGCCCAGCAGGAACAGGCTGAACAGCACCGACTCCGGATTCTCGCCGCCGCGCTTGGCCACCCGCCAGCCGACGAAAGTCGCCAGCGCCAGGGCACTGATCAGCAGCAGGTGATTGAGCGCGATGGCAAAAGTGCCGAGGGTAAAGGTCAGCATTAACGGGCGTCTCGGGTGGTGGTCCAGCGTTGCAGGAAAGTGTCGGCATCGACTTCGCCGATGATGCGCAGGCTGCGACGCTCGATGCCGTCGGCGCCGATCCACAGCAGGCTCGGTGGCCCCGGCACTTTATAACGGCCGAGCAGTTCGCGGCTGGCGGCATTGTCGGCGGTGACGTCCAGCCGTAGCAAGCGCACATCGCTCAAGGCTTGCAGTACATGAGTTTTGCCGAACACCTGTTTTTCCATGACCTTGCACGACACGCACCAGTCGGCGTAGTAGTCCAGCAGCACCCATTGGCCTTGAGCCTGTGCCGCGTCGAGTTCCCGTTGCAGAGCTGCCGGGTCCTTGATCGTGGTGAATGCGTCGTGCCCGCCCGGGTTTGCGGCGCTGCTCGAGTTTGCAGCGCTGTAGACCTGCAAAGGCTTCACCAAGTCATCACTGCCGCCGGCAGCACCGATCAGCAGTAAGCTGCCCCACACACCCAGCAATAGTGAGCTGGCGCCGAACACATGGGCGACGCGACTGAAACCTTCCGACTGCTTCCAGGCGCTGTACGCGGCAATCAGCAGCAACGCACCGCACAAACCAATCCACAGTGATTCATCCAGTACCGGGCGTAGCATCAGCAACGCGGTGGCGAGGAACAGGAAGCCGAATATGCCCTTAAGCAAGTTCATCCAGGCGCCGGGTTTGGGCAGGAATCGATTGCCGACGGTGACCAACAACAGCAGCGGCACACCGATGCCGATGCCCATGGCGAACAGAATCAGCCCGCCATGCAGCGCATTGCCGCTTTGCGCGATGTAGAGCAAGGCGCCCGCCAGCGGGGCGGTCATGCACGGACCCACCAGCAAACCGGACAAGGCCCCCAACACACCGGCGCCGAACAGGCTGCCGCCGCGCTGACTGCGCGAGACATTTTCCAATCGATCACGCACGGCCACCGGCAGTTGCAACTCGAAGAAGCCGAACATCGGCAACGCCAGCAACACAAACACCGCCGCGAAACTGCCCAGCAACCAGGGGTTCTGCAACAACGCCTGCAGATTCGCCCCGAGCAGCGCGGCCAGCACGCCCATCGCGGCATACACCAGCGCCATGCTGATTACATAACTGGTGGCGAGAGAGAAACCACGTTTAGGCGTCGCGCCACTGCCGACAATCAATCCGGCGAGAATCGGCAGCATGGGCAACGAGCAAGGGGTGAAAGCGAGCAACAGGCCCAAGCCAAAGAACACCAGCAAACTCCAGCCCAAGGCGCGCTGTTGCAATCCGCTGGCCAAGGCTTGATCCGGCGCCTCGTTTGTCGCAGAAGTGGCCGCGTTGCCGCCCAGATCCACGACCTGAGTTTGCGGCGGGTAACACAACCCGGCATCGGCACAGCCCTGGAAGCCGACCTTGATCTGGCCGGTCGCACCTGCCGGAATCTTCAGTTCCAGACCTTGGCGATAAACTTGCTGATCGCCAAAAAACTCATCGCTGTGCGCTTCGCCTTCAGGTAATACGGGATGGTGCTCAGCGGGCAAACCATCGAATTTCAGGCGTTTCTGATAAAGGTAATACCCGTCGGTGATCTGCCAGTAGAGCTGTGTTTCGCCCGATTCAAGGCGTTCGGAAGTGAAAACGAATGCCTTTTCCACAGGCAAAAATTCAGGTTTGGTCTCGAACGGATTGGTCCCGGCCTGGGCCACACCCGAGATCAAGAGAACAAAAAATAGAAACAGTCGACGCATGGGTAAGCCTTATCCCTGTGCAAGTGAGGTGCAGGATGGGAGGCGGCGATTAACCGATGATTAACCACAGTGGCCTTGTGGCAATGGCGCTTGCGGCATAATGTCCGCTTAATCGGCCGCCGGCCTAATCACCTTTTTTCAACAGGTCTCACCATGCACGTACTGGTTTGCGAAGACGACGAGTTGATCGCCAGCGGCATTGTCGCCGGCCTCACCGCTCAGGGCCTGACGGTAGAGCATGTCGCCACCGCATCGTCTGCCCGGGCGATGCTCAAGGTCGCCGAGTTCGATGTGATGGTGCTCGACCTTGGTCTTCCCGATGAGGATGGCTTGAAGCTATTGCAGCAGTTGCGACATAGCGGTCTGGAAATCCCGGTGTTGATCCTCACCGCCCGGGATTCAGTCACCGACCGTGTTGATGGCTTGCAAGCCGGCGCCGACGATTACCTGCTCAAGCCGTTCGACCTGCGCGAACTGGCGGCGCGTCTGCACACGCTGCTACGACGAGTGGCCGGACGCAGCGTCAACCTGATCGAACACGGTCGCCTGACCTACGACCCAAGCAGCCGCGAAACCATGCTCGGCGGCCAGCCGGTGGACCTTTCCCGTCGTGAGCAGTCGCTGTTGCAGGCCTTACTGCATAACCGGGGCCGGGTGCTGTCCACCGAGCAACTCAAAGACAGCGTCTACGGTTTCAACGACGAACTTGAAAGCAACGCCCTCAACGTGCACATCCATCACCTGCGGCGCAAACTCGGCAATGGCATTGTCGAGACGGTGCGCGGCCTGGGCTATCGCCTGGGGCCGGCCGATGGTGGAGAGGAATTGAAAAAGTGATGAGTCTGCGTTTGCGCCTGAGCCTGACACTCGGCGCCGCTTTTGCCCTGATCTGGGCCTTGGCTGCGGCCTGGATGCTCAGCGACCTGCGCAATCAGATGATGTTTTCCCTCGACCAGCGGCTGGTGGCGTCGGCACGCATGGTCGCCGGCCTGATGGAGCAACTGCCGCCATTACCGAGCAAGGGCGAGGGCACCCATTTCAGCGCTGAACAACTGAGCCTCCCCGGTGGCATGGCCTGCCAGGTCAGTTCATTGCGCGGCGAAATCCTCGCCCGCAGTCACACCGATCCGCAACAAACCCTGGAAGCCGAGAAAATGGGCTTCCACGACCAGATGATCGACGGTGCGCCGTGGCGCAGTTTCACCCTGGCCCGCGGCGACGTGCGCATCACCACCGCCGACCGGCAGATCGAGCGTGAGGCCTTGAACATGTCGATCCTGCTGGCGGCTTCGGTGCCGGTGGGCGTGGCCTTGCTCGGTTGCCTGTGTCTGCTCTGGCTGGGGATCGGCCAGGGGCTGGCGCCGCTCAACCGCATGCGCGATGCCTTGATGCGCCGCAGCGCCGACTCCCTGGAACCGCTGCAGATCCAGCCGTTGCCCAGCGAGCTGCAACCGTTGCTGGACACCCAGAATCAGCTGTTCCAACGGATCGGCAAGACCATCGAACGGGAACGCCGTCTGACCGGTGACGCCGCCCATGAATTGCGCAGCCCTCTAACAGCGATCAAGACCCACCTGCAAGTGGCGCGCATGACCGACGGCGCGGCCCGGGATCAATCCCTGGCCCGGGCCGAAGAGGGCGCCGATCGCCTGCACCGGACCCTTGAACAATTGCTGTTGCTGGCGCGGGTCGAGGGCAGTCTGTCGTTCGATGACGGCGTGCAATGCAGCGCCGAGCAGGTGGCGAAACTGGCGATTCAGGACGCCGCCAGTGGTGATCGTCAGCGGATCAAATTTCAAATGCCGTCGAAAATCTCTCACGCCCCGGTGCAAATGCCCGCGGTGCTGTCGATTGCCGCGCTGCGCAACCTGTTGGATAACGCCCTGCGTCATACCCCGGGCGACGGCGCGGTGGAGCTGAGCCTGGAAACCACCGGCAACCGCGTGCAGTTTTTGGTCCGCGACCACGGCCCGGGGATTGCCGAAGACGATCTGCAACACCTGACCCAACGCTTCTGGCGCAACGGCCAGAGCACCGGCTGCGGCCTGGGTCTGGCGATTGTTCAGGCAATCGTCCAGCGCTGTGGTTGCACCCTGCATTTCGACAGCCGGCCGGACGGGTTGCGAGTCGAACTGACCATGCCGTTGCAACCGGTCTAACAAGCACCGCAGAGCAAATGTGGGAGCGGGCTTGCTCGCGAAAGCGGTTTAATATTCAACGATGATGTTGGCTGTAAGTCCGCCTTCGCGAGCAAGCCCGCTCCCACTCTGGTTCTGCGTCGCACATCAAATGTAACTCCTCTCCATTGGCATTCGAGCCACCACCGGCGCTATCGTCCCCGGCAGCTTTTTCTCAATGGATTGAGGTAACAGCGCCATGGATGCCCCCATACAAATCTGCAAGGCAACCCCCGCCGACGCCGGCATCATCAGTCGGATCGTCGAGCGCTCCATTCGCGTGGGTTGCGCGCTCGATCATCGCAACGATCCGCTCACCGTCGCCACCTGGACCCACAACAAAACCATCGAACACGTGCAGCCCTGGCTGACCGACGAGCGGTTGTACCTGAGCATCGCCCTGTTGCACGACAAACCGGTCGGCGTCGCGATGGCTGCGATCAGCGGCAAGGTCGCGTTTTGTTACGTGCAACCGGAATGGTTTCGTCGCGGGGCCGGGCAAGCGCTGGTGCGCGACCTCGAAGGCTGGCTGACCGATCAGGGTTTGCGCCAGGTACGACTCAACAGCACCCGCACCAGTGAAGCGTTTTACCGTCATCTGGGTTACCAGCCTTGCGCCGAAACCTTCGCCGTGGCCGGGCTCCATGCGATTCCCATGCACAAAGTGCTGCCACCCCCTTCATAGAAAGCTGATCGAGGGTCTAAATCCTCGGCGCCCTGATGCGTTTCCAGAACAGGAAAACCTTATTGAGGGGTCGAGAGATGTCAGTCGCTACCAGCCTTATGGAAGATCAGTCGGCCCGGATCACTCCGGTGCCGACCGAGACGCTTTATCAGTTCAACGAATCGCCGCTGCTGGCCCGTCAGAACCAGCAGGAATCGAATGCCCGCAGCTACCCGCGACGCATTCCCCTGGCCCTCAAACGTGCCAAGGGCATTTATGTCGAAGACGTCGAAGGCCGCCGTTTCATCGACTGCCTGGCTGGCGCAGGGACGTTGGCCCTTGGGCATAACCATCCGGTGGTGATCGAAGCGATCCAGCAAGTGCTGACCGATGAACTGCCGCTGCACACCCTCGACCTGACCACCCCGGTCAAGGATCAATTCGTCCAGGACCTGTTTGGTCTATTGCCACAGGCATTGGCCGCTGAAGCCAAGATCCAGTTCTGTGGCCCGACCGGCACCGACGCGGTGGAAGCCGCGCTGAAACTGGTGCGCACCGCCACCGGACGCAGCACCGTGCTGTCGTTTCAGGGCGGTTATCACGGCATGAGCCAAGGCGCGCTGAGCCTGATGGGCAGTCTGGGGCCGAAAAAGCCTTTGGGCGCTTTGCTCAGCAGCGGCGTGCAGTTCATGCCGTATCCCTACGATTACCGCTGCCCGTTCGGGCTCGGCGGCGCGCAAGGCGTGCAGGTCAACCTGAATTACCTGGAAAACCTGCTCAATGATCCAGAAGCCGGCGTGCAATTACCCGCAGCGGTGATCGTCGAAGTGGTGCAGGGCGAGGGCGGGGTGATCCCGGCCGATCTCGACTGGCTGCGCGGCCTGCGGCGGATTACCGAAAAGGCCGGCGTGGCGCTGATCGTCGACGAGATTCAGAGCGGTTTTGCCCGCACCGGCAAGATGTTTGCCTTCGAACACGCCGGGATCCTTCCGGACGTGGTGGTGATGTCCAAAGCCATCGGCGGCAGTTTGCCGCTGGCCGTGGTGGTCTATCGCGACTGGCTCGACACCTGGCTGCCGGGCGCCCATGCCGGGACCTTCCGCGGCAATCAAATGGCCATGGCCGCAGGTTCTGCGGTGATGCGTTACCTGACCGAACACAAGGTCTGCGAACATGCCACTGCCATGGGCGAACGCTTGAGCGAACACCTGCGCATCCTGCAACGGGACTTCCCGCAACTGGGTGATATTCGCGGTCGCGGCTTGATGCTTGGCGTCGAATTGGTCGATCCGACGGGCGCGCCGGATGCCTTGGGTCATCCGCCGATCTTCGGTCGTCTGGCGCCGCTGGTGCAGCGTGAATGCCTCAAGCGCGGCTTGATTCTTGAGCTGGGCGGGCGTCATGGCGGCGTGGTGCGTTTCCTGCCGCCGCTGGTGATCACTGCCGCGGAAATCGATCGGGTAGCGGAGATTTTCGGCAGGGCCATGGCCGCTGCCACCACCAGCCTCTAAATTTTTCAGCCTCTGACACGTTCCTTCTACATAACGGCTGCGCACGCAGTGCAGCCCACCCTATAGCGATGGAGATACACCATGACTTCAGTATTCGACCGCGAGGACATCCTCTTTCAGGTCGTGGTCAACCACGAAGAGCAGTACTCGATCTGGCCCGACTACAAAGCCGTGCCTGCAGGCTGGCGTACCGTGGGCAAGAGCGGCTTGAAGAAGGAATGCCTGGCTTACATCGAAGAAACCTGGACTGACATGCGTCCACTGAGCTTGCGGCAGAAAATGGAAGAACAAGCGGCTGTGGCTAATTAAGTCACCTCGCAAAAAGAAGCCCGCTGAACTGGTTACAGTCAGCGGGCTTTTTTTAGTCTGGAATTTATGTCGCCTGTCAGGCCGCCTTCGCGAGCAAGCCCGCTCCCACATTGGATCTGTATCGCGCCACAAATCCAATGTGGGAGCGGGCTTGCTCGCGAAGAACGATAACGCGGTGTAGCTGACTACACCCCGCTCAACCCCTTGATCAGCAAATCCACATTCCCCTCCAGCTCGGCCACCGGATCCGCCGCATCCACACTCAACACCACCAACCGACTCCCGGCCTCGGCAATCACCGCTTTCACCGCCTCCGACGGCTGCCGGTGGTGCAACACCACCGCCACGTCATTGTCCTTGAGCGTCGCGCCCAATTTCTTGAGCGCTTCAGGTGTCCATTCGGCATCCGGCCGCGCATCGAGGCCGATCAGCTCCAGGTTGAGGCCGCCGATCAGATAGCCAAAGTGATCACTCAGGCTCATCACGCTGAGGTTGTCGGCATTGGCCAATCGCGCTTCGCTGTCGGCGCTGAACTTGAGCAAGCGCTGTTTGAGCGCCGCCAGGTTGGCCTCTATCTTCGGCTTGGCCTCGGGCGCCAGACGCACCAGGTCCGCCGCCATCACGTCCGCCATCCGTCCCATATTGTTGCTGGAAAACCACGGCTGACTGTTCAACCCATCAACCTTGTTGCCAGGCTGCACGGCGATGCCGGGCAGGGCGCCGTCCACCGGGCGGGCGGCGTCGACCTCGACGATGCGGATGTTGCTGCGCCGGGAGATTGGGTACAGCGGATCATCCGCCCACAGCGAACGCAGACCAATCACTGCATCGGCGTCGGTCGCCAGTTTGGCCAGCGCCGGAGCGCCACGACCTGTGAAGTACGCAGTCTGACGGCTACCGGGCAGGTTCGCCGGTGCGGCACGTTCAAGGTTGACGTCGGTGCCTTTGAGCAAGACTTCACCCAGACCATAAGTGATCGGCAAGGACGCCAGCACGCGCAGCGGTTTGGCGCTGTCAGCTGCAAAGGTTGTGTTGACCAGCCCGCACAGGGCTACGGCCAGGGTCAGTTGACGCAGAGAGAAAGACATTTATCCGAGATTCCCTTTCAGGCTGGGGACAACGCCACGCGCAATGGCGGCGAAAGCGAAGGCGATACCGGCCACCAGAATGATCGCGGCGCCGGACGGAATAGGCAGGTCGAAGACAATCGGTGCAAGGATCCCGCACAACGTGCTGACCGTGGCAATCAGCACCGAGCACCAGAAGAAACCCTTCAGCGACTGACTCAGCAATCGCGCCGCCGCCGCTGGAATCACCAGCAGAGCACCGACCAGAATCGCGCCGATGACTTTCACCGCCGCCACGGTGATCAGGGTCACCAGAATCACAAACAGATAATCCAGGGTCTTCACCGCCACACCACGGACCGCCGCCAGTTGCGGATTGAAACTGGCGAGCATGATGCGGTTGTACAGCGGCAAGGCCAGCGCCATGACCAGCGAACCGACGATGGCCAACACCAGCAGGTCATTGCCGTTGACGGTCAACACCGAACCGAACAACACGTTTTCGAGGATGTGCACGTTGATCTTGCCCGCCAGAATCAGCAGCAGACTGGCACCCAGCGCCAACGACACCGACAGAAACACGCCGATCAAGGTATCCGGCGCCAGACCCGTGCGGTTGCGCAGGTAGTTCAGCAAAATGCCGAACAACAAGCAGTAGCCGAACAGACTGCCGTAAGGCCCGGTGTACGGTTCGCCCAGCAGAATGCCGATGGCCACGCCGGTCAGCGCCGCGTGGCCCACCGCTTCGGAGAAAAAAGCGAAGCGCTTGACCACCACCAACGTGCCCAAACCGCCCAGCACCGGGCCGATCAGCAAGCCGGCGAGCAACGCGTTGACCACAAATCCATAGGCCAGCGCCTCGGGCAGATAACCCGACGAGGCCCAGCCCTGAACCATCAAACGAAAGGCTTCGTAACTCATCAGGCAGCGCTCCGTGGATGGGTCGAGAACAGGTTCAGCAGGCGTTCCGGGGTCAGCGCCTGTTTCGGCGTGGCATCGAACAGTACCCGGCGATTGAGCCCGGTGACCCGATCCGCCAGACGACCCACGGCTTCCAGATCATGCTCGATCCACAGCACGGTGATGCCGCTCTGGCGCCAGTCGCCAAGCAGCCGTTCGAACACCTGAATTCCCGCCTCATCCAAAGCCGACATCGGTTCATCCAATACCAACAATTGCGGCACCGGAATCAACCCTTGAGCCAGCAACACACGCTGACGCTCACCGCCGGACAACGCACCCATGCGCCGCTTGCGTTTGTCCTGCATGCCGACCCGCTCCAGCGCTTCGCCAATCGCTGCGGCGTAATGCTTGCTCAAACCGAGGAACGCCGGGCGCCGCTGGCACATCGCGGCCATGAAATCGTCGACGGTCATCGGCAAACCGCGATCGAATTCCAGGGCTTGAGGCACGTAGCCGATGGTCCCCGGTGTGCCGGGCCATTGCAGACTCAAGCGACCCTGATGCGGCATCTGCCCGAGCAGAGTCTTGATCAGCGAACTCTTGCCGCCGCCGTTGGGGCCGACCAGCGCATGCACGCTGCCGGGCTGGACCTGAAACGTGACGTTGTCGAGAATCGTCGTGCGGCCCAGCGTCAAGCTGACTTCCGCAAAATCCAGCGTCGGCCCCGAAACCTGTGGGAGCGGGCTTGCTCGCGAAAGCGGTGGGTCAGTCAACATTGAGGTCGACTGACACTCCCTCTTCGCGAGCAAGTCGAATCGTCGCACCGCCGCTCCCACAGGGGATTCGCTGATGGTTTCTTTAGCAGTCATTTGCCGGACTCCTGAATCGCCCGGACCACGGTGTTGAGGTTGCCGGTCATTTCCTTTTCATACTTGTCGGCGGTGTATTCGCCATAGGAAATGTGCGACAGCGGGTACAGCTTCACCCCGGATTCCCGCTGGATGGTCTCGACGTAGGTGGACGGGAAATCCATCTCCGAGAAGATCACTTTCACGTCCAGTTCGCGCAGTTGATCGATGGTCTTTTTCAGCTGGCTCGGGCTCGGTTCGATGCCGTGCGCCGGTTCGACTACCGCGGTCACTTCCAGGCCGAATTCACGCAGCAAATAGTCGTACGCCGCGTGAACCGTGGCCACTCGCAGTTCGGCGTTCGGTGCCTGGGTCAGTTTCGCCAGGGCATCGGCGCGCATCTGCCGCAGGCGTTTGCCGTAGGCGCGGGCGTTCTGGGTGTAGGTCTTGGCATTGGCCCGGTCGAGCTTGCCCAGTTCCCGGGCGATGTTGTTGACCTGGGCAATCGAGGCGCTGATCGACAGGAACGTATGCGGGTTTACGACCTTGCCGGCGCCACGAGCGGCGACGCCGGTGGCGGCCAGCAACGGCACGTTTTCGTTGGCTTCGATCACCGGGACGTTCGGCGTTTCGCTGGCGGCGATCATGCGGTCGGCGAAGTCGTCATGGCCGACGCCGTTGAGCACGACCACGTCCAGACCGCTGATGCGCTTGATGTCTTCGGCGCGCGGCTCGTAGGCATGCGGGTTGAAACCGGCCGGAATCAGCGGCACCACCTCGGCCTTGTCACCGACGATGTTCGCCACGTAGCTGTAATAAGGGTGCAGGGTGATGCCGATGCGCAGGCGCTTGGCCTCGTCGGCACTGGCCAGCGGGGTCAGCAGACAAGTCAGTAAGCCGACCAACATCAGGCGCAAGAAAGAACGTTGAGATGAAATAGGCATGGGAAAGCGGTCTTCTCTCGGGTGAAGGCGAGGATTCAGTGCCGGTGCTGGCGGGTCACGCCGGCATCGAATTGCGCGACGATCTGCTGCCAGCCGGCGCTTTCCAGCGCGGCGTCGGTGAGGTCGGTCGGGGCCGCGAGGGCGTTGCGGCGGTTGAGCCAGACGTCCGGAGCATCGTCGTCAGCGGTCAAACGCATCAGAAACGAGCCCGCCACGGTGGGCGTCTGGCTCTGGCCGAAGTAAGCCTTGGCGTCGAGCAATTGCCAGGCATGACCGCCGCGGCTGACGGAACTGGCGTCCTGGGCGAATGGCGCAAAACCTTCATCGGCGAGGGCCGCGGGGGCGGGTAGCGCTTGTTGCTCCTGACGCAGCAGATGAATTTCGTCGAGCGTCACCCGCAGGTCGGCGTAGATGCCTTGCTCGGACGCGCTCAAGTCACGGCGGGCATCCAGTTGATGGCTGCCCACGCTGCTGACTTCCTGAGACTCACCGCGCCAGGCAACCACCGAGCCGGCAACCGCGAGGATCATCAGGCACAACAGCAACACGTAAAGGGTTTCATGGCCGGCACCGGCCGGGCGGACGATTTGCGTAGTCGGCGTACTCATGGGGCTTCGATGTCCGCTTGGTCAATCTCGACGACGTGACCGGGACCGGCATCGAACAGCACGTAGAACTCGGCGCCGGGTTTCTTGAAGGTCAGGGTCGAATCGGCACCGAGCTTGCCCGGCACCAGGATGGTTTCGTCGTAACCGATCACGTCCAGGGTCACCCCCGGCGCGCCGCTGCCGTCGGAGAAACCGCCGGTGCATTTGATCTGCTCGGCGTCGATGGCTTTGCATTCGCACATCGGGTTGTGGGCCAGGGCGCTGGCGCTGAAGCCGGCGCAGAGCACCAGCAGCGCGGCGCTTAGAGGACGTAAAACGTTGGTCATGGTTTGCCTCCTTGTTGGTTCAGCCAGGCGAGGGTGGCCGGGGATGCCTGGCTCAGGGGGACGGAGGCCTGATGCATGGCGCCGTCCCAGCCTTCCATGGTGATCCACAGCTCGGCGTCGGCTTTGGTCTTCTCGGGGATCGGCAACATCGCGCCCATGCGGTACGGCGTGCCGAAGAAAATCACCCCGGCAGCGCGCAGGCTGCGCGGTTTGCCAATGCGCAGGTACGTCGCCTTGACCTGATCGCGGCAGCTGTCGCACAGCGCAGCGTTGAAGCTTTTCATGTAGCCGGCCGGGCCATCGAGGGTCGGCGCTTCGTTTCGCAACTCGGCCAGGCGCAGGCTCCAGGGGCCGACCTGAACCTCGCCGATTTCCCGCTCACCCAGGCCGGTGTCACCGCGAAACAGCGCAGCGTCGGCAAAGTACTTGGGCATAAAACCCAGCGGCACCAGCAACAGCAGAACGTTGATGTGGAAGCGCCATTTGTGCCAGAAACGGCTCAGTTTCGAGCCCGGTTTATCAGCGGCGAACAGGCTCATTGGCTGACCTCCGTGGTTTCACGGCTGTTGGCCGGAGCGGCCTGACTGCGCGGGCGTTTATGGCCGCGCTTGAGGGCGTTGGCCGTGGCCAGGGCGGTGCGCTTGGTCCAGATCAACAGGCCGCTGAGGACCATCATGCTCAGGATCAGGCCGAAGAAGAACCAGATCAGCTTGATCCAGATGCCGCCGAAATCCCCTGTGTGCAGAGGACGCATGGACTCGGTCACCAGCTCCAGGCCGGAACGGTCCGACAACAGGCGGGTGGCGGCGATGTCGCCGGTATATGGGTTGATGTCGGCGGTCTGGAACATCAACGGATACCAACTGCGTCCGCCCACCGAGAGGTAGCTGTAGGCGTTGGCGGGCATACTGACAAAGCTGTCGTCCAGTCCGGGAATACGTTCCTTGGCTTCGCGGATCGCCGTCTCCAGGCTGATCATCGGCGCCGGCGAACCATCGGCAGTCAGCGGGACACTTTCACGCGGAACCACAGCAGCCACCGGCGCGGTGCTGATCGAAATCTGGTTATCGAACATGAACGCCTGGATCAGAAACCAAGTGCTGGTGATGGAAATCACCGCGATAAACCAGATCGACCAGATGCCGCTGAGGCGGTGAAAGTCGCCCCAGAAAATTCGTGCACCGTGACGAATGCGCAACGTCGGGCGCAAGAAACCTTTCCAGAAGCGCTTGTAGACCACCAACCCGGTGACCAACGACGCCAGTAATGGCAGGCTGAGAAACGACACCAGGTACCAGCCCCAGCTGTAACCGTTGGTGAACGGCACCAGCCACCAACCATGCAGGGCGCGGGTAAACGCCTTGAAATTGAATGGCGGGGCAGTGCCCTGAATCACGCCGCTGTAGGGATTGACGTAAACCGTCACCGAGCGACCGTCGGGATAGCTGACGTCCACGTCGAGGGCGAAGTGCGATTCATCGGGTCGGCTGATGGCCTCAACCAGAGTGTTGGGCTCAGCTTTCTTGATGGCGGCGATGATCTGGTCATAACTGAGCAGCGGCGCATCGTCCGAAGGTTGGCTGGCGCGCATTTGCGGGTTGGCCAGCCAGACGATTTCCTGGCTGACCACCGCCAGGGTGCCGGTCACGCACACGATCAACACAAAAAACCAGATCGGCAATGCCAGCCAGCTATGGACCAGAAACCAGAGTTTTGAACGGGATTTCTTCGACATGATTAAAGGTCTTGTTTCGATGAGTGGGCCTCTGCTGTGGGCTTCGCAGCGATGAGGTCCATGAAGGGCCGAGCTGTGGCTTTTGCCTACGCGGGCCGACTGCATCTAAATAAGACGGATGAGCATCGAAAATCCCGAAGGGGGATATGAAAGAAAATGTTTCGTGTTCCGGTAAGCACATAACCCTGTGGGAGCGGCGGTGCGACGATTCGACTTGCTCGCGAAAGCGGTGTGTCAGTCAAACTGATGTCGATTGACACGACGCCTTCGCGAGCAAGCCCGCTCCCACAGTTGATCTTCTGTGATCACATTATTTGTGAACACCCAAGATCAAACTGTGGGAGCGAGCTTGCTCCGGGCGGCGTTCCGACGATGAGGCCAGAACAGGCACTGAAGATTTCAACCCTGTTTAAACATCTCCTGCGCCCGCTGCTCAATCTGCTCCTGAGTCAGATCTTCCTTGCGCGTGGCCAGAAACCACAGATGTCCATAGGGATCCTTCAAGGTCCCCGAGCGGTCACCATAAAACTGATCCTTGACCTCGGAAACCACCGTGCCACCCGCCGCAATCGCCTGTTTATAAGACTTGTCCACATCGTTCACATACAGATGCAGCCCCACGGAAGGCGACTTGTCCGGATTGCTCAATGGGCCCTGATCGCACGGCGTGCCAAGCATGATCGGGCAATCGCCGATACGCAGTTCAGCGTGGCCGATGCCGCCATCGGGCATGGACAGGCGCATGACTTCGGTGGCGCCAAAGGCTTTCTTGTAGAACTCGATGGCTTCCGCCGCTTTTTGAATGCCCAGATACGGGGTGATGCTGTGATAACCCTCTGGAATAGGTTTGACGCTCATGGCTGTTCTCCTTGTTTTTGTTGTCCGTCGAGAAAGATCCTGTGCCGTTTTCCGGCCGAATAACTATAGGTCAGCCTCTTTTCTGCAACCGAGTGTCCGACGAGCAGCAGCACTGTTCAGCCATCAACAGCGAAGCAGCAGATTGCTCTTGCTCATTATCTTGAGATCGCGAAAATACCGCTGAACTCCCTGAAAACATTGGCTCGGACGGTCAGGCACAGAAGCTGCAATGCCCTCTGGTAAACATTGGTACCGAGAGACTTGTATGCCTGAATCTGCCGTTTATCCGATCAACCCACCGGCCGCCCATCGGATCGCCAACGAAGCCGAAGCCTTGCGCGTCGCCGAACGCATTGCCGCGGTGTTGCTGGAGCAAGACGCCGAGCGCGACCGCACCCGCCAAGTGCCCGCCGAGATCGTCGATCTGTATTCCAACAGTGGTTTGTGGGGCATCAGCGTGCCGAAAGAGTTCGGTGGCGCGCAGGTGTCCTATGCGGTGCTGGCGCAGGTCATCGCGATCATCTCGGCGGCCGATCCGTCCTTGGGGCAAATCCCGCAAAACCACTATTGCCTGCTGGAAGACATTCGCCTGCAAGGTACGCCTGAGCAGCAAGCGCACTTCTTCGGGCTGGCGCTGCAAGGTCACCGCTTTGCCAATGCCTTGTCGGAAACCGGCGGCAAGAACGTTCAGGACATTCAGGCGACCATTCGCCGTTACGGCGACGGCCATGTGATCAACGGTCGCAAGGGTTATTGCACCGGTTCGCTCTACGCCCACTGGCTGGCGGTGCTGGCGCTGGATGAAGAGCAGAAGGGCCAGTTGGCCTTTGTCGAACGCGGCACCAAAGGGCTGGTGATCGTCGACGACTGGGACAGCATCGGTCAGCGCACCACCTCCAGCGGCACGGTGCTGGCCGAGGACCTGCACGTCTCGGCGTTCAATCTGTTCCCGACGTATCGCTCTTATGAAACCCCCACCCTGGCGGGCCCGTTCGCGCAGTTGACCACCGCCGCCATCGATGCCGGCATCGCTCGCGCGGCGCTGCGCGACACCATCGCATTCGTCCAGCAGTTCGCTCGACCGTGGATCGACGCCGGAGTGGAAAAGGCCAGTGAAGATCCGCTGACCATCATTCAGGTCGGCGGCCTGGAGATTCGTCTGGAAGCGGCCGAAGCCTTGCTGGAACGCGCCGGTTGGGCGCTGGATGCCGCACGTTCGGCACCTGACGAAGACAACGTTGCACAAGCCTCATTGGCCGTCGCCAAAGCCAAAGTACTGACCACCGAAATCGCCATCGAAGCCAGCAACAAACTCTTCGAACTCGGCGGCACTCGCTCGACCCTGAGGAAACACAACTTCGACCGCCACTGGCGCAACGCCCGGGTCCACACCCTGCATGATCCGGTGCGCTGGAAGTACCATGTGGTCGGCAACTGGCTGCTCAATGGCGTCAAACCCCCGCGCCACGACTGGTCGTGACCATGGCCGAATGGTTGAAAAACATCTATTGGGCCGACATTGCCCAGGCCTGCCTCGACACCCTGAGCATGCTCGGCGCCGCCCTCGGTTTTACCGTGCTGCTGGGGTTGCCGCTGGGCGTGGTGTTGTTTCTCACCGGCAAGCGCCAATTGCATGAAGCGGTCGGTGTTTATCGGGTGCTGTCGGTGATCGTGAACATGCTGCGTTCGCTGCCGTTCATCATTTTGCTGATCGTGCTGATTCCCCTGACCACGTTGTTGGTCGGCACTTCACTTGGCGTGCCGGGGACGATCCCGCCGCTGGTGGTGGGTTGCACGCCGTTCTTCGCGCGGCTGGTGGAAAGCGCCTTGCGCGAAGTCGATCGCGGGGTCGTGGAAGCAACTCAGGCCATGGGCGCCAACACGTGGCAGATCATCCGCCACACCTTGTTGCCCGAAGCACGGGGAGGGTTGCTGGCCGCGGTCACGGTGACCGCGATTGTGCTGGTGGATTACACGGCGATGGCCGGGGTGATCGGTGGCGGTGGCCTTGGTGACCTGGCGATCCGCTACGGCTATCAGCGTTTTCAGACCGACGTGATGGTGGTTACCGTGGTGCTTCTGCTGATCCTGGTCCAGGCCCTGCAAATGACTGGCGACCGATTGGTTGCGCGCTACAGCCGACGATAAACAGTTCGATTCAACCCTTAAAAATCGGCCCAACGTCCGCCCCACGACGGCCACTCAATCTGCCTAGGAGCACACCATGAAAAAGACCCTGGCCATTCTGGCTGCCGTCCTGTCGTTCAACGCTCACGCCAACGAAAAACTCATCGTCGGCGCCACCCCGGTGCCGCACGCGGAAATCCTCGAATTCGTCAAACCGACCCTGGCCAAGGAAGGCGTGGACCTGGACATCAAGGTTTTCACCGACTTCATCCAGCCCAACCAGCAACTGGCGTTGAAGAACCTCGACGCCAACTATTACCAGTACCGGCCATTTCTCGATGATTTCAACAAAACCCGTCATACCGATCTGGTGCCGGTGGTCGGCGTGCACATTGAACCGTTTGGTGCTTACTCGACCAGGATCAAAAACATCGCCGAACTGAAAGATGGCGCCACGGTGTCGATTCCCAATGACCCGGTGAACACTGGTCGTGCGCTGGTTCTGCTACACGAAGCCGGCCTGATCAAACTCAAGGACCCGAGCAACACCCTGGCCACTCAGCGCGACATCATCGAAAACCCCAAGCGCCTGAAAATTCGTGAACTGGAGGGCGCGTTGCTGGCGCGTTCGGTGAGCCAGGTGGACCTGGCGTTTGTCTTTGCCAACTACGCACTGGAAGCGGGGATTGATACCAACAGCGCGTTGATTGTCGAGAAGGGCAAGAGTTTGTACATCGAGTTTCTGGTCGCGCGGCCGGACAACATCAATGATCCAGGCTTGCAGAAACTGGCCAAGGCGTTGAATTCCGATGAGGTTCGGCAGTTCATCCTGACCCGCTATAAAGGGCAGATTGCGCCGGGGTTCTAGATCTTCGCTGACCATTAGGACGCCATCGCGAGCAAGCTCGCTCCCACATTTGAACTGGGGCGCTCACAGAACCAATGTGGGAGCGGGCTTGCTCGCGAAGGGCTCAACTCATTTTCGGATCATTCCCGGATTCCAACAGCTGCGCGCCGGGCCCTTGCTCCCCCAGCACATCGCCAAAGTTGCGCAACGGACAGGCCTCCATCGACAGACACCCACAGCCAATGCAGCCATTGAGCCGGTCTCGCAGCAAGGTCAGCTGATTGATCCGCTCATCCAGATCCCGACTCCACTGCGCCGACAACACCTTCCAGTCCGCCGCCGTCGGGGCGCGGTAATCCGGCAGGGACTTGAGCGCCTCACCAATCTCCGCCAACGGAATCCCCAATCGTTGGGCCACTTTGATCAACGCCACCCGGCGCAACACTTCCCGGGGATAACGCCGCTGGTTGCCCTGGTTGCGATTACTTTTGATCAAACCCTTGGATTCGTAAAAGTGCAATGCGGTGACCGCGACGCCACTGCGCGCAGCCACTTGGCCGACGGTGAGTTCTTTATGCAGATTTTCCGAGGTGATCATTTAAAAAATGCCCCTTGACCTCAAGTTAACTCGAGGTTTTACCCTGCAAGCCTTCGGATCGCAAGATCCGGCTTACAGGTCAGTGGGGACTCTTCATGCAACTGTCAGAGAAAAATCGTAGCTTCACCCAATTGATTGAATTCGAGATTGAACCCCATCAGCAGCCCGCACTGGTGTCGGCGCTGTCGAAACAGACCGAACGTCTGGCCCAGGACTTCACAGGTTTTTTGAGCGCCAGCATCCAGGCCAGCGACGACGGCCGGCGGGTGCTCAACTACCTGCAATGGCAAACACGCGAGGCGGGAGAAGCCGCGTTTCAAAGCTTTGAAAGCGGCGAGCAGGATTTTTGGCAACTGATCCGCGCCCATCAGGCGAAAACCGTGACCTTCGGCTCGTTCCAGGTGCTGCACAGCCTGGAACGCAGCCACGACAACGCGCTGCACTGCAATCTGGTGGGTTAGATCGACAGCTGCATGACGCGCTCGCCTTGAAGGTTTTCCGTGGGCCGGCGTTTGTTCACCGCCAGTTCGCCAATCTTGATCAGTCGCGTGCGCGTTACGTTGCGGCTCAGCCCCAGCAAAGCAGCGGTGTGCACCTGGTTGTAATGGCTGAATCGATAGGCCGCCCGCAGTAAAGCGTCTTCGACTTTCTCATGCAGCGCTCCAGCCTGTTCTTCGAAGAGCTTTTGAAAGGCCCGATCGAGCAGGGCTTCCGGTGAGTCGTCGACGGTGCTGTGGTAATCGTCCTGACGCTCGATGCGCATGTTCGACAGGCGCAAATCGTCGCGTTCGATCACGCCGTTTCGGCAGATCAGCAGGGTGTGGTGAATGACGTTTTCCAGTTCGCGGATGTTGCCCGGCCAGCTGTAGCTGCGCAGTTTCAGTTCGGCCTCTTTGCTGATGGTGATGGTGCCGTAGCCGAGGCGCTGGCTGTAGGCTTCGACGAAGTGTCGGGTCAGCGGCAGGATGTCCCCGGGGCGGTCGCGCAGCGGGCTCAGTTCCAGGCTGACCACGTCGAGGCGGTAGTACAAATCCTCGCGGAAATGCCCGGCGTTGATGGCTTTCTCCAATTGCACATTGGTCGCGGCCAGCACGCGCACGTTGATGGGAATGCTCTTGCGCGAACCCAGTCGCACCACTTCGCGCTCCTGCAACACCCGCAACAACTTGACCTGAATCGCCATCGGTAAATCGCCGATTTCGTCGAGGAACAACGTACCGCCGTCGGCCTCTTCGAACCATCCGGCCTTGGCGCTCAACGCACCGGTGAAGGCACCTTTTTCATGGCCGAACAATTCGGCTTCCACCAGGGATTCGGAGAACGCGCCGCAATTCACTGCCACAAAAGGCCGGTTACGGCGGGCGCTGAGGTTGTGGATATGTCGCGCCACCAGCTCCTTGCCGGTGCCGGTTTCGCCGATGATCAGCACGCTGGCTTCACTCGGTGCGACTTGTTGAATGTGGGCGAGCAAGGCCTGGGATTTAGGGTCTTCGAACACCTGCGCCGTGGCGCGGATCGAGGTGGCCAGAGCGGGCGAGGGCGGCAAGGTCAGCAGTTGCATGGGCAGGCTCCATGAATAGAAGGCTATGAATAGAAAGTCGGAATCGGCAGGGACTGGTTGAGCGCCCAGTCACCGAGTTCATGGAGTTTGTAATCCACCGGGTCGTGCAGAGTTTGCGTACGCAGGTTGCGCCAGTGGCGGTCCAGTCGCAGTGAGGCATGAGTTGAACGGGCGCCGGTCACTTCGAACAATCGGCTACAGAGCTCCAGACCGTTGCGGGTGGCAGCGACCTTGGCCGTGGCGATGGCGTTAGCCAGGTGCCCGCGTTCTTCGGCGCTGAGGTTCGGGCCTTTGGCCCAGGCCTTGTCGAGCAACCCGGCAGCGCGCTCCACCAGCAGTCGAACACTTTCGAGGGCGACCCAGAATTCGCCGTAGTGGCCGAGTACATAAGGATCCTGGCGCACATCCTGAGCACTGGATTTGTGCCACGGACGAGTCTCGGTGAGGGTGTATTGCCGCGCCTCTTCGAAGGCACCTTCGGCGATGCCGAGGAACATGTGGGTGAAGGTCAGCTGGGCAATCAACGGCCGCAGGCAGGCGAATGGCGTACTCAGCGGACCCGGATCGAGGAGCAATTCCGACTCTTCGACCCGTACCCGTTCGAACGTCGCGCTGCCGCTGTCGGTCTGGCGCTGGCCCATGTTGTTCCAGTCGTTATGCAAGGTGATGCCGCTGCGACCGCTGGGAATCGCCGCGATCAACAGCTTGCCGCCAGCGCTTTCATCCACCGCCGAGGCGATCAGCATTTCCGAATCACTGGCGCCGGAGCAGAAGCTTTTCTTGCCGGAAAACTCACGCCAGCCACCGAGGTTCTTCACCACGGTGCGGGTGTCCAGCGGGTTCAGGGCGTTGCCCCAGAACCAGTTCTTGCGCGCGGTTTGTTCGAACCACGGCTGCCACTGCTCGGGCCGGGCGAACAGGCGCACGGTGGCGAGCATCAGGTGATGGAAGCCGAAGACATGGGCAATTGAACTGTCGACCTTGGCGAACTCGCGCACGATGCTCAGGGTGTCACTCCAGCTGGCGCCGAGGCCGCCGTACTGGGTGGGAATGCTTAAGGCGAGCAGACCGCTGTGGCGCAAGGCATCACGTTCGGCTTTGGGCGTACCGCCACGTTCATCGCGCTCGACAGCGGTCAGGGCAAACTCGGCCGCCAACAGACGGGCGGTTTGCAAGGGGGACAACAGGGCGCTTTGTGGTTTGGCCGTCACGCAGATAATCCTTATTGAAATCGACACAGATCCCCTGTGGGAGCGGGCTTGCTCCGGGCGGCGTTCCGACGAAGGCGTCCGTACCGTCAACATTGATGTTGAATGTTATGGCCTCTTCGCGAGCAAGCCCGCTCCCACAGGGATTGCCTGGTCAGGCCGTGGCTTTTGTAGGCAGCACATCATTGGCGATCATTTCGCCGAACGGCCCGGTAAGGTTGGTAACCCCACGCCCGGCCAGGCTGGCATACGGCTCAGGCAACAGCGGGAACACCAACTCGGCAAAGCGATAAGCCTCTTCGAGGTGCGGATAGCCGGAGAAGATGAAGCTCTCGATTCCCAGGTCCGCGTACTCCTTGATTCGCGCCGCCACTTGCTGCGGATCGCCCACCAACGCCGTCCCGGCACCGCCACGCACCAGACCAACACCGGCCCACAGGTTCGGGGATATTTCCAGGTTGTCACGACGCCCGTCATGCAGCGCGGCCATGCGCCGCTGACCTTCGGAATCGAAACGCGAGAACGACTTCTGCGCGGCCGCGATGGTCTCGTCGCTGATGTGCTCGATGAGTTTATCCGCGGCTTTCCAGGCCTCTTCGGCGGTCTCGCGAACGATCACGTGCAAGCGAATCCCGAACTTCACCGTGCGACCGTTTCGCGCGGCACGCTCACGCACATCGGCCAGTTTTTCCGCCACCGCGGCCGGTGGTTCGCCCCAAGTCAGGTAGACATCAACCTGCTCGGCAGCCAGTTCATGCGCTGCCTCGGAAGATCCGCCGAAGTACAGCGGCGGATACGGTTTTTGCACCGGCGGATACAGCGCCTTGGCGTTCTGCACTTGCAGGTGTTTGCCTTCGAAGTCCACCGATTCGCCTTGCAGCACCCGGCGCCAGATTTTCAGGAATTCGTCGGTCACTTCGTAGCGTTCGCTGTGATCGAGGAAGATGCCGTCGCCACGGTTTTCATCCGGGTCACCGCCCGTGACCACGTTGATCAGCAAGCGGCCATTGGACAGTCGATCCAGCGTGGCGGCCATGCGCGCCGAGACCGTCGGCGAGATGATCCCCGGCCGAATCGCCACCAGGTAACGCAGGCGTTCGGTCAGCGGCACCAGCGCCGAAGCAATCACCCACGAATCCTCGCAGGAGCGCCCGGTGGGAATCAGTACACCGTGGTAGCCGAGGCTGTCGGCCGCCTGAGCCACTTGTTTCAGGTAGTTGAGTGTCACCGGGCGTGCGCCCTGAGTGGTGCCCAGGTAATGGCCGTCGCCGTGAGTCGGCAGAAACCAGAAAACATCCATGAAGAAATCCTTAAGCGATTTTCAGCAGATTTTTGGGGTGCACGCCAAACAACGGCGCCGCGCGTTCTGCAGCAAGGCGTATGCGGGCCTTCAAGGGCTCACTGGTTATTTGATAATTGGAGAAATCGGCTTCAGTGGCATAGACGCCAATCGGCAAGGTCAATGCCTGGAAGAAACTGAACAGCGGCCGCAACTGGTGATCCAGCACCAGCGCATGGCGTTCGCTGCCACCGGTGGCGGCCAGTAACACCGGCGTGTCGATCAATGCATTGAGGTCGATCAGGTCGAACAGATGCTTGAGCAGTCCAGGGTAGGAACCGCGATAAACCGGCGCGGCGACGATCAGCAGGTCAGCGTTCTCGATCGCTTGCAGCTCGGCTTCGATCTCGGCGCTCAACTCCTGACGGGACAGCGCGGCACCCAACGGTCGGGCGATGTCACCCAGTTCAATCAGCTTGCTTTCAATCGGCAATTGCTCGGCCAGTTGCGCCAACAACGCCTGGGTCAGCACCAACGTGCGGGATGGACGCCAGGTACCGCCGGAGAGGGCAACGACTTTCAATGGACGCGACATGATCAGTTCCTTTTTAAACAGTTGCTCAGGGAGCAGTGAGTAGTCACTGACAGAGAGCAAGAGCTGTACCAATCCCTCGGAGCCGCGATTTACGGGGCTTTCAGCGCGTTGGCCGGTAAACGCTGTACGAATGGCAGAGCTGTTTGTTGAATGACTGTTGCCCGGCAAACAGTTGCTTGGGCAACAGTGGGTGAAGCGATGACAGTTGTTATAAAGGCTCGGTGTTATTCCGTAAAAGACCTAAAATTAATATTTATAGATCGTTTGGAGATATAAGGCGCTCTTCCTGAGCGGCATTAGGCAAAGTCGATAGCCACTATCGAGAGCGTTGATTTCTGCTGATCGGATGCCCGGCGTAGCCTGTGTTCATTGCCCGAACCCAGATACACCAGGACGCTCACCATGAAACCTCTAATCGCTACTTTCTTGCTGCTTGCGGTCTCCGTGCTCGCCGGATGTGCCAGCCATGTTTCCCCGGAATTACGGCCGTACACCGCGGAAGAAACCAGAGAGTTGGCACTTGAGGCGTTGAATCGTCGCGGTCTGTCTTTCGACGAATACCACGCGAAAAAAGCCGAATTGCTCGGCCAGCCGCAAAAGTCGTTCAGTTTCGACAAACAAGGCGAGATGAACGCCGAACGTGCTGTACAGCTTCACGGTCGTCCTAGCTGATCGAAAACTGTACCGCTCGAAGTTTCACGCAACTGTCCGTGGGTTTCCCTGAAGTCCTGCGATAGGGTCAACACCTGACTGACCCCAATGGACTGCCACCCATGACGCTCTCGCTCGATTTGCTGCTGGGCTTCGCCCTGTTTGCGCTTGTCACCTCGATCACCCCCGGCCCCAACAACACGATGTTGCTGGCATCGGGTGTGAACTTCGGCTTTAACCGCACCATCCCCCACATGCTTGGCATTACCTGTGGCTTCTTCGTACTCGTCGTCGCGGTAGGTTTCGGCTTGGGCGCCGTGTTTCAAACCTATCCTTTGCTCTATAGCGTTTTGCGTTACGTCGGCGCGGCGTATTTGTTGTATCTGGCGTGGAAAATCGCCCGTTCGGGACCGGTTTCCGAGAGTGAAAAGGGCGAGAGCAAGCCGATCAGCTATTTGGGCGCCGCAGCGTTCCAGTGGGTCAATCCCAAAGCCTGGATCATGGCCATCGGTGCCATCAGCACCTACACGCCAATGCAGGGTTATTTCACCAACGTGATCGTGATTGCGGCCGTGTTCGCCTTGATCAACCTGCCGAGCGTCAGTGTCTGGGCAGGCTGCGGTACGTTGTTGCGCAACGTGCTGAAGGATCGCCGCTGGTTGCGGCTGTTCAACTGGGGCATGGCCTTGCTGCTGGTGGCTTCTCTGTATCCGTTGTTGCTCGAAAGCTTTAGCTGACGCATTGCTTCAACCGGTTGCCCGATGCCTGTTAAGCTCGACTTCAGGAGCGTTCCTACGCACTTTTAAATGAAGTTGTTCTTCTTTAACGGCCTCCGATCAGGTATTTCTAACGCTCTGCATATCGGCGCAGCTCACGAGGCTGCGCTTTGATGTTTCAGTGACGAGCCTCCTGATCCCGGAACATGCTCTGCGAGTCTTCTATGAATAAACGTCCTCTGTATTTCGACTACGCCGCCACCACGCCGGTGGATGAGCGAGTCATCAAGGTCATGGTCGAGTGTCTGGGTTTTACCGGCAACTTCGGCAACCCGGCGTCCAGCTCCCATGCGTTCGGTCAACAGGCCCGGCAATCGGTCGAGCAGGCGCGGTGTCAGGTCGCCGAGCTGGTCGGCGCCCAGGCGGACCAGATCGTCTGGACCTCCGGCGCCACTGAATCCAACAACCTTGCCCTCAAGGGCGTGGCCCAGGCCCGCGGCGTTTCCGGCGGCCACATCATCACCAGCCAGATCGAACACAAAGCGATTCTCGACACGGCAAAGCAGTTGCAGGATGCCGGCGTCGCGGTGACTTATCTGGTGCCTGACGCCGAGGGCTTGATTACCCCGCAAGCGGTCAGCGAAGCGATGCGCGAAGACACCTTTCTGGTGTCGCTGATGCTGGTCAACAACGAGTTGGGCACGGTCAACGACATCTCGGCCATCGGCGAAGTCGTACGTGCACGCGATGCGTTGTTCCATGTCGACGCGGCTCAAGGTGCAGGCAAAGTGCTGATCGATCTGGCCCGGTTGCCAGTGGATCTGATGTCATTTTCCGCCCACAAGATTTACGGCCCAAAAGGCATCGGCGCGCTGTACGTCGGGCCGCGCGCACAGCAGCGTTTGCAGGCGCAGATTCACGGCGGTGGTCACGAAGGCGGTTTGCGTTCCGGCACCCTGGCGACTCACCAAATCGCTGGCATGGGTGTGGCGTTCGCGTTGGCGGCCTCTTCATTCGATGAAGAGAAAGCCACGATCGTCCGGTTGCGTGAACGCTTGCTCGAACAGCTACTGAGTATTCCCGGGGTTCGCCTCAATGGCAGTCCGACCCAGCGCATCCCTCATACCTTGAGCCTGACCTTCAACGAAGGCGAGTTCAATTCCGCGGCGTTGAGCACCTCGATCGCGTTTTCCGCGACCTCGGCCTGCAATTCCGCGAGCAATGCGCCCTCCCATGTGCTGCTGGCCCTGGGGCATGACGCCCGCTCGGCGAGTCGCACCATTCGCTTGAGTCTCGGCCGGTTCACCACCGAGCAGGACATCGACCAAGCGGTACACCTGATTAAAGCGGCCTGCGCCAGTGCTCCGGCATTCTGGCAATAAGGTCTGAAAGTGTCGGCGTTGATCGGCACTCAACAATAATGATGAAGTGATTAGCAGGAGACATGATGAGTACGCAGCCTTCGATCAATGGATCGGTGCCCCAACGCCTGGCGCAAACCCGCGAACTGATGAGCCGGGAGGGCATTCATGCTCTGCTGGTGCCGTCGGCCGACCCACATCTTTCTGAATACCTGCCGGGTTACTGGCAAGGGCGGCAATGGTTGTCGGGCTTCCATGGCTCGGTCGGTACGCTGATCGTTACGCCGGACTTTGCCGGCGTCTGGGCCGACAGCCGTTATTGGGAACAAGCGACCAAGGAACTCAAAGGCAGCGGGATCGAACTGGTCAAGCTGCAACCGGGTCAGCCCGGCCCGCTGGACTGGCTGGCCGAGCAAACCCCTGAAGGCGGCGTCGTCGCGGTAGATGGCGCGGTAATGGCCGTGGCTTCGGCGCGTACTCTGGGCGGCAAGCTCGAAGAACGCGGCGCTCGACTGCGCACTGACATCGATGTGTTGAGCGAAGTCTGGAGCGACCGTCCGACGCTGCCGAATGAGCCGATCTATCAACACCTGCCGCCTCAGGCGACGGTCAGCCGCGGCGAGAAACTTGCCAAGCTGCGTGAGGTTTTGAAAGATCGCGGTGCCGACTGGCACTTCATCGCCACCCTCGACGACATCGCCTGGCTGTTCAACTTGCGCGGCGGTGATGTGTCGTTCAACCCGGTGTTTGTTTCCTTTGCCTTGATCAGTCAGCAGCAGGCGACCCTGTTCGTGGCGCTGAGCAAGGTCAATCCCGAACTGCGCGCCGTCCTCGAACAGGACGGCGTGACCCTGCGTGATTACAGCGAAGTGGCCGCCGCCTTGCGCGCCGTACCGAGCGGGGCGAGCCTGCAAGTCGATCCGGCGCGCGTCACCGCTGGCTTGCTGGAAAACCTGGATAGCGGTGTGAAGCTGGTCGAAGGCCTGAACCCGACGACGTTGGCCAAATCGCAGAAAAGCCTGGCCGATGCCGAGCACATTCGTCAGGCCATGGAGCAGGACGGCGCGGCGCTGTGCGAATTCTTCACCTGGCTGGACACTGCGTTGGGTCGTGAACGCATCACCGAACTGACCATCGACGAACACCTGACGGCCGCGCGTACCCGACGTCCGGGGTATGTATCGCTGAGCTTCAACACCATTGCCGCGTTCAACGCCAATGGCGCGATGCCGCACTACCACGCCACCGAAGAAGAACACGCGGTGATCGAAGGCGACGGTCTGTTGTTGATCGACTCCGGCGGCCAGTACCTGGGCGGCACCACTGACATCACGCGGATGGTGCCGGTCGGTACGCCGACTGATGAGCAGAAGCGCGATTGCACGCGGGTGCTCAAAGGCGTGATTGCGTTGTCCCGTGCGCAATTCCCTCGTGGCATTCTCTCGCCGTTGCTCGATTCGATTGCCCGAGCGCCGATCTGGGCTGAAAGCGTTGACTACGGTCACGGCACCGGTCACGGCGTCGGCTACTTCCTCAACGTGCACGAAGGCCCGCAGGTCATCGCCTATCAGGCCGCTGCTGCACCGCAAACCGCGATGCAGCCGGGCATGATCACGTCCATCGAACCGGGCACTTACCGTCCAGGCCGCTGGGGTGTGCGGATCGAGAACCTGGTGTTGAACCGTGAGGCGGGCAAAAGCGAATTCGGTGAGTTCCTGAAGTTCGAAACCCTGACCTTGTGCCCGATCGACACTCGCTGCCTGGAGCCGTCGCTGCTGACCGATGACGAAAAGCAGTGGTTCAACGCCTACCACGCCGAGGTGCGCCAGCGCTTGAGCCCGTTGCTCGACGGCGCAGCCCTTGAGTGGTTGAACACCCGGACTGTGGCTATTTGATCGGTTTGAGTTCAGGCGCTTCTTCGAGCGCCTGGCTCATGTAGTCGACAAAGGCTTTGACCCTGGCGGATTGGCGACGATTCGCCGGGGACACGGCATGAATCGGCAGCGACTGCGCGCTGTATTCCAGCAAAATCGCGGTCACGCGTCCCGCCTTCAAGTCCTCGCTGAACAGCCAAACCGGCGACAGCGCAATCCCCAATCCCCCCAAAACCATCTCGCGGATTGCCTCAGAGTTGTTACTTTGTGCGTTGCCCTTGATTCGCACTTCGTGACGTTGGGCCTCTCTCTCGTAAACCCATAGGTTCTGACTGTTCAGCAGGTTGAACTGCAGGCAGTTGTGCTCGCTCAGTTCTTGCGGTGTTTGCGGCCGGCCGTGTTGCGCAAGGTAGTCGGGCGCTGCGACGGTCACACGGTGGGTGGTGCCGATGCGGCGGGCAATCAATCCGCTGTCGTTCAACTCGCCGATCCTGAACGTGACGTCCAGTCCTTCACTGACTAGGTCCTGATTTTGATCGCTCAGTTGCAGATCAACCTGCACCTGAGGATGTTTTTTGAGGAATGCCGGCAGTCGCGGAGCAATCTGCAAGCGCCCGAAACTCACGGAAGATCCGATTTTCAGGTTTCCGGCAACAGCTTCGCGGCCGGAGTGAAAACTGTGTTCTGCGGAGTCTACGGCCGCCAGAATTTGTCGACATTCGCTGTAGTACCGCTGACCTTCGTCGGTCAGGGACAGTTGTCGGGTGCTGCGGGAAATCAACTTTCCACCCAGCTCAGTTTCCAGTGCTCTCAGCACTTTGCTGATGGTCGGCTGGCTGGTCTGCAATTCCCGGGCGACGGCAGAAAAGCTGCCACGTTCGACAACGCGGACGAAGATTGCCATTGCATTGAGTTTGTCCACGGGGTTTCTCATTGATGCCAAATGGGCATGGTCACTATAGCTATATAGCGTCTTATAGGCATGAGTGAGTGGGAGGAAGATTAATCCCACAGCCACCTCTGACGGAAAATTGCGAAATGACTGACTCACTTGAAATGCGCGCTCTGATTGTTGATTCGGCCAATGGGCCTTTACGCTTGGCTTCCATTCAACGCCCCGTGCCTGGTGCGGGTCAGGTATTGGTCAGGATCAAGGCCAGTGGAGTGAACCCTTTGGATGGAAAGATTCGGTCGGGTCAGGCTGCTCATGCACGTCAACCGTTGCCGGCGGTGTTGGGGATGGATCTGGCGGGAACAGTGGAGGCATTGGGGGAGGGCGTCAGTGGATGGCTGCCGGGCGATGAGGTCTATGCGATGGCCACCGGCATTGGCGGTGCGCAGGGTTCACTGGCTGAATACGCCGCCGTCGATGCACGACTGCTGGCGCACAAGCCAGGCAATCTGAGCATGCGCGAGTCGGCTGGGTTGCCGTTGGTACTGATCACGGCGTGGGAAGGATTGGTGGATCGTGCGCGGGTGCGGGCGGGGCAGAAAGTGCTGATTCACGGTGGTGCGGGTGGTGTCGGGCATGTGGCGGTGCAAATTGCCCGGGCTTTCGGTGCCGACGTGTTTGCCACCGGGTCGGCCGGGAAGCAGGCGATCATTGAAGGGCTTGGTGCGACGTTTATTGATTACCGTAAATCTTCGGTTGAGGAGTATGTGGCTGAGCACACGGCGGGGGAGGGTTTCGATATTGTCTACGACACGGTGGGTGGTGAGACGCTGGACGCTTCATTCAAGGCTGCCCGGGTCTACGAGGGGCATGTCGTGAGTTGTCTTGGATGGGGGCAGCACAGTCTTGCGCCGCTCTCGTTTCGTGGGGCGACTTACTCCGGAGTGTTTACCTTGTTGCCGTTGCTGACTGGCAAGGGGCGCGAGCATCACGGGGAGATACTTCGGGAGGCTGCGCAGTTGATCGAGGCGGGTCAGTTGAAACCGTTGCTCGACCCTCGGCAGTTCACCCTGCAAACCGCCGAGGCCGCCCATGAGCTGCTCGATTCGGGAGCTGCGCAGGGGCGGTTGGTTGTCGAGATTTAACTCAGGGCTTCAAGGACGAAATCCAGGCGGTCCTGCCCGAAGAACAGCTGATTATCGACAAACATGCTTGGGGCACCGAATACGCCCCGTTGCACCGCTTTCTCTGTGTTGTCCTTGAGCGCCGCTTTGACTTCCTCGTCGGCGGTCAGGGCCAGCACCGCATTGGGCTCGAAACCGTTCTGTGTCAGTACTGACGCAACGGTTGCGAGGTCATCGAGGCTGCGGCCTTCTACCCACAGGGCGTGAAACAGGCAATCGATGAACGCCAGAAAGCGTTCGGGATGGCGCAATTGCATGCCGGTGACGGCGCGCATCAGCATCAGGGTGTTGATAGGAAAGTGGGGATTGAACTTCAGTGGCACGCCATAGCGCTTGGCATAGCGGTCCAGGTCTTGAAACATGTAGCGGCCCTTGGCGGGGATGATCGCGGGGGAGGCGTTACCAGTGGCTTTGAAGACGCCACCCAGCAGGATGGGTATGTAGATCAACTGGCTGTCGGTCTGCTCGCAGATCTTCGGTAGTTGGGTATAGGCCAGGTAGGTGGCGGGGCTGCCGAGGTCGAAGTAGAACTCCACGGTTTTGCTCATGGTCGATGCGCTCTGTTTATTATTGTGGGGGAGGGCTTACCAGCGTTCGCTCCAGGGGCGCAGGTCCAGCTCGAAGGTCCATGCGTCACGGGGCTGGCTGTGCAGGTACCAATAGTTTTCGGCGATGTGCTCTGGATTGAGAATGCCGTCCTCGTCCTTGGTCGCGTACTTTTCGGGGAAACTCTCGCGGATAAAATCGGTATCGATGGCACCGTCGACTACAACATGGGCGACGTGAATGTTCATCGGCCCCAGTTCACGCGCCATGCTTTGCGCCAGGGCACGAATTCCGTGTTTGGCGCCGGCGAACGCCGCAAATCCTGAGGCCCCACGCAGGCCGGCGGTAGCACCGGTGAACAAAATTGTCCCGCGTTGACGCTTGGCCATGCGCTTGGCCACTTCACGAGCGTTGAGAAATCCTGAGAAGCAGGCCATTTCCCAGATCTTGAAATATTTGCGCGCGGTTTCTTCGAGAATGCTGCAAGGCACATTGGCGCCGATGTTGAAAACGAACGCTTCGATTGGGCCAATCTGGCTTTCGATCTGCTCAACTAACGCAATCACGTCCTCTTCCTTGCGCGCATCGCAGGCAAACCCGTGGGCTTCACCGCCATCGGCCTCGATGGCGTCCACCAACGGCTGGAGTTTGTCCGCGCTGCGGCGGGTGACACACGCCACAAATCCTTCCTGCGCAAAGCGTTTTGCAATGGCGCCGCCGGTGGCATCCCCTGCACCTACAACCAGTACGACCTTCTTGTTATTCATGGGTAGTTCCCTTTGCTAAACGATCGTTAACTAAACGAACGTTATGCTACGATTCGGCAAGCGTCAAGGCGATCAATCCTGAGGGCAAGGCAATGCGTTACTCGGCCAATCACAAACTGGAAACCAAAGAGAAACTACTTGAAAGCAGTGCGGTGTCGGCCAAGAAGTCTGGTTTTTCAACAGTGGGTGTCGACGGTTTGATGAAGGCAATCGGCTTGAGTGGCGGGGCTTTCTACAGTCACTTTTCGTCGAAGGATGAGCTGTTCGCTTCAATCGTCGAGCGTGAGCTGTCTCAAAGTCTGGAGCGTTTAGGGGCGGACCAGAATCGTGACAGGCTCAAGCGCTGCCTGAAACACTATCTGAGCATGGCCCATGTCGAGCA
The DNA here is from genome assembly GCF_001424925.1 of Pseudomonas sp. Root329. Lineage (NCBI taxonomy): Bacteria > Pseudomonadati > Pseudomonadota > Gammaproteobacteria > Pseudomonadales > Pseudomonadaceae > Pseudomonas > Pseudomonas sp. Root329. The sequence continues at coordinate 2,217 of NZ_LMCV01000018.1, read as the reverse complement.
CCCGGAATCCGGATGTGCTTTGCCGGCATTGGGGGCTGAGATTGCACGTTCAGACGTGATGATTCGCCAGCAGGCGGAAAACTGGATTTGTCGGCTTCAGAAGAGTTGGGCGCAAGTTCTGGAGAGCGACAGCCTGGCCTGGGCGATTCTGTCGCAATGTATCGGTGCGTTGGTCATTGCGCGAATGCTGGCCACACCGGACATTCAGCGTGCGGTACTGAAGTCCAGTTACGATGAGATTGGCCGCCAGATCGCAGGTCCACGAACCTGACAAGGCGGCATCAATCTATTTGCAGATGACGATCATGCTGCGGCTGGTATAGCCGGCAGGGTTGAGGCCGAACGGGTAATCGCCTGGTTCTTCCACAGCGTCCCCTGACTTGGCGATGACCTTGTAACCTTTGGGAGCGCACGAGTTGGCAGCGCTGGTGTAGCACTTGTCCCAGGATGACGACAGCCCGGAACAGTTGATATGCAGCCCTCTCTTGCCGTGTTTTACCTGGGTTTTCGATGTCGCCGCGCAGCCCGCAACCGCAAGTACGGCGATCAGTATCAAAATTCGTTTCATTACTGTCCTTATAGCGTCCCCGGATCTTTGCGCCCGGGTCTGGCTGCATTCGCTTTCGCTTGAAGCGTTCTGATATCCCTATCTGAAAAATCCATGTCTGACACTGGGTTACGGGTCTAAACATGGCCTAATTGCGCGGCAAATACCAGACCCTCGTCAAATCCTGTCTCAATCTGCAGCGACAGCAGGCTTGGCTGCACTCCCCATCGTCATGGTCGCGCCTATGGAAGCCAGAATGATGCACAGGATGGCCATCCATTGTGACAGTGAGAGGTACTCATGGAGAAACAACAGACCTGACAGTGCGCCGATCGCAGGTTCAATACTCATCAACGTGCCGAAGGTCCGGGTCGGGATTCGGGTGAGGGCGACCATCTCCAGCGTGTAGGGCACGGCGGTGGACAGAATGGCGACAGCGATGGCCACGGGGATCAGTGAGGGAGTGAGCAGCGCGGCGCCAGCATGGACGATGCCGATAGGGGCTACAAAAAGTGCCGCAATCATCACCCCCAGTGCCGCGGTCTGCACGCCATTGTCGGCGCCGGCCTTTTGGCCGAACAGAATGTACAGCGCCCAGCAGACACCTGCGCCCAATGCGTAACCGGCGCCTACCAGATCGATCCCCGCGGTCGTCTCTCCCATAGGTATTAACAGCAGCAAGCCGACGGCTGCCAGGGCGATCCACAAAAAGTCGATCGCGCGACGTGAGGCGTAAATGGCTACCGCCAGTGGGCCGGTGAATTCCAGCGCAACCGCGATACCGAGGGGGACGGTTTGCAACGACATATAGAAGAGGAAGTTCATGCCGCCCAACGCCATTCCGTAGACGATGACAGTGCGCAGGGATTTTGCGGTGAGCTTCGCTCGCCAGGGGCGCAGTATCAACATCATTATCACGCTGGCGAAGATCAGCCGCAGGGTGGTGGTCCCTTGCGCGCCGATAATGGGGAACATGCTTTTAGCCAGGGAGGCTCCCGACTGGATTGATGCCATGGCTATCAATAGCAGGCCAACCGAAAACAGGGTCGAGGCAAGGCTGCGAGGTTGGTCATTCATGGCGTGGCATCGTCCGAAGTAGGAAGCGAGAGTGTTATTGGGCAATATACTGCGCATTCATGGCGGGCGCGTCTATATATAAGCAGCGATTTTGAGCATCCTTATAGAAAAGCATAATTAAGGGTTGACGGCAGATTCTGGAAGTCTATAATTCGCCCCACTTCCGGCGCAGTCGAAACGGAAAACTCCTTGGTAAACAATGAGTTACGCAGTTTTCGACGGAAGTCTATAATTCGCCCCACTTCCGGCGCAGTCGAAACGGAAAACTCCTTGGTAAACAATGAGTTACGCRGTTTTCGACAGCGAGTTGCTTCAGGTYAYCGAAGCCCAGAAGGAGTTGAAAGAGCGAGGTTGTTTGGCTCTTTTAACGATTCGATCTTCTCGGTCGAAAGCGGTGAAAAGAGGTGTTGACAGCAGCGACTAACGCTGTAGAATTCGCCTCCCGCTAACGAGAGATCGAAAGCGCAAGTGGTTGAAGTTGCAGAGGAAACTTTGAAAACTTCGGAAAATAACCGCTTGACAGCAACAGAGGCTGCTGTAGAATGCGCGCCTCGGTTGAGACRAAAGATCTTAACCAACCGCTCTTTAACAAC
>NZ_LMCV01000017.1:0-80318 GCF_001424925.1 Pseudomonas sp. Root329 | reverse complement strand
GATGGCGGCGGGCCCCCGGAGCAATGCCGGAGTGAGGGCATGCCGAGCCTAGGCGAGGCACCGAATGGCGGGGCAAGAGCCYTTGGTTACTTGGGGCTYTTCMAAGTGACTCGCTGTAAAAGCGAAACCGCCAGCAGCCATCACCGCAGAAACGGATATGTACCCCAACAACCTTAAGTGAACAGCATCAGGCTATTGATGGGCATTACGCAGGAGGGACCGGCTTGGCCAATTCGATGCCGGCCGCACTCAATCGCTTCAGGATCTCAAAGAGCAGATCGCTCTTGGTCGTGCTGACAATCCTTGGGCTGCTGACATAGCCGGTGATGGTCAGGGTGATGCCTTCAGGGCTCAGATTGCTGAAGCGGACCACGGGGGCGGGTTTGTCGAGGATGGTTTCATGCTCGTGATAGGCGCTGTACAGCAGGTTTTTGACTTGCTCAGGGTCGATATCCAGAGGGAACACCAGCTCGAGTGTGGCCACCCCTTGGGCGCTGCCGCCCATGGTCACATTGCGCAGGTTCTGGGAAATAAGCTGCGAGTTGGGCACGATCACGATCGAGCGGTCACTGAGCTGTATCTCGGTAGCCCTGACATTGATTCGCCGGATATCACCTTCGACTCCGCTGATGCTGATCAGGTCGCCGACCTTGACCGGACGCTCAGTGAGCAGGATCAACCCGGATACGAAGTTCTTGACGATCTCCTGCAGGCCGAAGCCGATCCCCACCGACAACGCACTGACGATCCAGGCCAGATTCGTCCATTGGACGCCCAAGGAAGACAACGCCAGCAGAATGACCAGTACGTACCCGATATTACTGAACAGGGTGCTCAGCGACGCCCCCATGCCGGGGTCCATATCGGTTTTCGGCAGGAACTCGTTATCCAGCCATCTGCGCAGCGATCGAATCAGGTAAATACCGATCAACAGCGCGAGGACCGCATTCAACAGATTGCCCGGAATAATATTCAGCTTGCGCAGGCCATCGCCGCCGAGGATCGCTGAAACCCTGTCAGTCAGTTGGCCAAAGGTCGCTCCAATCCCCCCCACAATTGTTGTAATCACGGCAATCAGGAGTAAGGCCGCTCGGCCAATACCCGCCACAACAACCTCGATTTGTTCAAGCCGTACGTCGCCGATACCCAGCAGCTGTTTGATCGTTTTGCCGCTGGGGTGCTTTGGCGAAAACAGGTAATCACACAAGTCCCTGAACAACTGCGTCAGCAAATAGAAGCTGGCAATAACGATATAGAGCCAGACAATTTCGTAAGTGATGAACCGGGCCAGGGAGATGTAACCGACCAGCAGGCCAAAAATCGAGATCAACACGGCGATACTGACGCCGGTATAAATCACCCCCGCCAGCGTAGTCCCTGACTCAGGGTGTTCCCCGGCAATAACCATCGCTCGACGGGTTCTACTGACGCGCAGCAATAACGCACCGATAACCATGATGACGACTAATGACACGACGCCCCGGCTGAACAGAACCACTTGCGTACTCATACCCGTCGCATTGGTGACTTGTACCAGTGAGATGAGTATCAACATTGAAGCGGCCAACAGCGCCGGAAAAGGGCTTATTGCAAGTGCTACTTCATCGGCGATGCCAGGCAACCGCCATGAGGGATTGCGTTTTGACAGCAGGGCCCGGCTCAGGCCGATGATCAGGGCGCAGGCGTAAGCGACTTTCTCGACATCGTCGAAGTAACCTTGCAGTGGTTGCGGCAATGGTTGAAGCCGGGTAGCCGCCGCGGAGATGAGCTGTACTGCGCAACCTGCGCTCAACATCGTGGCAACTACCGTCGCTATCGCCAATGAACTTCTGCGCAGGCGACCTTCCGGTACTCGATGGATACAGATCCATGTCAAACCACGTTCAGCCAGTCTTCGCCCCGGCGTCCAGAAGGCCAGGGCCAGCAATAACAACGTGACGGTCGCGGCACGCCGGCCGGGTTGCCAGACGGACTGGATGACACTGTTGCACTGGTCGATCAAAAACCTCAGACGGTTTTTATCCTCCTCCAGTGGAGAAAACAGCGGTAACCAGAACCGGGGGTTGAGGAAGCTGGCGGTGCGCTGGGCCAGTTCGGTTTCCAGTTGGGTACGCCGAATGCTGGCAATCTGGGCGATGAGGTTAGTCGCGCCTTCTTTGATGGCCAGCAGTATGTTGAGATCGTTATCCACCTTGTCTTTTTGTGCGGTGAGATAGGACCTTTGTTTCACCAGATCGGACTTTTCCACGGCAAGGCTGATGGTGGATGCCGTCCCGAGCACACTAAGTTGTGCTTGCAATTGCGCCTGCTCGGGAAGTAATAGCGCCGCCAACTTGTCCACATCACTGAAGAGCAACTGAACGTTGTCCTGAAAACCTACCAACTGGGTGTAGTTACTGGTCAGTGACACCAGCTGTTTAAGGTTGTCCAGCCTTGATTGCAGTGCTTCCAGATCACTTTTTGACACCGTAGCGGTAGCGCTGGCCTCACCGTTGCTTGACGTGTTGGGTAGTTCATCCGCCGACAGTTCGCCGATGTTCGCCCCCATCAGCGCGAACACAACGAATATGAGTAATTTCAATGCGGGACGCATAGGCATGCCTCCAGCGGCTTTAGCCATTCAGGTTAGGTCATGGCGTGTGCTGGCGCGAAAAATAGTTCCGCACGCTGACGACGAATAGGGAAGGGGGGCGGGTGAGAAGGGGTGATCTACAATCTTTTATGCTGAACCACGTCCAGGATCACGAGGCGTGACGTATTGAGCGGTCTGTCTACCGACCCAGTGTGCTTGCAGAGTGCCGGGCCCTGTCGGAGGTCATCATGAAAAGGTTGTCATCCATTAGCCTGTGCATCGCACTGTCGGTTTCCTGGACCCAGGGGTGGGCAGAAACGGTCGTGCCGATGAAAGGGCAGAGTTCGCAACAAACCCAAACGGACATTACCGAATGCCACAACATCGCGGCCGGTCAGAGCGCCTCGGCTGCACCGCCTGCTAGCGGTGGAAGGCTGAAGGGCGCCGCGGCGGGCGCTGCTGCCGGTGCGGCGGGGGCGCAGGTGCGGGGACGTCAGCATGACGAGTTTTATGATCGCGTCGACGACGACGTAAAGCAGGACTATCGCCAGAATCGCGCCAAGGAAACCGCCGTGGCAGGGGCGGTCGTCGGAGGCTCGCGTCAACGCCAGGAGCGCCGGGCGCAAGAGAAAACCAGTGCTTCGACCAGTTCTACCGCCTATTCCAGCTGCCTGCAGGGTAAGGGGTATCAGGTTAATCCTTGAGCATTTTCCTGCCGTTGATCGAGCAGATGAACCATCAGGCAGGCATACAGCGTCACGAGGATAAACAAGCCCATGCGGATGGCGAACGCTGTGTAAACGTCTTTGCCTGCTGCGCTGTCCTGTACCGACTGACCCAACAGGATGATCAGCGTGATCAGGGTATTGAGCCAGAACCCCGGGGTAAACCGCGTCGGGCTCAGGGCATACAACTTGCGCGCCATCACCAGGCCGAACAGCAGCATCCACAGAAAGAACATCCACAGATGCACAAACAGGCTGAGGGCGCTCCAGAACAGGATCGCCAACAGGCCTGCGAGCAAGGTTGAACCGAGCAGTTCGCGACCGGCGATGCGGGCGTTCGTCGTGGAGCTTTGCTGACCCAGGCCGACGGCCTTCAGGATGATCGGCAGATAACCGGCAGGGTCGATCAGTGCCAGCAGGAATGCCGGCAGCACGATCAAGGTGGCACGCAGCGCAATCCGACTGACTTCTTCTGCCGGCAAGGGTGGGGCAGGCGGGGGAGAAGGGGCATTGGGTGGATCCGGGAATAACCCATGACTGAACGCCACGACGACAACGGCGAGCAGCAAACCCTTGACCAGTGCGCCGATGACCATCGCCGCCAGATCGAATTCGGCGATACCGGCTGAGGAGATCATGGTCAGGCCAATCACCAGGAAGGTCATGATCAAGGTATTGCCGCCGCGCAGGCCATAGCGGAAGGCCAGGAACAGACCGACGCTGATCAATAGCACGCCGCTGACGGGGTAATAACGCAGGACCGGGATCAATAGCAGGCCGATGCCGGTGGTCAACATGGCAGCCAGTGCGAGCACCAGGCCGGCCTTGAACGGCAGCGGGCGATTGACCGAGGCCAGCAACAGCAGGCAAAGCACCGGCGCCATAAAGGGAATCGGCAAGCCGAGGCCGAAACTGGCGGTGAGGCACAACGCCGTGCCGGTGGCCAGGCGCAGTGCGCGTTGATCCCGCGGCGTGCGCCGAGTCGACATACCTTTAATAGGCATAGCTCAGCCAGCTCATGAACCCCACAAACACGTGGCCGAGCGGGTTCAGCGGATTGCCTTCGGTGGGGAAGGCCATGACTTCGGCCTGCCCACCGGCACGGATCCCCCGACTGTCACGCAGCGTGTTCAATGAGTCTGGCGAAAACTCGATAATGACCGGAAAACGCTGGGCCGGACGCAACCAGTCGCGGCTGTTCTGCACACTGGGCAAGGTTCCTGGCGGGGGTGTTTGCCCCACGCTGACGCCGTAACCGACACTGCGCACGCGCCCTTCGAAAACTTCACCCGGCAGAGCATCCAGAACAATTGAAACCGGCGTATCGAGCTTCACCAGACCGAGGTTGTTCTCGGTCATGTCCGCACTGATCCACACATCATGAATGGCGATCAGGGTCATGACCGGGCTGCCGGCCGCGGCGAATTGCCCTGCGTCAGTACGCAGATCCGTAATCAGTCCGGCCGAGCGAGCGCGAATCTGCGTGTTGGACAGATCCAGTTCGGCTTTGGACAACGCCGTGGCGGCACTGCGCAGCAAGGCGTTGTCTTCCTCGCTGCCACCTTCCTGCTCACGCGCGCGCTGCACTTCGGCGCGGGCAGCGGCGACCTGGCTGACCGCTTGTTCGCGGTTGGCGCGAGACACTTCGAGCAGACGTACGGAAATGGTGCCGGGGTCTTCGCGATACAAACCCTCAAGACGCTGATTGTCCTGACGCGCCTTGAGCTCATTGGCCTGGGCGGCCCGCAGATTGGCTTGCGCCGAGGCAATGCCGGCGGTGCTCGCACCGATCTGTCGGCGGGTCGATTCAAGGTCGGCACGTGCACGGTCGACGGCAATCTGGTACGGCTGAGGGTCCACCTCGAAAAGGATTTCGCCGGCCTTGACGTCCTGGTTGTTGCGCACGTTCACCCGGATCACGCGGCCCGCCACTTCCGAGGCGACCGGAATCACAAAGGCACCCACCCGGGCCTGTTGTGTATAGGGTGTGAAACGATCCGCCAACAGGTACCAGGTCAGGCTCAGGAGGATCAGTAACAGCACCCACTTGATGCCTTTTTTCGCCGGGTCGGCAGCCGGTGCTGGCGCCTGGGTGACAGGTGTCTCGGGCGTGGGCTGGGCGGCTTCACTCATTGGTCTTTTACCTTGTAAGACATTGGAATGGCAGGCTGTGCAGTGGTGGGCTCTTCCAGCAGATCGCCCCAGTCGGTACGTTTTTCCATTTGCTGGCGAGTGGCTGGATCAACTTTCGGCTGGGCGCTGTACCAGCCACCGCCCACGGCTTTGTACAAGGCAATGACATTACTCACGGCATTGCTGCGGGCGACCAGATAATTGTCCTGTTGTTCAAGCAAGGCACGCTGCGCATCCAGCACCCGCTGGAAGTCCGAATATCCTTCGCGATACTGCGCGCTGGCCAACACCAGCGAGCGTTTGGCTGCCACTTCAGCCTCACCCAGAATGCGTTCGCGCTCCAGGGATTTGATCAGGCCATAGGCCGCATCGTCCGCCTCGCGTGCCGCCTGGCGAACCTTGTCGCGGTAAGCCTCGATCAGCTGCTGCAACCGCGCATCCTGCACGCGCACGTTGTTGCTGATCTGGCCGTGATCGAACAGATTCCAGCGCAGACTGGGGCCGCCGATCAAATCCAGATTCCGAGGCGTGCCACTGAGCGTGTCGGTGGACCAGACGATGCTGCCCAGCAAGGTCAGCGACGGATAGAAATCGCTCTCGGCCACACCGATCAGCGCTGACTGGGCGGCGACATTAAGCTCGGCGGCGCGCACGTCGGGCCGACGCAGGAGCAAGTTGGCCGGTACATCTTGCAACACGGCACGGTCGACCAGCGGGATCAGTCCCACGTTTTCGACCAGTTGCGGCAGCGCGCCGGGCGGCTGGCCGATCAATACCGCCAACGCATTGCGGGTTCGTTGCAACTGATCTTCGAAGTTGGGGATGGTGCTCAACGTACCCAGGTATTGAGTCCTGGCTTGTTGCAGGTCGAGCTCGGCGGTTTGGCCGCTATTGAAGAGTTTCTCGGTAATCTCGAAGTTGCGCTTTTGCTGTTTGGCGTTTTCCCGGGCGACACGCAAACGGGCTTCGGTGGTGCGCAGCGAAAAATAGGTATCGGCCACTTGTGCGCGCAGCAGTACGAGCACGTCTTCATAGTTGGCCTGGGCGGCGAAGTAGCTGGCATCGGATGACTCGATGGCGCGACTGAAACGGCCCCAGAAGTCCAGTTCCCACCCCACGTCGAACCCCACGCTGTGTTGCCAGAAATGGCTGTCTTGCGGGTTGGTCCCGCCGGATTGCCTGCGGTTAAAGTAAAGACTGTCGACACTGGCTTGCTGCAGTTGCGGGTAAAGACCGCTTTGAGCAATGCCGAGTTGGGCTCGGGCTTCCATGACGCGCAGGCCGGCGATTTTGAGGCTGGAGTTGCGTGCATCCGACTCGGCAATCAAATGATTGAGGACCGGATCGGCGAAGACTTGCCACCACTGACGCAGATCCGGGTTCAGGCTGCGTTGGCTGGATTGCTCAAGGGCAGGGGTGCTCCAGTGTTTGACCCATTCTTCGCTGGGCGGCTGGAAATCCGGCCCAAGCCGTACGCAGCCACTGAGGCCGAGTACGCCAAGCAGCACGAACCGGCCATGCCAATTCAGCAGGGTTGTACCTGGATGCATTACGCATTTCCCGACCAACAAAGATCACTGGAGCATAGCCGTCCAAATGGGCACACGGCTGCTACGCTTTTTTAAGCGCCATCAAATCTACTGATCAGTTAGAAAGGTACGAGGATTATGAATAACACTCCGGGTGTTGTTGAACCCCATTCAGCCGGTTGGCGCTTTAAGTTGGGCATAGTCATTATCTGCTTGATGCTGGGTTCCTGGCTGTTGGTGCCACTCGCAGCGGCAGCCGATGTGCCTGGTTCAAAGATCGCTGCACTGACCGGCGTGCTGTTCATCAGCAACAAAGTCCTGTTGATCATCGTTATTGCGGTGATGGGCAAAGCCGGATTCCAACAGTTAAAGCGCAGCCTGTTCGGATATGTGTCCTCACTTGCACCTAGCACGGAAGTCGAAGTGGGCCCATGGCGTCACAGAATTGGCATCGTTATGTTCTTTGTGCCGCTGATTTCCTCCTTTCTTGAACCCTACGTCGACAGCATTTGGCCGGGGCTCAGACCCAACCTCTGGCAAGTTCAAGCGCTGGGTGACCTCATGCTGATCGGCAGCTTTTTCGTATTGGGGGGTAATTTCTGGGAGAAAGTGCGCGCCTTGTTTATTCGCACCGCTCGTGTCGCAAACACAAGTGCGGCGTGAATAACAATAGCGGGCGAGGGTAGTGAGTACTCGTGCGTTCAAGCTCTAATGGCTAGCTCTACTAAAGAGCTATTTAGCATAGTTATTATTGATCGATATCATTTATGCAATAGAGTAAATGTATTAATTGCGCGCTATTTCAAAGGCTGGAGGGCTCAATCAACATGACTACCAACACCTTTGATAGACACATTCCCAGCGCAGAGGCTGTGATCGCAGCACTGAACCTGGAACCCCACATGGAAGGCGGTTTCTACCGCCGGACCTTTCAAACCGATCACCACGCGATGGTTGAGACCGCTGGGGGCCGGCGCTACCTGATGACATCCATTTACTACTTGCTGACCAAGAATTCGCCGATAGGTCATTTTCATCTGAACCAATCGGACATCGTGCATTACTACCATGTGGGAGATGCGATTCAGTACAGCCTGATTTTTCCGGACGGCACATTAAAAACGGTTGTGATGGGCAGCGATTTAATCGCCGGACAATGTCTGCAGCTGCTTGTACCGGGTGGCGTCTGGAAAGCTTCGCAGCTTACAAGTGGACTGGCGGGATACGGCCTGATCAGCGAAGCGGTTACACCAGGGTTTGATTTTGCAGATATGGAGTTGGGTAATCAGCAGCAGCTTACAGAGCAATTTCCCGAACACGCGGAGTTGTTTGAGAAGCTGATGGGAGAATAAGTGGCTGAGGCGATTTGATCGTTTCAAAATCTGCGCGCAACCGGGCTAATCTCGAAACATCTTGTTACGTGTAATGTATATTATGTTAAATCATGTATCTGTACGGAACTTCCTATGCTGGAGGTCAAGCTCCACCACTTTCCGATTTTTCAGGCGTCTAGGCTCTTCTCATTGGACGTCCTTCCTGACTTCGACACCTGACGTATGCATGAAAGTTTTGACCCGTCTCTACAAGAACTCCAGCCAGATGCACAAACATCGCTTTTGATGCGTTCAAGCACGCATCGCCGATATAGCCGAGCGTTTACCTGATGTCATTCGTTTGCGGCGGCAACAACCAATGTCGTTCGGTGGTCCATCCGAGAAAAACCCGAGCCCCCTCACTTTTCTGGCGGTTCAGAGTCAACGGGAGCCCGGCAGCTGCCACACGTAACCCTATAATTGCCGGTAGAAATCTCTCTCGGAATGCAGTGGGTTGAGCTGCGAAATGTTCTTCGATGCTATCGATAGCGCAACGCCTCTCGGCGTCATCCAGCACGGATAAATAAAACACCATCTGGCGCCAGGCATAAGCGGTATTTTTGAGCATCACCAAGCTTGAGTGGTAGAACTTGATTTTCATCTGCTGCCGTATGCATATCCATTGGAAGCACTCCTGAGCAAGTGAACCCAGGCGATGATGTAGTAGCGCTTTCAAACCGAGCTCACCAAATAGAAGCGAAAGGTTTTGCGTCGTCAGAATCTGTTGTTGCTCGATGATCCTTCCGTTGGTTGCTGAGTGCCATGCACCCAAGGGTGCATTAGCCCGCTGTGCGCAAAGGTTCGCCAATGCATCACTGGTATCCAATTCACGCTGGAAATAGTTTCTGCTCTTCGATTTCGGCTTATCGGGAAGGATCGCCAGTTGGTTCGTGTCGATGTCGTAATAATGGGCGTAAAGGGTGCCACCTATCAACGAGGCCGCTCGTCTGGCTGCTTCCACGAATTTGTTCGAGAAGGTTCCCATGAAAATGTCCACTGCGACCTCCTCCACAAAAGGAAGATCCAGCTTCGCGGTGACAGCAAGCGAACCAAACTCCTGAAGTAGTTTGTTCGGAAGGATTGCCTGAGGAAAAGCAGAGAGGGTCGTTGCCGAGGATTCGATCAAGGCTTGTCTGGCTCCCTCAACAGCGACAGCGTGTGCCTCACGTTCACCTTCGACGGCCGCTACCCAAGGCAGCTCACTGATTTTGACTTGGCTCTGTAGGTTGAGTAGCAGCAATGAACGGCGTCGCCGAAAAGCACGATACGTTGCGACAGACAACATACGCAGCGTCGTATCGCGAAATCCAGCACTGCAGATTTCGGCCGTCATCGCCGGCAGTACTCGCGCCACGGTATCCCCAGATGTGATCAATCCCTTGTCAATCAACTCAGTAATGGTTCCCTTTCGACAGCGCTCGAGGCGTCGGCGAACCGCCGGAGGAATGGCGACACCTGTTTTCAGCGAATATGCCTTCGCCTCCTCGCCGGTAACGGGCTCCAACAGGGACGAAAAATCAGAGATGCCTTCCGAGCTCGAATAGCTGGTCAGACGCTCAGAAACAACCTTGGCGATCAGATGATGCTCGGGCGCGGCCACCTGATGGTGCTGCATTTCTCGGTACTGTAGATGATGTTCAGATTCTGGATGACCATGTTTGCACACGAAATCATTGACGATCCGCCGAATACGTCCGACTTGACGCCCTGTAAGCGAAGCTGGGTCACGGGAGCAGAGCCTCAGCAACGCGTACAACTCCCCTACCCGATCTCTGAAAGGTTCAACATTGAGGATGTCATTGTTACTGGTGGCATTGAACTGACTATTTAGAGTATTCGCCTGCTCAAGCCAGCCTTCAGGATATTGCCGACAAGGCCAATCATCCTGGTACGTTAAGAGGAAGAGCGAGATGGCTGCGTCGTAGAGAGTCAACCGAGTCGCGACCACATGTTTTTGCACCGCCAGGCGCTGCTGCGCTGGGAGTTTTGAAAGCAGCTTTTTGATATCGCCGACATCGAAGATGTGCACTTCCGCCGCCGCGAGTGGCAGCCCGTCAGAAGCCATTGGAAAGAAACGCAGTTGCTCAAAAAAAGGAGCGATCGACACAATCAGTTTGCGCGCTTCCTCCGTGCGCTGCTGGCCCAACAACCAAGCCACGTACAGTAGCGCTGCCTCTTCTGGTACATCGACCCGATAGTCGCTGTTCACCAGCTGCTTTTGCAGTGCTTCGATCCCCTCATCCGTTAGGTGCCAGGTGTTGAGATCAAGTCGTTCAAAACCAGGGCGGATGCCTGGGATTGAGGCGGCCAACCGCCGCTCGTACTCGGTCAGTGCGCCACCGGCCAGATACTGCCCAGTGGCAAAACCACCCGTGACAACCTCCAGCGTGACCCATTCAGGCACATCCACGAGTGGTGTGCGCGAGCCATACAGCGCAGTGCCCTGCACCATGTGTTCGACCACCTGCTGCCAGCGTTCAATCCGTTCGCGTGTTTTTGCCTCAGTGTCGAGACCCGATGCGGTCAATGCTCGAGATAACTGAAAGACCGCATAACCGGCGTTTATGCCGGCCATTGCATCCGATTCCCTATCGTGCCTGGACATATGTCCTTCTGACCCTGCGATGTAGTGGGTCCGGGGGCTGGATTCGAACCAGCGCCCACCCGGTTAAGAGCCGAGTGTTCTACCGCTGAACTACCCCGGAGCAGAGCGCGCATTGTCTACCAGCATCGAAGGGATGTGAAGATTGAAAACGTTGCCGCTCGTGACGCGTATCGAGATTATTCCCGTTCGAAATATTAGCGTAACTGGCCTGTGGCAGCGGTGTGCAATTGATGCGGACCTCATCAGGAGGTGGAATGAACTGGTCAAGCAAATCCGGACACCGGTTACGGTGTTTATGCCGCTTTTTGCTCCATAGCTATTGGCGACAGGTAGTTGTTGTAGCTGTGGAGCCTAGTGCGGTTGTAGTACATGAAGAAGCGAACCATGTCGGTTTGTGCTTCTTCGGTGCTGCCGTAGCCTTTGCGAGGTACCCATTCCGACTTCAGCGTTCCGAAAAACCTCTCCGTCGGTGCGTTGTCCCAACATTGCCCACGATGGCTCATGCTCTGCAATATGCCATATCGCTCCAACTCCCCTTGAAACTTGCGGCTCGTGTATTGGCAGCCCTGATCAGAATGGAACATCAGCCCTGGTGCACCTTGTCGAAGGTCTGCTGCCATGCGCAGTGCTTTGCTGACCAAGTTGGCATCATTGATCAGGGAAAACGCCCAGCCAATGACACGCCGCGCAAACAAGTCGATCACGATTGCCAGGTGGCACCAGCGTTTTCCCACTAAAAGACTGGTTACATCGCCACACCAGACCTGGTTGATGGCCGCCGGCCTGAAGTTACGTTCGAGTCGATTAGGCGCAACAAAGGCTTCGACCCCCTTGGATCTGAATGGATGCGGTCGGCGCTGTTTGCTGACAATGTTGGCTTCCTTCATCAGCGACGCAGCGAGGCTTCTTCCTACTGGAAAATGCTCGGCCTTCAGGCGTTTGGAGATCATTCTGGAGCCCATACTTTCGCGGCTCTCAGCGTGTAGGTTGACCACCTGAGCCATAAGCTCTTCACGCCTGATTTTGGGGCGGGAGCGCCGCTGAATCCATTCATAGAAGCTACTGCGCTTGACGTTGAAAACACGACACAGCGTGGCGGTCGGATACGACGCTCTCAGCTCCGCGATCATCGAAAACGAGCGGGATCCGACATCAAGAGCGCGGTAGCCTTTTTTAAGATCTCGGCCTCCAACTCCATTTGCTTGATTTTGGCCTTCAGCTCCTGAATCTGACGCTGATCTTCGGTAATCGCTTTGGTGCCTTTTACCGGCTGGCCTTCGCGCTCCTTACGAACCTGTTCGACCCACCGCCGCAAAGCGGTAGGCCCAATGTCCAACGACGCGCAGACGTCTGGAACGGGACAATCATCATCAAGTACCATGCTGGCAGCACGCAGTTTGAACTCGCGCGAATAGACCTTTCTTTCGTTCATGGAGCCTCCAAGTTGGCGAAATCATATCGCCCTTAAGAGGTGTCCGGAATTATTAGGCCAGTTCAGAAGGCTGCCCGTACGGTGATAAACCTACGCACCGCCGTGGACGGAACAGTCGGTCATGAACAAGTTTTGGAGAGCCTGCGCTTAGTTTTTCTAGTTTAAAATCCTTATTCTCAAAGGATTTTTTGGAACTATGAACATCTGACATCGCCCATAAGTTAAATCAGGTATTACTCTATAGATGCGCATAGGTCCTGCCCGTTTCCCTACTGTCCGCTTTCCTCTTGGCATGCATCTCCAGCAATCGACGCTCGTACCGTCTGATCAAGGCCGGCGCAGCGAGCTTCGCCTATGGGCATCGAAGGACTCTATAGATCTCCGAAATCACCTGCATCGTTGCGTCTTCGATCGTTCCTTCGTTACGGCATAAAACCCAGCCGTGATCTGCAATTGCTTGCTCGAACGCCTTTGTACAAGCGACATGTTCTTCCAGCTTATGGATCACAGTACTGCCCAGCCCACGGCCTCGTGCCGCAGCCCTTGCCCACGAAATATCAGGGGCGGTGACAACCCCGACATGCAGGTCTGGCACTCGCACGTTTCGATCAATGTTCAACTGTAGAATCTCTGCAAACGGGACTATCCGGCGAAACGCGGCATCAGACGGGTACCAGCGATCGATCAAGATGATGCTGTCTGGTGGCTGTTTAGTCAGCACGTGCCGGGAAATCCAGGTACGGCTATCAGCAAAGCGCTCACAAACCCTCAACTCCAAATCCCGGGTGGGATTTCTGACGAGCTTGTTAACGAGGGTCATTGTTTCACCCCTATAGGGATCGCTTTTTTTCTCGCAAAGTCGGATCACCTTTTTGTTGTCTGCCCTCAGTACTTTCGTCACGGCTTCCAACAGTGTGGTTTTGCCGGCTCCCTTGGGCCCATCTAGAGAAACAAACAGCGGACGATTCATTCTTCAAACAACGATTGATATACGGTTTTTTTTGCCCGGTTCGTTCGCTGGAACCGCTTGGCGCGACTACGCAAATCGAGTGGAGGGACCTTATGAACAGACATTGATGAACACTTTAACTTGGTTTCTGACTAACGCGTCTCAAAATCCAGGGTTGCTGTCTAGACCTCAAGATCAGGAATCTAGGTCAAGCGGATGCAGTTTGCGACGACGTTCATAGTCTGCTCGCTTTTTATCGATGACCTCCACGACGGAAGCAAGCGTCTTACCGAGAAATACTCGGTATGGTCACTCCCCTCCTCCAGTCGACCGATAAGATCGAGTACAGCGCTCGTTTCCACCCTTGTCCTCACCCTATTCAGTGGGGTCGATGCAATGCGCAGATTCGCAATGCGACTCTCCGTGTGAGGTACTGCACCGCACCGGTTCTACTAATCTACAACCGTGGCTCACCTACTTTGCGGCGCAGCGGAGGTTGATGATGAGAGGCCTGATTAGCGAACTTGATATTTTCCAGCAAGAAATTCTCGGTGGCGACCATATGCACGCCATCACTTGCATGACCGAGCTGCTAACGGAGTACCGCCAAAGCTTGCCCGACACGCTCTGGCAGGACGACATAGTCGATCAATGTCGTGAACATCCGATTTTTCAACTACTCCAGGAAGACCCCTACACCTCACGAGCTTTCGAAAAGCCCAGAGGCTACCCAGGGGATGCTGTAATGCTGGATTACGCCTACTTTCAGAACCCGCCTCCCGACTCCAGCGCGATCGGAAAATTAATATTTGAGGTTGTCACCTCAAGCCCAAATGCACTGAGCGTACGCTGGCGCCGTGAGCACATTGCAGGCCTGATTGAGCGGCTGGCATCCCATCGGGAAACGCTTTCTATCATGAGCTTCGCTTGTGGCCACTGCCGAGAACTGGAGCTTCTCAAACCCGAGACCCGACAGCGGATCCAGCGCTTCGTCGCATTTGATAATGATGCAGAGACGCTGAGGCTTGCCACTCTAACGTACTCGAAAATCATCAAGTGGGAGTGCAGTGTCAAGAAGCTGCCTGAAAGTGATGATTACGATGGATTCGACTTCATCTACAGTATTGGCATCTATGACTACCTTAATCGCGCCCAGGCAATGGCGCTTACAGCTTGGCTGATGGGTAAACTGAATCCAGGAGGTCAACTCCTGATCGCAAACTTTACACCGGACAACTGGGGGCGGGGCTACATGGAAGCTTTCATGGACTGGAAGCTCGTGCTCAGGACGCGCGAACAGATGAGGGCGTTCATACCTGCGGACTCATCACCACACTCCTGCTTGTATTTCGACCCCTATCGCAATGTGATCTACCTACTACTCACCCGGAGCTAAGGCGGGAATGAAATCATTACCCCCTCTTCCATTTGAATCAAAGACAAGCCTTTGTTCATTCTCAGAAAAAAAGCCCCGCAACCGAATGCGGTGCGGGGCAAAAATTTGGTTGGTTGCGGCCAACCAAAGGAGCGCTATGAAAAGCGTTTACGGGCCGGGGTCAGATGCAATCCTGCGCGGCGCGTTCAAAACTTGAAGGCAGGAAGTTCGAGGCGAGCAAGTGCCGCTCGTAGATGAACACCTTGCCGCCGTTCCCCGCCTTGTAGGCTTCCAGCACGTTGTCCGCCGAGACTTTGCTCGACACCACGATCCGGTAACTGTGCTGGGTCTGCGAGACGGTCGGGTTCAACGCACTGCCCTGCAATTTCGGTACAACGCACTCGGCGTATTGGGCAGGGGTCTTGCTGGTCTGCAAGGTCAGGGTCGGGTCGTTCGGCGCGGAGGCACAACCGGCGAGCAACAAAGAGGCAAACACCATGGCAGGCACGAATAAAGGGCGCATCGGTCTCATCCAAAAAATAAAAGGTTCGGTTCACCAAGCAACGGTCATCGCGGAATTTCTTGAGTCGCGTGTTCGATGGAGGCGATTTTCCAACTATTGCCGACAAATCAGAACTTGCGTTTCGTAATGGTCACTATTACTTCTAGCAATAGTTGCGCGCCGTGCAGGCGGCTGCACACTCAATCACAACTAGAAAAGATTGATGAGGATTTCACCTTGAGAACTTTTGATTTGATCCGCGACGCCGTTTTGCCCGATTTCCGTGACCGGGTGGCCGAGTACCTGATCCAATACGAAACCGTACTGTTGGGCGAAAACGCGCCTGACCCGGAGCTTGCGCGGGCCACCGCCAATCAGTTGCGCGGTTATTTGCGCGGGTTGAACACCACGCGGGTGTTGGGCATGGCGGATTGGGAGGAGCTGGATCGGCGAGTGCTGAATACGTGGCTTTAGCGCCCGACTAATCAGCTGCTAGTGTGCCGTTGAGCTATGATTTTCTCAGGCCTACCCGGAGGCAACTGCCCGGCCCCAGGCACGTTCGTCTAACCCCCTGAAACGGAGAAGCCAACGTGAACACCTTGAAACTTCACCCCGCACTGGACAACGGTATCCAACCCGCCGCCGCGAATTTCACAGGCGGCACCCTGCAATGCCTGTGTGCGACCGACAAGGTCGAGGTCAAGATCGACGCACAAACCCTGCATAACCACGCGTGCGGCTGCAGCAAATGCTGGAAACCGCAAAACGCGACATTCGCCGTCATTGCCGTAGTACCTCGGGATAAGGTCAGCGTCATTGCCCATGGCGAAAAACTGGAAATTGTCGACGACACCGCCACCATCCAGCGGCACGCCTGCAAGCAGTGCCACGCCCATCTCTTCGGGCGCATCGAGAACAAGGACCATGCGTTTTATGGCCTGGACTTCGTCCACACCGAACTCTCTCCTCAGAGCGGATGGGCTGCGCCGGGCTTCGCGGCGTTCGTGTCCTCCATCATCGAAACCGGCACACCGCCAGCGCAAATGAAGGCCATCCGTGAGCGCCTGCGCGAGATCGGCCTGGAGCCCTACGACTGCCTGTCCCCGGATTTGATGGACGCAATGGCGACTCATGTCGCCAAACAAAAAGGCGTGCTCCCCGCCGCCTGATTGTTCAGTCGCCGCGGTTTCTTCGTCGGACCGCGGCCCCGACATCCCGAAAATCTCAGCTGAGCGGATCGTACCCACAGGTTCTCGCCGTGGCGTTCGGCGCAAGGCTGTCCAGCTCAAAGCGCAAAACACGCTCGGTCTGATCAATAACGCCATTGTCTTCGCGATCCCGCTCCCGACGAGGCGGCGTTTGCCGCCGGAGCCAGTGTCAAAATAACGTTATCTCCCTTGCCTTTCCTAACAACCGCTGATCAGCAAGATCAGGTTTTTGACACTTCCCCGATATGTGGTCACAACTTTTGCGCTCCGTTGGGTCATAACACGGTAGCTGTCGATGGAATATTGGCATTTTCCGAGGTTTTAGCCTGATACGGAGATAAGCTCATGATTTTCAATGTGCAAAATTTTGGCGCCAAAGGAGATGGCATCACTGACGACACGGCGGCGATACAAAGCGCGATTGATGCAGCGGCCGCCGCAGGCGGGGGGCAGGTGTATGTACCGACCGGAACTTATATCGTTTCGGGTGGCGAGGAACCCTCCGACGGTTGCCTGATGCTCAAGAGCAACGTCTACCTGTACGGCGACGGCATGGGCAAAACCACCGTCAAGGTGGCTGACGGCTCCGACACCAAGATCACGGGTGTCATCCGCTCGGCCTATGGCGAGGAAACCCACGACTTTGGCGTCAGCAACCTCACCATCGACGGTAATCGCGACCACACCACCGGCAAGATCGACGGTTGGTTCAACGGCTACATTCCCGGCGTAGAAGGCCACGACTCCAACGTCACCCTCGACAGCGTCGAGATCAAGGATTGCTCCGGGTACGGTTTCGACCCCCACGAGCAGACCGTCAACATGGTCATCAAGAACAGCGTGTCCCACGGCAATGGCCTGGACGGCTTCGTTGCTGACTTCCTCAGCGACAGCACCTTCGAAAACAACGTCGCCTACGACAATGACCGCCACGGTTTCAACGTCGTCACCAGTACCCACGACTTCACCCTCACCAACAACATTGCCTACAACAATGGCGGCAATGGCATCGTCGTGCAGCGCGGCAGCGAGAACATCCCCTCCCCCAGCAACATCACCATCACCGGCGGCGCGGTGTACGGCAACGGCGCCGAAGGGGTGCTGATCAAGCTGTCCAGCGACGTGACCGTCAGCGGCGTCGATATCCACGACAACACCAGCGCCGGGATCCGCATCTACGGCAGCAACCACGTCGAGATCATCGACAACACGCTCAACAACAACTCCCTGGGCAACCCCGTACCGGAAATCATCATCCAGTCCTACGACGATACCCTCGGCGTGTCCGGCAAGTACTTCAACGGCAGCGACAACACCATCCAGGGCAACATCATCAGCGGCAGTAACCTGTCGACCTACGGCGTTGCAGAGCGCAATGAGGACGGCACCGATCGCAACGCCATTATTGGCAACACCATCAGCCACACCAGCAACGGTGCCACGCTGGTCTATGGTGACGGCAGCTACGTCAGCGCCACGGTGCCGATGACCACCGTGCAAGGCACGGCTGGCAACGACACCCTGCTGGGCAGCGCCGCCAGCGAGATTTTCTACGGCGGTGCCGGCAACGACACCATCAATGGCGGGGCCGGTGGCGATATTCTGGTGGGTGGCGCAGGCATCGACAAACTCACCGGCGGTACTGGCGCCGATACCTTCCGTTTCGTCGCTCAGTCCGACAGTTACCGCAACGCAACCGCAAGCTTCGATGACACCATCACCGACTTCGACGTCACCCAGGACAAGATCGACCTCGCCGGCCTCGGCTTCACGGGCCTGGGCAACGGCCGTGGCGGCACCTTGCAGGTCAGCTACAGCGCCAGCAACGACCGCACCTACCTCAAGGACTACGATGCCGACGCCAGCGGCAATCGCTTCGAGTTGGTTTTCTCGGGCAACCTCGCCAGCACCCTGACGGCCAATAACTTCATCTTTAATCGGGTGATCACCGGCACCAGCGGCAGCGACTCGCTGCTGGGTAGCGATTCGGCCGACACCCTGCTCGGCCTGGCAGGTAACGACAGCCTCAGTGGCGGCGCGGGCGACGACAAACTCGACGGCGGTGCCGGTATGGACACCCTCACCGGCGGCGCCGGGGCGGACACCTTCGTGTTCTCCAACCGTCTGGACAGTTATCGCAACTACAACACCGGCGGCGCCAACCTTGGCGACCTGATCACCGACTTCGATATCACCGCCGACAAGATCGACCTCTCGGCCATAGGTTTCACCGGCCTGGGGGATGGCAAGAACAACACCGTGTACGTGGCGCTCAACAGTGCCGGCACCAAGACTTACATCAAGTCCCTGACCGCCGACGCCAATGGCAACCGGTTCGAGGTGGCACTGGACGGCAACTACCTCGGCAAGCTGACCAGCGCCAATTTCGTCTTTGCCACTTCGCCAACGGTCAACCATGCGCCGGTGCTGGCAACGGCGTTGCTGGATCAGAACGCGACCGAAAACACCTCGTTCAGCTACGCGGTGCCGGCCACCAGCTTCACCGATCCGGATAATGACAGCCTCAGCTACACCGCGACCCTGGCCGATGGCAGCGCCCTGCCCGCGTGGCTGAGTTTCAACGTCACCAACCTGACGTTCACCGGCACACCGACCAGCACCGCGTCCGGCAATTACAACGTGCTGGTCAAAGCCACGGACCCGGCCGGTGCATCGGTCAGCGATAGCTTCGCGTTGGTAGTGGCCGATGCGCCTGCCAACACCATCACTGGCACCAACAATGCCGAAACCCTCAATGGCACGGCGGGCGCAGACCTGATCCTCGGCCTCGGTGGCAACGACACAATCAAGGCCGGCACCGGCGCGGACATCGTCGACGGCGGCGCCGGACGCGATTCGCTGTACGGCGGCGACGGTGCCGACGCCTTCCGCTACACCAACGTACTCGACAGCTACCGCGACTACGACACCGGCGGTGTCACGGCCACCGACACGATTTATGACTTCACCGCGGGCGTCGACAAGATCGATGTTTCGAGCCTGGGCTTTATCGGCCTCGGCGATGGCAGCAATGGCACGCTGTACATCACCCTCAACGCGGCCGGCGACAAGACCTACATCAAGTCCGCCGAAGCGGATGCCGATGGCAATCGTTTTGAAATCGCCCTCAACGGCAACTACCTCAACACCCTGACCGCCAGCGACTTCGTGTTCGGCGAGCGCGCCCAGCAGAACATCCTCTATGTGCCCACCCTTGGCCAATCCAATGCGCGCCTGCTGCGCATGACAGAGGACGACAATCAGTCCGGCACCTCGATGCTGGTCAATGACCTGGGCCGCTACACCCCCTATGACGTGCGCAGCCAGTTCACCGATGCCGACGGCAACGGCATCGACATCGCGGTGGGCGGCAGCACGGTCACCGGCCTGTCGACGCTCAGCGCCGAGGAACTCAAGTTGTGCTGGTGGCTGACCGACACCAACCAACCCGGGGCTGCGCTGTTGCGCGCCGTGACGCTGCTCCGGGACCAGCTCACCGAACTGCAATCGATCAATAACGTCACCATGGGCATCATTTGGGGGCAGGGCGAGGAAGCCGCCCAGGAGATCGCCCGCGCCACGGACAAACCAGCGGCGGCAGCGGCCTACAAGGCTGCGACCTTGAAGGTGTTTGATTACCTGCATGCCCAGCTCGGCAACTTCAGTGTGTACATGATGGAAACCGGTCACTACGAGCAGGACGCGGCGCGTACCCGTGGTTATTCAGAAGACAAGATTGCCTCCATCGTCGAGGGGGTTGGCTATGTCCGCGCCGCCCAGGAAGCCATCGCCGCCGAGCGCGCCGACGTCCAGCTGGCGGTGGACTACACCGACCTCCCCTTGCGCCACGAAGTCGATCCACTGGCGTATCCCGACGACGTCTGGCACCTGCACGAGGAGTCGGCGGAGATCGTCGGCCAGCGCCTGGCCGACTACATTGCCAATGACCTTGGCTTCCAGGGCAACCCCAACGACAACAACAGCGTGCAGGACATTTTCGACAACGCTCAGAACATGATTTCCGGTACCAGCCAGGCGGATACCCTGGTGGGCAGTTCGGGCAACGACAAACTGGATGGCGGCCTGGGCGCCGACACCATGACCGGTGGTGATGGCAACGACGTCTATGTGGTCGATAACGCGTCCGACCGCGTGGTGGAAACCAACACCTCGACCTCGCAGATCGATACGGTGCTGGCCTCGGTCAGCTGGACCCTCGGCGCCAATCTCGAGAACCTGGTGCTCACCGGCGTGTCGGCCATCAACGGCACCGGCAATGAGCGGCATAACTTCATCACCGGCAATGCCGCCAATAACGTGCTCGATGGTGCCGCGGGGGACGACAGCATGAGCGGCGGGGATGGCAACGACACCTACTATGTCGACAACGCCGACGACATCGTGATCGAGACCAACAGCAATGCAGTGGCTGGAGGAATCGACAGCGTGCACAGCAGACTGGCGGCCTATACCCTCGGCAACAACGTCGAGCGTCTGTATATCGATAGCACTGGCGCCGCCAATGGCACGGGTAACGCGCTGGACAACACGCTGTTCGCCGGTGCCGGCAACAACGTGCTGGACGGACGCGATGGCATTGACACGGTGTCCTTTGAGCACGCCCTGTCCGGCGTTACCGTAAACCTCTCGACGTCAGCGCAACAAAACACCGTGGGTTCCGGGCTCGATACCCTGAAATTCTTGGAAAACGTGACGGGAAGCGCCTACGCCGACAGTCTGTCGGGCAACAGCGCCGCGAACGTTCTGAACGGTGGTGCGGGCAACGACACGCTGGTGGGCGGTTCGGGCGATGACCGGCTGATCGGCGGTGCAGGCACCGACAACCTCACCGGTGGCACTGGCGCGGATACCTACGCGTTTGGTGCGCTGTCGGACATGGGCGTCGGGGCTTTGCGCGATGTGATCAGCGGTTTCAAGACCACCGAGGGTGATCATCTGGATCTTACCGGCCTGGATGCCAACCCGCTGACCCCCACTGTCGACGCCTTCACGTTCATCGGCAGCAACGCCTTCGACCCCACCAACGCCACCGGCCAAGTGCGATTTGCCGATGGCATTCTCCAAGGCAGTGTCAACGCCGACGCCACCCCCGAGTTCGAATTCGAACTGGTGGGCGTCAAGGAGCTGCACGCCAGCGACTTTACAGCCTGAGTTGCACTTTGCCCGCGAAGGCGGCGGTACATTCGGCATGGAGGCTGACTGATCCACCGCTATCGCGAGCAAGCTCGCTCCCACAAGGGAATTGCAGTGCCCGAAAAAGCCCCTAATGCCAGTCAGTTAAGCAGTTTCAGCAGCACGCATACCCTGTAGCAGCTGGCGAAGCCTGCGTTCGGCTGCGCAGCAGTCGTAAAGTCAGATAGTGCGGTGTGTCAGACCCACCGGGCACTCAGGTTTCACGACTGCTGCGCAGCCGAACGCAGGCTTCGCCAGCTGCTACAAGGATCGCGTTTCGGCTTAACTGACTGGCATTACCACAGACCCAATGTGGCGAGGCGTCGTACGCAGCGGTCATGCTCATTCCTCTTTGAAGGCCGCAAGCAAGCGTTCACGCAAAGGTTTCATCAGGTAATTCATCAAGGTGCGTTCCCCCGTCACCACCGTGACATCGGCGAGCATGCCGGGGCGCACCAGCAGGCCGGCGGCCTGCAGCGAGGCGACGGTGTCGGCGGGAATTTCGACCTTGGCGGAAAAGTACGGCTGGTGCGTCTGTTCATTGATCAACTGGTCCGCCGACACCGTAGTCACCGTGCCGGTAATCGTCGGCGTATCCACCCGTTGCAGCGCGGTGAAATGCACATGCACCGGCAGACCCGGGCGCAACTTATTGGCCATCAGCGGCTCGAAACGCGCGGTGATCGCCATCGGCGCATCCAGCGGCACCACCTGCATCAGGGTTTGGCCGGCCTGCGCAACGCCCCCGACCGTATGAATGTTCACGTCCATGACCTGCCCGGACACCGGCGCACGGATCGCACCGTTGTCGACTTCAAACTGCAAGGCACGAATCTGATCGGCATAACCTGCTGCTTCGGCAGAGACCTCGCTGAGCTGGGTTTCGGCATCGCGGCGAAATTCCTGCTGCGCCTGCAAGGCCTTGAGCCGGCTTTCATTGATCGCCTGTCGGGTCCTGCCAACATCGCCCACCCCGGAGGAAATCTGCCCGGCCAATTGGGCTGCGTTGCGTTCGGCCTCGAAGAGTTTGTTGCGCGGAATGTAGCCTTCACGGGCCAATTCACGCAGGCCTTCCAGCTCTTGTTGCTGGAAGCGCATCTGCGTGTCGTAGTTGCGCTTGACGCCTTCGTAGCCGAGCAATTGCTGCTGCAATGCCGCGGCTTCGTGTTCGATGATCTGCAAGCGGCTGCCCAGTTCTGCGCGGCGGGTCAAAAACAACTGGCTCTGCAAGGCCATGGAAGCCTTGACCCGCGGCTCGTCGGCGCGTTCCAGCAGATCAGCGGGCCATTGGATCTCGGCTGAGCCCAGGCGCTCGGCAATCAACCGCGCCTCGACGCTGCGATCGTTGAGCAACTTGCCCAGGGTTACGTCCCGTTGCGACTGCGCCTGCACCGTATTGAGCTGCACCAGCAACTGCCCCTGGGTGACGCGGTCGCCATCGCTGACCAGCAGCTTTTCCACCACCCCGCCGACCAACGACTGCACAGCCTTGCGTTCGCCCGCCACCACCACGGTGCCGCTGCCCACGACACCCTGGTCGAGCGGCGCCAGGCAGGCCCAAAGCAGGAAGCCGCCCAGCGTCAGGACCAGGAAGCCGACACCATAACGTGCAGCCCCCCCGGCATCGGTACTGGCGGGCAGCGTTGTGGCGCCGCGCACGCTCGGCCCCTGCTCGCTGTACGTTTGTGCCCCAGGGGTCAGATCACGCATCTTCGCCAGTCTCCCTGACCGCGGCCGGTCTTGGCCCCGGCATCAATGCTTTGATTACCTGATCCCGTGGACCAAATGCTTGTTGAGTGCCGTCCTTGAGCACCAGGATGTAATCGACCACCGCCAGCACATTAGGCCGATGCGTAATCAGCACCACGGTGCTGCCAGCAGCCTTGAGCGCACTGATGGCCTGCACCAGTGCCAACTCTCCGGCTTCATCGAGGTTGGAGTTGGGTTCATCGAGCACGATCAGCGCCGGGCGCCCGTAGAGCGCGCGCGCCAGGCCGAGGCGTTGCTTTTGTCCACCGGACAAGCCAAGCCCGCCGGGACCCAGCGGCGTGTCGTAACCCTTGGGGAACCTCAGGATTATCTCGTGAATGCCGGCGTGACGCCCGGCGGCGATGATCTGGTCGGCGTCCTGCTCGCCGAAGCGGGCAATGTTGTCGGCCACACTGCCGTCGAACAGCTCGATGTCCTGCGGCAGGTATCCAAGGTGCGGGCCCAGGGCGTCGTGGGACCATTGACTGATCTCGGCGTCGTCCAGACGCACCGAGCCGCCCATGGCCGGCCATACGCCGACCAGCGCCCTGGCCAGCGTCGATTTACCACTGGCGCTGGGGCCGACGACGGCGAGCACATCCCCTTTGGCCAGGCTGAAATTGATGCCCCGCAGGATCGGTTGCGAGGCGCCGGGCGGGCCGACATACAACTGCTCCAGGCGCACCGCGCCGGTGGGCGGTGGCAAAGGCATGCGCAGGCGCTCGCGCGGATGCTGGGCAAGCAGTTGGCTCAGGCGCTGATAGCTCTGGCGGCCGGAGTTGAATTGCTTCCACGAGCCAATGGCGATTTCCACGGGAGCCAGGGCACGCCCCAGCAGCAGCGACATCGCAATCATCATGCCTGCCGACAATTGGCCTTCAAGCACCAGCAACGCCCCCAGGCCCAAGGCCAGAGACTGTCCGGAGATGCGCACGAAACGGGTCATCGAAGTGATACGCGCGCCACGGTCGCTGGCATGGGCCTGGGCGGCAATGATCCGTTGCTGCAGCAGGCTCCAACGCTGGCGCAACGGCCCGAGCATGCCGAGGGCCTGGATGACTTCGGCATTGTGTAACGTGCTGTTTACATAGATCGACGACTGCACGCCCAGGCGATTGGCTTCGCCCAGACGCGCTCGAGTCGCCAACTCGCCCCACAGCGCCAGGCCGATCAGCACCAGGGCCAGAACCAGCGTCAGCACGCCGAACCAGGGATGAAAGATGAACGCCACCAGCAGGAAGATTGGCAACCACGGCGCATCGAGCAAGGCGATCAGGCCCTGGCCGGTGATCAACTGCCGCAGTGTCGCCAGATCGGTGAGCACCTGCGCCGGGTTGGCGTTGTGCTCGCGCAGGCTGCGGGCGAAGGCAGCGTCGAAAATCCGCTCGCCCAATGCGTCGTCCAGCCCCGCGCTCATGCGAATCATCACCTCGCCGCGTGCCCACTCGATCAAGGCGCTGAACATGAACAGTCCCAGGGCGATCAAGGTGAGCATGAACAAGGTGGTTTCGTTGCGGCTGCTGAGGACCCGGTCGTACACCTGCATCATGTAGAGCGACGGCACCAGCACCAGCAGGTTGATCACCCCACTGAACAGCGCCAGCGACCAGAACACTCGGCGATAGCTTAATAAAGCGGCATCAATGTCATGACGCGGATCGAGAAGCAAACCCATAGAGTGTCGCCCGCAAAAGGAAAAGTCGGTCCAGGACGCAATCCATCGCGAGTTTTTTTGCCCCAAGGTATTGGAGAAAACACTAAACGTAGCCGGATGCGCCGCTAATCAGAGACGATCCTCGTCGCTTCAGGCGCCAATTACTGACCACGCATCCACGGGTTAGTGCCGGTTCGACGGGCTGGGTTTGCATGTGGGTGACGGGCGGGAATGTTGCATTCCCCATTACGCACAAACAAAAACGCCGCTCAAAGAGCGGCGTTTTTGCGTATGGAGCGGGAAACTCGGTTCAACTGTCTGTTGCGAGTCTCAAGCGTTTCAGCTCCACGGACGATCTCCATTCTCGTCCTTGATGCGGGTCGGCAGGCCCATCACATCCAGTGCCTTGAGGAACGGCTCAGCCGGCAACTCCTCGACGTTGGCCATGCGCTGCACGTCCCACTCGCCGCGGGCGACCAGCAGGGCTGCTGCCACGGGCGGCACGCCTGCGGTATAGGAAATGCCCTGGCTGTCAGTTTCCGCGTAAGCGTCTTCATGATCAGCCACGTTGTAGATGAACACCTCGCGCGGCTGTCCATCCTTGGTGCCCTTGACCAGATCGCCGATGCAGGTCTTGCCGGTGTAGCCGGGCGCCAGCGAGCTCGGATCAGGCAGCACGGCCTTGACCACTTTCAGCGGCACAACTTCCAGGCCCTCGGCGGTCTTGACCGGTTGCTCGGAGAGCAGGCCGAGGTTCCTGAGCACGGTGAACACATTGATGTAGTGCTCGCCGAAGCTCATCCAGAAACGCACGTTGGGCACGTCGAGGTTCTTCGACAGCGAGTGCACTTCATCGTGGCCGGTCAGGTACAGGTTCTGCGCGCCTACGACCGGCAGGTCATCGGTGCGTTTGACTTCGAACATCGTGTTGCTGGTCCACTGACTGTTCTGCCAGCTCCACACTTGTCCGGTGAATTCGCGGAAGTTGATTTCCGGGTCGAAATTGGTGGCGAAATACTTGCCATGGGAACCGGCGTTGACGTCGAGAATGTCGATCGAATCAATGCGGTCGAAATACTGTTGTTGCGCCAGTGCTGCATAGGCGTTGACCACACCCGGGTCGAAGCCCACGCCGAGAATGGCGGTAATGTTCTTCTCTTTGCACTCTTCGAGGTGGTTCCACTCGTAGTTGCCATACCAGGGCGGCGTCTCGCAGATTTTGCCCGGCTCTTCGTGAATGGCGGTGTCCAGATAGGCCACGCCGGTATCGATGCAGGCGCGCAGCACCGACATGTTGAGGAAGGCGGAACCGACGTTGATGACGATCTGCGATCCGGTTTCGCGGATCAGCGCCTTGGTCGCTTCGACATCCATGGCGTTCAGCGAGAAGGCCTGGATTTCGGCGGGCACTTTGAGGCTGCCCTTGGCCTTGACGCTGTCGATGATGGCCTGGCACTTGGAGATGTTGCGCGACGCGATAGCAATACGACCGAGTTCATCGTTGTGCTGCGCGCACTTGTGGGCCACCACCTTGGCGACACCTCCTGCACCAATGATAAGCACGTTCTTCTTCAATTTTTCTCTCTCTCCTTCTCTGCCAGCTTACGAAAGGCTGGACATGTAGTCGTTGTAACCAAACTCACGAACCACCTCGACTGTACCGTCGAGTTGTTTCACTACGATGGACGGCATTTTCAGGCCGTTGAACCAGTTCTTCTTGACCATGGTGTAACCCGCTGCGTCGATGAACGACAGCCGATCCCCGATCGCCAGCGGACGATCAAATTGATACTCACCGAAAATGTCTCCGGCCAGGCAGGATTTGCCGCACACCATGTACGTGTGCTCGCCATCGCTGGGCGCCAGCTTGGCATTCAGGCGATAGATCAGCAGATCGAGCATATGCGCTTCGATGGAGCTGTCCACAACCGCCAGGTGCTTGCCGTTGTAGAGGGTGTCGAGCACGGTGACTTCCAGCGACGCGCTCTGCGTGATGGCCGCTTCGCCTGGTTCCAGGTAGACCTGCACGCCGTATTTCTGCGAGAAGGCCTTGAGGCGCGCGCAGAACTCGTCGATCGCATAGCCTTCGCCAGTGAAGTGGATACCGCCACCGAGGCTGACCCACTCGACCTTGTGCAGCAAGTCGCCGAAGCGTTCTTCGATGGTGCACAGCATCTGGTCGAACAGGCCGAAATCACCGTTCTCGCAGTTGTTGTGGAACATGAAGCCAGAGATCTGATCGATGACCTGCTCGATCTTCACCGGGTCCCACTCGCCCAGACGGCTGAACGGACGCGCCGGATCGGCTAGCAGGTAATCCGAGCTGCTCACCTGCGGATTGACCCGCAGACCGCGCACTTTGCCTGCTGAAGCCTCGGCGTAGCGCTGCAACTGGCCGATGGAGTTGAAGATGATCTTGTCGCAGTTGTCGAGCATCTCCTCGATTTCGTCGTCGGCCCAGGCCACGCTGTAGGCATGGGTCTCGCCAGCGAACTTCTGTCGACCGAGCTTGAGCTCATAGAGCGACGACGACGTGGTGCCGTCCATGTATTGCTGCATCAGGTCGAACACCGACCAGGTGGCGAAGCACTTGAGTGCCAGGAGCGCCTTGGCCCCGGATTGTTCGCGCACATAGGCGATCTTCTGCATGTTCGCCAGCAGCTTTTGTTTATCGATGAGGTAGTACGGCGTTTTGATCATTTCGAGGCGCCTCCGGCAAGGCCAGCCAAAAAAGGATGCGCATTGTGCCTTCACTCGCTGCATATCGAAAGAGCAGGAAGCGCTCTCCACGCGAAACGTGACTCAATTTTAGTCCCAGGCCCCGTCACATCGCCGCGCTACTGATCCCGCCACAGATTCGCTACTATGTTTGACCGTTAGCTTTACCGTCAGCTTTCCTTAATCTGGAGCCCGAATGCCTAATCAAAAGGACATCGCCGCCGAAAGCGGCGCACCGATGATTCCTGAACAGCGCCGTGAATTGATGCTGCGACAGTTGCGCAAGCATCAGGTGCTGAGCGTGCATCAGTTGATGGAAATGTTCGACTGTTCGCACATGACCATACGTCGCGATATCGCGCTGCTGGAGCAGGAAGGTCGTGCCTATTCGGTAACGGGTGGGGTGCGGATCGCCAGCCAGCTCCACAGTGAGCCCAGCCATCAGTTCAAGGCGGTGGTCGAGTTGCCACAGAAGCAGTCCATGGCCAAGCTCGCCGCCCGGCTACTGCATGCCGATATGACGATCTACCTGGATGCGGGAACCAGCACGCTGGAAATCGTCCCCTACATCAAGGCGCTGTCCGGCATGACCGTGGTGACTAACGACTTCGGCATTGTCCAGGCGCTGATCGACGCCCCCCATGTCACGGTGATTCATACCGGCGGGCAGCTGGACCACTCCAATCAATCGTGCGTGGGTGGCCTGGCGGTGGCCACCTTGCGCCAGGTCGTCACCGACATCGCGTTCATATCGACCAGCTCATGGGATTTGCGTCGCGGCCTCACCACGCCTTCGGCCCTGAAGGTGGAGGTGAAACAAGCCGCGATGCAGTCGGCCTCGCAAGTGGTGCTGGTGGCCAGCAGTTCGAAATACGGCACGTTCAGCATGTACAAGATTGCCGGGCTAGAGCAGTTCGATATTATCCTCAGCGACGATGCATTGACCCCGGCCGCGGCCGATGGCATTCGCAAGCAGGGAGTCGAACTGTTGCTGCCTTCTGATAGCAACGCGTAGGGCGTTAGCGCGCCTTCCAGTCACGCAGCCACTGCAAGCCGGCCGACGTGTTGCCACGCGGCCGGTATTCGCACCCTACCCAGCCGTCATAACCCAACTGGTCGATCAACTCGAACAGATAGGGATAGTTAACTTCTCCCAGGTCCGGCTCATGTCGATCCGGCACGCCGGCGATCTGGATGTGGCCAATGCCGTCGAAGTCCCGACGCAGTTTGGTGGCCAGGTCACCTTCGACGATCTGGCAGTGGTAGCAGTCGAACTGAACCTTCAGGTTACTGGCGCCCACTTCCTTGCAGATGGCCTGCGCCTGGTCCTGCCGGTTGAGGAAAAAGCCCGGCATGTCTCGTGTATTGATCGGTTCCAGCAGCACCGTGATACCGACCTTGGCCGCCTGGGCCGTGGCATAGGCCAGGTTTTCCAGATAAATGGCGTGATGCCGTGCCCGATCACTCTCGGAAGGCAGCAGGCCGGCCATGACATGGATGCGCGAGTTACCCAGCACGCCGGCGTACTCCAGGGCACGATCAAAGCCGCTACGAAATTCACTCTCACGACCCGGCAACGACACCGTGCCCCGCTCGCTCGCCGCCCAATCACCGGGCGGCGCGTTGAACAGTGCCTGCACCAGGCCGTTGTCGCTCAAGCGCTGTTTGAGTTCTTCAGCGCTGTAGTCGTAGGGGAACAGATACTCCACCGCTTCGAAACCATCGGCGGCCGCGGCGGCGAATCGATCCAGAAACGCATGTTCCGGGTAGAGCATGCTGAGGTTGGCAGCAAAACGAGGCATGGTAGCTCCTGAGATTAAGAGTTAGACAAACGGCCAGATCAGCAGGGTAATACAGAAACCCAAAGTGCCGAGCAAGGTGGTCAACACCGTCCAGGTGCGCAAGCCGTCGGCCACGCTCAGTCCGGACAGCTTGGTGAAGATCCAGTAACCGGCGTCATTGATATGGGACATGGCCAACCCGCCACCGCCCATGGCCAGGCACAGCAGCGCCATGTGGTTCGGGGTGAGATTGAGGGTCGCAATCAGCGGGCTGATGATGCCGGCAGTGGTCACCAGCGCCACCGTCGTCGAGCCCTGCACCGCGCGCAACAGCAGGGTCAGCAGAAAGCCCAGCGCCAGCACCGGCAGACCGGTGGTGCGCAGCATGTCGGAGACCACGGCGCCGATTCCGGTATCCACCAACACTTTGCCAAACACCCCGCCGGCACCGGCAATCAGGATCACCATGGCCACACCGGGCAAGGCCGAACCGATCACGTCGGACACCTGAGTCCGGCTCCAGCCCCGACGCGAACCCAGCAACCAGGCACACAGCAAGGTGTCGAGCAGCAGCGCCACCAGCGGCGCGCCGAGCACGGTCATGATGCCGCGCAGGGTCGATTCAGCAGGCAGCAACGAGGTGGACAATGTTCCCAGCAGAATCAGAATGATGGGCAGCACGATCAGGCTGACGATCAGACCAAACCCCGGTGGGGGTGCCGGCGGCAACTTGGAAACGATGCTGCTGGTGGACTCTTCCAGGCCCATGTGCGACACGGCCACAGCCGCTCGCTCAGTGCTCTTGCCGTTGCCATTGGACCAGGCGGCCAGATCCTCGTTGGTGACATGCGGGCCATAGACCTCGGCACGAATATCGTCGGTCATCGGGTACACCCGACGGGTCATGCGCCCGGCCACGCGGTAGCCGACATAGCAAAGGAACGCAGTCAGCGGCAGGCCGAACATCAGCACGCGACCCAGGTCCGCGCCCAACTGACTGGCAGCGGCCACGGCGCCTGGGTGTGGCGGCAGGAAGGCATGTACGGTCAGCAACGCAGCGCA
This sequence comes from Pseudomonas sp. Root329, assembly GCF_001424925.1. Taxonomy (NCBI): domain Bacteria; kingdom Pseudomonadati; phylum Pseudomonadota; class Gammaproteobacteria; order Pseudomonadales; family Pseudomonadaceae; genus Pseudomonas; species Pseudomonas sp. Root329. The sequence goes on along the minus strand of NZ_LMCV01000017.1, from coordinate 49,758 downwards.
CATCGGCAGCGCAAACACCAACAGCGGCTTACGCGCACTGCGCGCAATACCATAGGCCAGCGGCATCAGGATGATCACGCCGACCTCGAAGAACACCGGCACCCCGACCATGAACCCGGCAATCGTCAGCGCCAGCGGTGTACGCCGGTTGCCGAAACGAGTGATCAGGGTCTTGGCCAGCGCCTCGGCACCACCGGAGAGTTCGATGATCCGCCCGATCATCGCGCCCAGGGCAATGATGATCGCGATATGACCCAGGGTCTTGCCCATGCCGCCTTCGATGGTCGCCACCAGATCGGCCGGTTTCACCCCGGCCACCAGCGCCACCAGAATGCTCACCAGCATCAACGCTACGAAGGGCTGGAACTTGTACTTGAGCACCAGGAACAACAACAGCGCGATGCCCATCCCTGCGGTAATCATCAGGACTAAAGGGCTCATTTCAGAACCCCTCCACGCCGGGTAAACAAAACGGTTCTGCCACTGAATCTGAAAATGCCGCCGTGAAGGTGAGTCATGCTTGGATTTCCTGTTGTTATTGTTTTTTCAGGCAAGCCGGGTCCATCGAGAGTCGCTGCGCGTCTCATGTACAGGGCCTGCTGTATCGATTTGTGGTGTTAAGCCAGCGCTTTACCAGGTCGCGCCGAAGGTCTCTCGCAACTCGTCCAGAGCCGACTGGTCGAGAGGTTCCGGTTTGGGATCGCTCATCAGCCAGAGCCGCGCAGTTTCCTCAAGCTCCTCCAGGGCGTAACTGGCCCTGGAGACCGAACTCTCCCAGACCACCGGGCCAAGCCGTTCGAGCATCACGCCACGAACACTATTGGCCAGTTGCGCGACTTGCTCGGCAACCTTCGGCGAACCGGGTCGCTGGTAGCCAATCAACGGGATATGCCCGACCTTCATGACCTGATAGGGCGTCAGCGGCGGCAGGATGTCGTCCGCCTGCCAGACACCGGCCAGCGTCAACGCCACCAGATGAGTGGAATGGGTATGCACCACGCCGCCGACACTCGGGTTGCGGTCGTAGACCTGACGATGCAGCGCCAGGGTCTTTGAAGGCTTGTCACCGGACACCCATTCGCCGGCAAGGTTGACCTTGGCGATAGTCGCGGGATCGAGGCGCCCGAGGCAGACATCGGTCGGCGTGATCAACCAGCCATCGTCCAGACGCGCGCTGATATTGCCGGCGCTGCCGACGGTGTAACCGCGCTGGTAAAGGCTACGGCCAACCTCGCAAATTTCCTCACGCAGGGCGCTTTCGTTGCTCATTGCGCACCTCCCGCGAGTTGGTTCAAGGCTTTGCTGAAGAAGTCGCGGCCACCGAAGTTGCCCGATTTGAGTGCCAACGCCAAAGGTTCGTCAGTACTGCTGACGGTCGCCGGCACACCCGGATCGATCTGCGCGCCAATCTGCAGCAGCTGTACGCCCAACGCCTGAACCACAGCGCCCGAGGTTTCTCCGCCGGCGATCACGAAGCGGCGCACGCCGCTCTGGCGCAGACCTTGGGCAATTTCGCCAAAGGCGTTTTCCACCAGACTGCCAGCCTGCTCGACACCCAGTTGCTGTTGCACCGACTTGACCTCATCCGGTGAGCTGGTGGCGTAGATCAATACGGTTTGTTCGTTATCACGGGCGAAGGTCAAGGCTTGCGCCACCACCGGTTCACCCGCCGCCAAGGCCAACGGATCAATGCGCAAGGCCGGCCGCCCGGCTTCGAGCCAGGCCGCCACTTGCCCATTGGTGGCGATCGACGCACTGCCGGCCAACACCACTTCCCCGCCGAATACCGCCGGGAGCTTCGAGGCATCGAGGTCGCGCAGCTTGCCGGCGCGACGGAAATTTTCCGGCAAACCCAGGGCCAGCCCCGAACCACCCGTCAACAAGGGCAGATCGGCACAGGCAGTACCGAGGGTGTACAGATCGCTGTCCGACAAGGCATCAGCGATGGCCATGCCGACACCTTGAGCCCTCAGCTCTGCGATTCGCGCACGCACCTGCTCAGTGCCGCGGGCAATGGTGTCGTAGCGCAACAGACCGACATTCAGACCGGTCTGCGATTGCAGGACCCGAACCAGGTTGGCATCGGTCATCGGCGTCAGCGGGTGATGCTGCATGCCCGACTCGCTGAGTAGTTGATCCTGCACAAACAAGTGGCCGCGAAAGATCGTCCGGCCATTCTCCGGGAACGCCGGACAGGCCAGGGTGAAGTCGCTACCGAGCGCCGCCAGCAGCGCTTCACTGACCTGACCGATATTGCCAGCCGCGGTGGAGTCGAACGTCGAGCAGTATTTGAAGAAGATCTGCTCGCAGCCTTGTTCGCGCAGCCAGGCCAGCGCTGCGAGAGACTGTTCGACCGCGTCGGCGACAGGAATGGTGCGCGACTTCAGGGCAATGACGATCGCGTCGGCGTCAAGCCCGGCAGCAACGTCTGCGCTCGGGATTCCGATGCTTTGCACGGTACGCATTCCGCCGCGTACCAGCATGTTGGCAAGGTCCGTGGCACCGGTGAAATCATCGGCGATGCAGCCCAGCAGCGGGCGTGCGGTGGAGGTAGTCATGGGGTGTTCCTCAAACGGGCTCGGGCTTCAAACGGACTGGGGCTTGGCAGTCGGCAATTCGATGCCCGGGAAAATCTTGATCACCGCCGAGTCATCCTCACGACCGAAGCCGGCACTGGATGCCTGCATGAACATTTGGTGAGCGGTGGCCGACAGCGGCAGCGGGAATTTGCTGGCCCGGGCGGTATCCAGCACCAGGCCCAGGTCCTTGACGAAAATATCCACCGCGGACAACGGTGTGTAGTCAGCCTTGAGAATGTGCGGTACGCGGTTTTCGAACATCCAGGAATTACCGGCGCTATGGGTGATCACCTCATACAGCGCATCGGCATCGACCCCTTCACGCAGGCCCAGCGCCATGGCTTCGGCAGAGGCGGCAATATGCACCCCGGCGAGCAGCTGGTTGATGATTTTGACCTTCGACCCCAGGCCATGGACGTCACCCAGGCGATACACCTTGCCGGCCATGCCCGCCAGGATTGACTCAGCCTTGCTATAGGCGTCGGCCGGACCCGACGTCATCATGGTCATCTCGCCAGCGGCAGCCTTGGCGGCGCCACCGGAAATCGGTGCATCCAGATACAGCAGGCCCAGCGCAGCCAGGCGCTGGCCCAGATCCACCGCGTAAGTCGGGGCTACGGTGGCGCAGCCGATCACCAGACTGCCCGGCCGCAGTGCGGCCACGGCACCACCCTCACCAAACAGTACGGTTTCGGTCTGCTCGGCGTTAACCACCACGGTCACTATCACGTCGCACTCAGCGGCCATGTGCGATGGCGAAGAGCAAGCCACACCGCCCTCCCCGGCAAACTGTTCAGTCACCGCAGCCCGCACATCACAGGCATGCACATTGAAACCGCTGCGCAACAACGAGCGAGCAATACCCAGGCCCATCGCGCCCAGACCGACAACACCGACATTCTTGTTATTCATGGGGTACTCCAGTGGAAAGCAGCGACTGCTTGCGCACCTGCGAGGCGCAGACATTGGCCGCGTTGTAGAGAGGGCTGCGGTAGACAGGATCAGCGCCGAGCGGATAAACCCGCTGAGGGGCGCTGTCATTCAGCACATGAGTCGGGATCTCATCGAACATCAAGGCCATCCTGTTTTTGTCGTGTTATCAGGTTGTCATACCGGCTGATGAAGATCATCTACCAATGATCAGATTATGTGAAGTATTTTTTCAATCTAACATTTTTTAACATGGCTTCCGCCGCACCCTCCTACAACCCGGCCAACGCCGGGAGTGGCAAGTTTTGAGCACTGACTTACACTGCGATACACCCAATGCGAACGAATGAATGTTCAATAGATCGATAGGTTCCATGGCAATCCGGGGATCACGTAATCATCTGGGTGAAGCCAACATGAAAACGGTCACGACCCTTTTCACCTGTCTGCTCGCTGCCAGCGTTTGCGCGGCGACGAGCACCTGCGCGAATGCTGCGTCGTTCAAGACCAGCTTCGACTGCGCCACGGCAAGGGCATCCGTCGAAAAGCTTATCTGTCGCGATCCGCAACTGGCGCAGATGGATATCGAATTGACGCGTCTTTATCGCCTGGCGCTCACAGATGAACGTTCAGTACCGCGGCCAGACAAAGTCTTGATCGACCAGCAGTTCTGGATCGACTCCCGTAATCAGTGTGCCTCGGACCGTGAGCCCAAGGCGTGCACGATCCGAAGTTATGCCGAGCGCGCGCACCAGCTACGCCAAGGCTCGGCCATTGTGAGAACCAAGGACCCAAACAGGCTCACCGAAGGCCCCTTGGCTTTTCGTTGTACCGGGTTTAACGCACTGATTGCCGCCACCTTCTTCAACACGCAGCCAGGTGTCGTGTACCTGAAATGGGCGAACGCCTCGATCACCCTGAGCCAGGTGCCGAGTGATTCGGGAACCCAATACACTGGCAAGGATTCCCAGGGGAACTACCGCTTCTGGCAAGACGGCGCGGGGGTGATTTTCCAGAAGCCAGGTTCAGGGGCGATGAGTTGTACGGCCGAGCCGGTCAGCTGATTTTTTGGCGCAAGTGCACAAGAGCGAGTATGTCGGTGGAGCAATCTCACACCCTAGAGGTAACGCAATATGAACATCGAATTGCCTGAACCCATCGCCAGCTACCTTGCAGCGGAGAAGAGTCACGACGCCGAGATGCTGGACCGCTGCTTCGCCACAGATGCCGTGGTTCGCGACGAAAGCCGGACGTACAAAGGACTGGAGGCCATCAAAACCTGGAAGCAAGCTTCCCAGGCCAAGTACCAATACAGCGTCGAACCCTTGAGCAGCTCACAGGAAGGGCAAACCGTTACCCTGCTCGCCCGGCTAAGCGGAAACTTTCCTGGCAGCCCTGTCGAGCTCACCTACACCTTCGAACTCGCCGAAGGCAAGATCGCGTCTCTGGATATTTCCTGATGCCAGTCAGTTAAGCCGTAACGCGATCTGTAGCAGCTGCCGAGCCTGCGAGGCTGCGTTCGGCTGCGAAGCAGTCGTGAAACCTGCCCGCGAGGTAGTCCTGAAGAACCGCACTGCCTGATTTCACGACTGCTTCGCAGCCGAACGCAGGCTTCGCCAGCTGCTACAAAGTATGCGCTGCAACTGAAATTGCTTAACTGACTGGCATTAGGCAGAGCGCCGACCTCTCTCACGTATTCGGCGATTTATGCCACGGATAGCCTTTCGCGCTGAGTTGAAAGGCGTAATCGAACAAGCGCTTCATGTACTCGCCATCGAATTTATGAGCGCGAGAAGTATCAAAATCGGAGCCGATGTACGCCAGATTGAAGTCCGCCCCATCCTGCTGTGCAATTCGGTAAATGCGATCCAGATCGCTGATCCCCTGAGTCTGGATCAATGCGCTGATGGCGCGACCGCCGATGCTCAAGGTGCGGCGCTTGGTTCCGGACCACTGCAACTCCAGTTTGCCGTTGCGAATGACATAGAAATGCCGTTCATCACGCAAGCGCGCCCCGGTCACTCGGTTCAGCGCCATCACGGTGCCGGGTGGGTAAAGGAACACCTGAGTCAGGACGCCTCCGTCCACGTGCATTTCCTGAAACTGTTGACCGTCAACCTCCACGTCGATCATGACGGGTGAGACGGCGCCGGGAATACTCATCGACGCGATCATGATGTTGCGAAACAGGTCGAGCGCGCCCGGTGCCTGGCTGGAGGCAATAGCGCCCATGTTCCAGGTGACCGGGCGTCCAGAATCAAGGTCGGTGGTGCCGATCATCAGCAGACGCCCTTTGGCGTATTCCGACGCGATCGCCGCAAGAACCTCGGCAGTGATGTGCTGTGCAATCAGCCGCGACAGAGGCTTGCTGTGCGCGATACCGTCACTGGCAAGGCGGGTCAGCACATTGCGCGCATGGAAAATGTCTTTTGGACCGACTGCATTGCAGATACCCAGAATGACACCGTCGTACTGGGGCCCCAGGTAGGCAAACGGGGCGACCAGGGCGCCAGCGCTAATGCCGGTGACGACTTTGAACACCGGTCGAGATCCATGCAGGGTCCATCCCGCAATGATGCCCCCCGCGAATGTGCCTGCATCGCCGCCCCCCGAAACGGCCAACATGCTTGCCAGCGGCAGGGTGTCATTGGGCATCCCTGCGCTGGCGAGCGCCTCCGCCTCTCGAAGGTTGGCCTGACTCACATCCCGAATGAACGGCGTCAGATCCTGGTCCAGCCAGTAACGGGCATCTGGAATGTCAGGGATGAGCGCTTTTTCAGTTAACGTTGGCGGCACCGCATCTCGGCGTTGCAGGCATGCTTGACGCAACATGTTCAGCGTTGAGGCGCTAGGTCTGAGCAGGAATGTTTTCACAACGCCGCCTCCGGCCCCTGCAATCGACAAAGAACGCGCTCAATGCAACGGCAAGACGCCTTGCCGATCACGCACGCTCCACACACCCATGACTACGTTCTCAATCAGGCGCCGGTCTTCTGAAGACCAGCAGTTTACCGGTGGCTCGCTGCACGACCTTGTCATCCTGATTGAGTGTTTCCATAAACAGGGTCACCACACCCCGATCCGGTTTGGAGCTGGATGGGTCGATGGCCTGCACGGTGCATTGCAGACGCAACAGGTCGTCCGGGTAGGTCGGCGTCGGCCAGCTCAACTCGATGCCCAGGCCGATGATCCCGTCTGCCAACGGCACGCTTTCCACCAGCAGTTTCATGGTCAGGGCGGCGGTATTCCAGCCACTGGCTGCCAGGCCACGAAACAGGCTCAGCTCGGCGAGCTCAGGATCGAGGTGAAACGGTTGCGGGTCGAACTCCTGAGCAAAGGCCAGCATCGACGCTCGATGGACACGCAGGCTGTCGCTTTCGAACTGCTGACCCAGGCTCAGGTCATCGAGGTAGAGTTTTTCCCAGGAATGGATGGTCATGATTCAACCCTCTCTAGGCGTACAGGCAGGCCGCCACTCACGTCCACGTTTTAGTCGTGTCGACGAAGCAGTGAGGATTCTGTGCAGTCATGGCGACAGCCCTGCTCGTCAGGGCGAGTGGCCTGAACATCTTTCATGCTAGCGCAAGCCCGGGCAGTCATAACGTTGGCGGGACGTTCGGTCTGTCTTGCGGCTGATCCTCCACCCATTGCCAGAACAACTGATAGCCGACCGCAAGCACCACCGGGCCGATGAACAACCCGAGGATGCCACTGGTGACCATGCCACCCAGGGCACCGATCAACACCACCGGCATCGGCACATCGACACCGCGCCCCAACAGCAAGGGCTTGAGTACGTTATCCACCAGGCCGGCAACGAACACATAGATGGCGAAGATGATGGTCCCCGTGCTGGCCCCCTCGGTGGCGAACACAAAGGCAATCACAGGCAGCGTAATCAGCGTCGCCGGTAATTGCATGATGCCGAGCAGCAGCACCGCCAAGGCAAGCAGCCCGGCACCGGGGACGCCCTTGATCACGAATCCGATGCCCACCAGCAGCATCTGGATGAAAGCGATGCCGACCACCCCCAGCGCGACCGCACGGATCGTTGCGGTACAGAGTTCGGCGATTTTCGGCCCCTTGCCCGGGTCGCTGATGCGTGAAGCGATCTGTACCGCGCTGCGGCTGCCGCTCTCGCCATAGGCCATGAAAATGCCGGCGATGATCAATGCAAAGATAAAGGTGAGGAAACCCATGCCGACGCCGGCCAGTTTGCCCAGGAAACTCACGCTGAAATGTTTTATCTGCGGCAGGTACTTCGCTGCCAGGTCGGGAAGATCGGTTGAGGCCTGCAGCCATAAAGCAGAGACCGACTTGCCCACTAACGGCCAGGCAGCGACTGAGTCGGCGGGTGGCGGAATATGGAAGCTACCATCCTTGACGGTGGTCATGGCATGCGCGACCGAATCGGCAATCGAGGTGACCAACAGATAGATCGGCACCATCAGCACAACGATAGCGATCAGCACAATCAGCGTCGCAATGTAGCCGTCTTTCTGACCCAGCGGCCCCTTGAGCCGCTCTTGCAGCGGGTAAAGGGTGATTGCCAGGATCAGCGACCACAGCATGAGGTCGCGGAACGGGCTGAAGATCTCAAAGCAGAACAGCACCAGTACGGCAATCAGTCCGGCACGGATCAAAACATCGAGCAGACTGCGTGTGAACGCCTTTTCGGAACTGGATGTGGGCACCATTGCTGCCTCCTTGCAGATTGCTGCAGAGGGATGAGATCGGTTAGCCCAGCATAGACGTTCATTAGAAAACGTGAGAAATCACCGCAGCTTCAGCGGATCGACCAGTTCAGCGGCGATGGCCATGCCCACCAGGTCCGGCAAGGTATTGGCCTGCATGCGTTTCATCACCCGCGAACGATACAAGTCGACGGTTTTTGCGCTCACGCCCAGTTGTTCAGCGATTTCACGGGTGGTGTAACCCTGGACCAGCGGCAGCAAGACATCGCGCTCCCGTGGGGTCAGTGTCAGCAAACGTGCCTGCAAGGCTTCATGGCCCTGATTGCCTGAGCGGTTTGCCGCGCAGTTGCTGAGCGCCTGCTGCACGCTGTCCAGCAGCAATTGCTCGTTATAGGGCTTCTCGATGAAGTCATGGGCGCCCGCCTTGAAGGCGCGAACCACGATCGGCACGTCCGCGTGCCCGCTGACGAAGATGATCGGCAGGTTCAGCTCACGTGTGCGCATTTCCTCCTGCACGTTCAAACCGCCCATGCCGGGCATGCGAACATCGAGCAGCACGCAGGCATCGAGCGTGGCATCACAGGCATTGAGAAATTCCACGCCACTGGTAAACGGCAAAGCCTTGAGCCCTACCGACTCCAATAACCAGACCGTTGAGTCGAGCATGCCTTGATCGTCGTCGACCACATACACCACGTGCTCCGTCACACCTGCCATTACGTTATTCCTGTTGTTGTTTTGTTGGGCCGGCCAGCGGCAAGCGGCAGCACATCAGCAGTCCGATCGGTTGGCGCAGGGCCTGCAATTCGCCACCGAAACCTTCGATGATGCTGCGGCTCATGGACAAGCCAAGTCCCAGGCCATCGGCCTTGCTGGTATAGAACGGGGTAAATATCTGCTCCAGTTCGGGCTCGCTGACGCCCGGTCCCTGGTCTTGCACACTGATTTCCACGGTTGCACCACCGCCCTGCTCCGCAGCCATCACGATCAGTGACGGTTGCCCCGGATGTTGTTCGCGGTTGGCGTCGATGGCATTGCGCAACAGATTGAGCAGCACCTGCTCCAGCAGCACCCGGTCGGCATAAATCGGCGGCAGATTATCCGGCAGGCGATCCTCGATTGTCACTTGGCAATTGCTCGCTTCCCAGGCACACAAACGCACGGCCTCGCGGGCGACGTCGGTGAAATTCAGGGCCTGCATCCGGCGTTGTCCCTTGCGCAGAAACGCGCGCAAACGTCTGATCACTTCTGAGGCATGCGTGGCGTGATGGGTAATGCGTTCCAGCCCTTGCGCCACTCGGGCGGCGGCCTGGGGATTGGAATCCAGGGTCTGTAAGTAGCGCTGGCTGGCATTGGCATAATTGACCACCGCCGCCAACGGCTGGTTGATTTCGTGAGCGATGCCCGAGGCCAATTCACCCAGGGTGACCAACCGCGCGGTGTGCGCCAGTTCGTCCTGATGGCGGCGCTGCTGCACTTCACGCAGTTCACGCTCGGTCATGTCCCGCGCCACCAAGGAGTAATAACGCTCGCCACCGGCCGAGCGGTGCGCCAGCAACACCAGCGATACCGGCACTGAAGTGCCGCCACCCGGTGGCTGCAATCGCGCATCGGTGCTCCAGACGCCATCGCGTTCGGCGCTGCTCCAGCCATCACGCTGTAGACGTGTCAGGTCGGCGCTGGTGAACAATTCTGCCAACGCCGGCATCGGTTGTTGCTCGTCGATCCCGAGAATGCGCCGCGCCGCTGGATTGAGATAAGTGACTTGCCCCTCGGGGTCGATGAACAACACCGGATCGGTGTTGGCCTCGACCACCTCAGCCAGACGCCGCTTGTTCTCTTCGGCTTGCACCCGGGCGGTGATATCCCGGGACACGCTGACCACTTCGACCACCGTTCCGGTGTAGGTTTCACGAATCGCCCGGCTCGCGGTTTCAAACCACAAGTAATGCCCGTCTCGATGACGAATGCGATAGGTCATCGTGTGATAACCGTCCTGCTCCAGGGCATCCCGTGCGCGCTGCACCAGACTGGCCAGGTCCTGACCATGGAACAAACCCTGGGCCATTTGCCCGCGCAACTCTTCCGGCCAATAACCGAGCAATGTCCAGGACGCGGGTGAGGCATCCAGAAAGCGTCCGTCCGGTGTGTGTCGGGAAATCAGGTCGGTGGTGTTCTCGATGATCAACCTGTACAGCCGCCGCGCCGTGGCTGCTTCGCGCTCGGCCAACACTTGTGCCGTGGCATCGCGGCAACGGGCGAGTACACGGTTGTCCTGGGGATCGGGGATAAACGTCCAGATCAGGATCTGCGCTTCGAACTGGGCTTCGACCCCTTCGATGGCGCGTTGCTGGTCGAGGCAGGCACGGACCAGCACCCGGTGATTCACCGGCAAAAAGCCCAGCACCTCGGTCAACGGTTTTTCGGCCAGCAACGCCAGCAGCGCCGCATTGAATTCCAGCGGTCGGCCCTGGGCATCGAGCAATAGACTCGGTTGCGGATCGTGGCCCAACAGCGGTGAGCCACGCAGCATGCCGTTGACGCTGCTCAGCAAGGTCGTCAGCAAATCCTGCACCCAACCCAGCCAATCAAGACTCACGCCCTCGCACACTTCCACCAGCAACAACCCCGGCTGCCCCGGTTGCAAGGCCAGATCAAACACCTGGCCATGACTGATGGCGGCCCGACGCAATCGACCGGACAACCAGCAATCGAGTTGCCGCACTTGCGGCAGATCGAGGCGCCCCGCCTCGACCAGCCGATCAAACAGCAACTGATCGCTGGCCAGCGATGGGTCGCCCAGGCCCGGTGGAAAATGCTGGGCGGCGCCCTCGTGGCTGTAAATCCGCGCATTGGCTTGCCAACTCAGATAAACCGCCCGGCGCACCTCGGGACACTCCTGCAGCGCACGGCACAATGCATCGGCCCGGGCGGCCAGAGACACACCCTCGCGCTGCAGGCGCAACCAGCTGTGCAATCGAACGGGAGTCAGGGTCATCACAGGTCCGCTTCGTTGGGGAAGCCAAGGATATACCGGCCTTGGCGGTGTGACTGTATTGATTTAGAACAGAAAGAATCAAATATAGTACATATACTATATGACGTAGGTTGTACTTCCATATCAGTAGCTGAATGTTATATAAAGCAAGCCGGACATAAAAGGTGCCCTCAGCGGCGACGCTGCAAGGGTCACCTATAGAGCTAACAATCAGCCACCGAGTACCCGTACATGTCGATCTATGAACAAGGGCTAGGCCCTGCGGCTGTCAATCATATTGCCTTGTCTCCGCTCAGCTTCATCGAGCGCACCGCCAGCGTTTACCCCAACTACCCCGCCGTCATCCATGGTTCTATTCGCCGCACCTGGGCGCAGACCTACACCCGCTGCCGCCGCCTGGCTTCGGCGCTGGCCGGTCGCGGCATCGGCAAGAACGACACGGTGGCGGTGATGCTGCCCAACATTCCCGAGATGCTTGAAGTGCATTTCGGCGTGCCAATGATTGGCGCGGTGCTCAACCCGCTCAACGTGCGTCTGGATGCCGAAGCCATCGCCTTCATGCTGCAGCATGGCGAAGCCAAGGTGCTGATTACCGACCGCGAATTCCATGATGTGATTCACGCGGCGATCGGCATGCTCGATCACCCGCCACTGGTGATCGACGTCAATGACCCGGAATACGGCGAAGGTCAGGCGGTCAGCGATCTGGACTATGAAGCGCTGTTGGCCGAAGGCGATCCGGCCTTCGCCTGGCAGTGGCCGGAGAACGAATGGCAAGCCATCTCGCTGAATTACACCTCAGGCACCACCGGCAACCCCAAAGGCGTGGTTTACCACCATCGCGGTGCTTATCTGAACTCGTTGGGCAACCAGATGACCTGGGCCATGGGCAACCATCCGGTGTACCTCTGGACCCTGCCGATGTTCCATTGCAACGGTTGGTGCTACCCGTGGATCATCACCGCCATGGCCGGTGTGCATGTGTTCCTGCGCCGTGTCGATCCACAGAAAATCCTTACGCTGATCCGCGAGCATCAGGTCACCCATCTGTGCGCTGCGCCGATCGTGCTCAATGCCTTGGTCAACATGCCGGCATCGGCGAAAGCGGCGATCGATCACCCGGTCAACGCGATGGTCGCCGGTGCCGCGCCACCGGCCAAAGTAATCGGTGCCGTGGAAGAAATGGGCATCAAGGTCACCCACGTGTATGGCCTGACCGAAACCTATGGCCCGGTGACGCTCTGCGCCTGGCATGCCGAATGGGATGAGTTGCCGCTGGACGAACGGGCGCAAATCAAATCCCGTCAAGGCGTGCGCTACCCGACGCTCGAAGGCGTGATGGTCGGCGACTCGAAGACGCTGGAGCCGACCCCACGAGACGGTCAGACCATCGGTGAGATCTTCATGCGCGGCAACACCGTGATGAAGGGCTACCTGAAGAACCCGACCGCCACGGCCGAAGCGTTCGAAGGCGGCTGGTTCCACACCGGCGACCTGGCGGTGTGTCATCCGAACGGTTACGTCGAGATCAAGGACCGACTCAAGGACATCATCATTTCCGGCGGCGAGAACATTTCCACCATTGAACTGGAAGGTGTGCTCTATCGCCATCCAGCCGTCATGGAAGCGGCCGTCGTCGCCCGTCCCGATGAGAAGTGGGGCGAAACGCCCTGCGCCTTTATCACGTTGAAGGCGGATCACCAGGACGTCCGCGAGGCCGACATCATCAGCTTCTGCCGCGAACACCTGGCCGGATTCAAAGTCCCGCGCACGGTGATTTTCACCCTGCTGCCGAAGACTTCAACCGGCAAGATCCAGAAGTACGTTCTGCGCGACAGGGCCAAAGCGCTCTAACCGAATCGACGTTGTACCCACCAGGCGGCAGGTGTTTTACCTGCCGCTTCGGGCTCGTGCAGGCTGAATTTGGCCCTGCCCTGACCCACACACTGATAACAAAAACAATGTGGAGCCACCCATGATCGACATCCATTCAACCGATACCCAACGCTGTGAACGCATTCGGTCCAACCCGAAATTCCTTCAATTGGTGAGCAGCCGTTCGCGCCTGGCCTGGTCACTCAGCGCTGCGGTGCTGGGTACTTATTATGCGTTCATGCTGGTGGTGGCGTTTGCCCCGCAGTGGCTGCATGCGCCGATCGCCGAGCATCGGATGTTGACCCTGGGCATGCCGGTTGGCGCGGCGATCATCATTTTTTCCTGGCTACTGACCGGTTGGTACGTCTACAGCGCCAACACACGTTTCGATGCACTGGGCGCCGCCATTCTCGAGGAGAGCAAGTGATGACTCTGCTCCGTAAACTGCTCCTCGCCGCTGCCGGGCTATTGCCGGCCTCCGTTGTGCTGGCTGCACCCGCGCTGGGTGTGGTGGAAAAACAACCGCTCAACCTGCATGCGATCGGCATGTTCTTCGTCTTCGTGCTGGGCACGCTGGCCATCACCTGGTGGGCGGCACGGCAAACCAAATCCACGTCTGACTTCTATACCGCGGGCGGTGGCATCACCGGGTTCCAGAACGGCTTGGCGATTGCCGGCGACTACATGTCCGCCGCCACGCTGCTGGGGCTGTCCAGCCTGGTGTTCGCCAAGGGCTACGACGGCTTCATCTATACCATCGGTTTCTTCGTCGGCTGGCCGATCATCACCTTCCTGATGGCCGAGCGGCTGCGAAACCTGGGGCGCTACACTTTTGCCGACATCGTGTCCTATCGACTGGACCAGAACAAAGTGCGGATCTTCGCCGCGTTTGGCTCGTTGACGGTGGTGTGCTGCTACCTGATCGTGCAGATGGTTGGTGCCGGTCAGCTGATCAAGTTGCTGTTCGGCCTCGACTATCCGGTTGCGGTGGTGATCGTCGGCGCGCTGATGCTGGTGTATGTGATTTTTGGCGGCATGATCGCCACCACCTGGGTGCAGATCATCAAGGCTGTGTTGTTGCTTGCCGGCGGCACGACCCTGGCGTTCATGGCCATGTCGCAATTCGGTTTCAGCTACGAAACCCTGGCCACCAAAGCTGTCGAAGCCCACGCCAGCGGCTGGAACATCATGGGCCCCGGCTCAATGCTCGCCGACCCGATCAACACCGCTTCAATGTCGCTGGGCCTGGTGTTCGGGATTGCCGGTCTGCCGCACATTCTGATGCGCTTCTTCACCGTGCCTAACGCCAAGGAAGCGCGCAAGTCGGTGTTCTACGCCACGGGCTTCATCGGTTTCTTCTTCCTTGTTGTCTGCACCCTGGGCTTTGCCGCGATGGTGATCATCGGCACCGACCCGCAGTACTACGTCAATGGTGAAGTCGGCGGCGCCTTGATTGGCGGCGGCAACATGGTCGCCATGCACTTGGCCAAAGCGGTCGGTGGCAACCTGTTCTTCGGTTTCCTCTCGGCCGTGGCCTTCGCGACCATTCTGGCGGTGGTCTCCGGGCTGGCCCTGGCCGGTGCCTCGGCGATATCCCATGACCTCTACGCCACGGTGTTCAAGAAAGGCAAAGCCACCCAGAAACAGGAAATGCGCGTGACCCGCATGGCCACTGTCGGCCTGGGCATCATCGCGATTCTGCTGGGCATTCTGTTCGAGAAGATGAACGTCGCGTTCCTGGTGGGCCTGACCTTCGGCATCGCCGCATCGACCAACTTCCCGGTGCTGATCATGGCCATGTACTGGAAAGGCTTGACCACCAAAGGCGCGATTATCGGTGGTTTCGCCGGCCTGATCTGTGCGCTGGTGCTGGTGATCCTCTCGCCAGCCGTCTGGGTCACCGTGCTCGGCCATGCTCACGCGATCTTCCCGTACGACCACCCGGCGCTGTTCTCCATGCCGCTGGCGTTCTTCGTGATCGTCGTGGTGTCGACACTCGACCGCAGCGTGCGGGCCGACAAGGAGCGTGACGCTTACGCCGACCAGTTCGTTCGCGCCCAGACCGGCCTCGGTGCCGCCAGCGCTTCCAGCCATTGATAGAAAAGGCACGGCCTGCTCAAGCGGCGCCGTGCCCATCGCACAACCTTTTGAGGTTCACGTTATGCCCGAATTCAACGCCCCGCTGCGCGACATGCGCTTTGTCTTGCATGAAGTGTTCGACGCCCCGGCCCTGTGGGCACGCCTGCCGGCCCTGGCCGACAGTGTCGACGCCGCCACCGCTGACGCCATTCTTGAGGAGGCGGCCAAAGTCACCTCGCACCTGATTGCGCCATTGAATCGCAGCGGCGACGAGGAAGGCGCCCAGTGGGTCGATGGCCAGGTCAGCACGCCGATCGGTTTCAAACAGGCTTATGCCACCTACATCGAAGGCGGCTGGGTGGGCCTTTCCGGTAACGCTGATTTCGGCGGCATGGGCATGCCGAAGATGCTCGCCGTGCAGTTCGAAGAAATGCTCTACGGCGCCAATTCCAGCTTCGCCCTGTATTCGGCGTTGAGTTCCGGTGCCTGTCTGGCGCTGGATGCCCACGCCAGCGACACCCTGAAAAACCTCTACCTGCCGCCGATGTACGAAGGCCGCTGGGCCGGTTCCATGTGCCTGACCGAAGCGCACGCCGGCACCGATCTGGGGATTATCCGCACCCGCGCCGAACCTCAGGCCGATGGCAGTTTCAGCATCACCGGCAGCAAGATCTTCATCACCGGGGGCGATCAGGACCTGACCGAAAACATTGTCCATCTGGTGCTGGCCAAACTGCCGGACGCACCGGCGGGACCGAAAGGCATCTCACTGTTCGTAGTGCCCAAAGTACTGGTCAATGCCGACGGCTCCCTCGGCGATGCCAACGCCGTGAGTTGCGGTTCGATCGAACACAAGATGGGCATCAAGGCCTCGGCCACCTGCGTGATGAACTTCGACGGCGCCAGCGGTTGGCTGGTCGGCGAAGCCAACAAAGGTTTGGCGGCAATGTTCACCATGATGAACTACGAACGCCTGTCCATCGGCATTCAGGGCATTGGTTGCGCCGAAGCGTCCTATCAGAGCGCTGTCGCCTATGCACGCGAACGTGTGCAGAGCCGCGCGCCGACCGGTGCCATTGCCCCGGACAAAGTGGCCGACCCGATCATCGTTCACCCTGATGTGCGCCGCATGCTGCTGAGCATGAAAGCCATGACCGAGGGCGGCCGCGCGTTTGCCAGCTATGTCGGGCAGCAACTGGACCTGGCGAAGTTTTCCGATGACGCCAAAGAACGCGACAGCGCGCAAACCCTGGTTGCGCTGCTGACGCCGGTGGCCAAGGCGTTCTTCACCGACACCGGCCTCGAAAGCTGCATCAACGGCCAGCAAGTGTTCGGC
Source organism: Pseudomonas sp. Root329 (assembly GCF_001424925.1). Taxonomy (NCBI): domain Bacteria; kingdom Pseudomonadati; phylum Pseudomonadota; class Gammaproteobacteria; order Pseudomonadales; family Pseudomonadaceae; genus Pseudomonas; species Pseudomonas sp. Root329. The sequence continues at coordinate 33,267 of NZ_LMCV01000017.1, read as the reverse complement.
GGCCACGGCTACATCCGCGAATGGGGCCAGGAACAATTGGTCCGTGACGTACGCATCGCGCAGATCTACGAAGGCACCAACGGCATTCAGGCCCTGGACCTGCTCGGGCGCAAAGTGCTCGCCGATAAGGGCTTCGCGCTGCGCCAGTTCACCGGCGAGATCCGTCATTTCGCCCATCAGCCTGACGCGCCCTACTCCGCTCATCTGTTCGATGCCGTGCAGCGTCTGGAAGACCTGAGCGACTGGCTGCAGGATCAGGCCGCGACCAACCGCAACGAAGTCGGTGCCGCGTCGGTGGAGTATTTGCACCTGTTCGGTTACGTCGCCTACGCCTGGCTTTGGGCGCGCATGGCGCAGGTCGCCAAGCAAAAGCTGCACGAAGACCAAGGGTTTTATGGCGCGAAAATCGCCACCGCCGACTTCTATATCCATCGCCTGCTGCCGCGCATTTTGAGTCTGGAGCAATCCATCCGCGCGGGCAGTGCCTCCTTGTTTGGCCTGAGCGCCGAACAGTTCTAACGATTGAACCGCACGCGGCGCCACGCTCCTATCTTTTGGCGTTCGCGTTTTTTTATTGATAAGCCCTCGCCCACCTGGCGAGGGCCGCGGGACCTGTCTTTCCATAATAAAAACAAAGGGGCTTCACCATGGACCGCAACACCCGCAATCTCGCTACCCGACTGTTGCTGGCCGGCGGCGTCATCAGCCTCTCGGCCCCCGCCGCCGCTGACTTTGTCAAAGACAGCAAGGCCAGCCTTGAGCTGCGCAACTTCTATTTCAACCGTGACTATCGCCAGGACAATGCCGCCCAATCCAAACAAGAGGAATGGGCGCAGGGTTTCCTGCTGCGCTATGAATCGGGATTCACCGACGGTTTGATCGGTGTCGGCTTCGATGCCATTGGCCTGGTCGGCGTCAAGCTCGATTCCAGCCCTGATCGCGCAGGCTCCGGCCTGCTAAAACGTCACCGCGACACGAGCAAAGGTGCTCAGGACGAGTACGGCGAACTGGGACTGACGGCCAAAGTGCGTGCCTCAAAAAGTACGCTGAAACTCGGCACGCTGCTGCCGAAACTGCCGACGGTTTTGGCCAACGATTCACGGCTGTTGCCACAAACCTTCAAGGGCGGTCAGTTGACCTCGCTGGAAATCGAAGGCCTGACCGTGGATGCCGGGCGACTGACGCAGGTCAATCAGCGCGATTCCTCGGACTACGAGGACATGGGCATCACCCGAACCGGCGCCAAGGGCATCACCACACGTCATCTCGACAGCGACAGCTTCGATTTCGCCAGCCTGAACTACAAATGGACCAGCAACCTCGCCACCGGCTACAGCTATGGTCACCTCGACAACTTCTACAGCCAGCACCTGGTCAACCTGACTTACGTGTTGCCGGTGACGACGGGCCAGTCGCTGAAGACGGATCTGCGCTTCGCCCGTTCCACGGATGATGGCGGCAGTAATGTCGATAACAATGCGATTGGCGCGATGTTCACCTACAACCTCGGCGGGCATGCGTTGGGCCTGGGTTATCAAGGCATGAGCGGCGACACTGGCTACGCCTACGTCAACGGCACCGATGCGTTCCTGGTGAACTTCGTGCAGATCGGCGACTTCGCCAGCAAGGACGAAAAGTCCTGGCAGGCGCGTTACGACTACAACTTTGCAGCCATTGGCGTTCCCGGGCTGACCTTCATGACCCGCTACCTCACCGGCGACAATATCGATCTGGGCGGCAATCGTCCTGAAGGCAAGGAATGGGAACGTGATACCGACATCGGCTATGTCGTGCAGAGCGGGCCGTTGAAGAATGTCGGGGTGAAATGGCGTAACGCGACGGTTCGCTCGACCAACTTCGGCAGCGACCTGGATGAAAACCGCCTGATCGTCAGCTACACCCTGCCGATCTGGTAAGTCAGTTCTGGCAACACAAGGGGGACTCGCTTGACGGCGCAGTCTCCTTTTTGCTGCTGGATTTGTGTGGTGATGGCGGGCCTCTTCGCGAGCAAGCCCGCTCCCACACTTGACCGAGTCTCCCATGAGAATGCGGTTAAATGTGGGAGCGGGCTTGCTCGCGAAGGCGGCCTCAAAAACACCAATGGTGATTGTAGGTTAAGATGCCTGCAAACCAGGCCCGCCGCGAGACGCCCCGCATGACTGATACCACCCCCCGCCTGATCAAGAAGTACCCCAATCGCCGACTGTATGACACCCACACCAGCAGTCATTTGACGCTGGCGGACATACGCCAGTTGGTGGTCGACAAAGTTGCCTTTCAGGTGGTCGATGCCAAGAGCGGCGAGGATCTGACCCGCAGCATCCTGCTGCAAGTGATTCTGGAAGCTGAAAGCGGCGGTGAGCCCATCTTCACTACCGAAATGCTGATGGGGATTATCCAGTTCTACGGCCCTTATCAGGGCGTACTCGGTAGCTATCTGGACAAGAGCATTCAGACCGTGATCGACATCCAGTCCCAGACCGGCGCCCAGTCGTCCGAGGCCTGGAGCGACTTCATGCATCAACAAGCCCCGGTGATGCAGGACCTGATGCGCCAGTATGTCGACCAGTCGAAGGCGCTGTACCTGAACACCCAGAATCTGTTTGGCATGTTCGGCGGCAAACCAAACGCTGATGGTGGAAAGAAAAAAGACGGTGAATGAAGTACACCCGAGTCATTGACAGTCGCGCGACGTCTACTAGGCTCACAGTCATCCTGCCTCCCCCACTGAACCACGGCACTTGAACCCAAGGCTTGGTGAAGTCGTCAATCTTTAGCGCCTGTTCGCAGTTGTTCGAATGCAGACTTCAAGCAATCGTCAGCGCAACGGGCTAACGCTCTTTCGTGTGCAACATTACTTAATGTGCAACGCGAATAACCAGGCACTTTCCACCCGCACTTTCATGTAGGGAGGCAGTCGTGCACAACGTCTTGAAGCTCGTCAGCTATGCAGTGCTCGTGCTGATGGCCAGCGCGGTCGTCTATGCCGGAGTGATCGGCATCACCTATTGGACCGGTATCGGCGTATAGGGAGTTCGCAATGAACAAACGCCAGACACGCTCATTCGCGCTGATATCGACGGCTATTGCCACTGTGGTGTTTCTGGGCATGACGGTTGATAGTCACCGGCAGTTCCCCACACTGACCAATGCCCAGCAAATCACGCCGCAGGTGACTCGCGGCAAGGATGTCTGGCATCAATACAATTGCATCAATTGCCACACCTTGTTCGGCGAGGGGGCTTATTACGCCCCGGACCTGACGAAAATCACCCAGCAGCGTGGCGCCCCTTATCTCACTGCGTTCCTCAAAGACCCCTCAAAGTTCTATGACGAGAAACGCCATCGTCGTCTGATGCCGAACCTGAAACTCGGCGACGAGGAAATCGCCGATTTGATCACCTTCCTCGACTGGGTGAGCAAGGTCGACAATCAAGGCTGGCCACCGCGCCCGATTCTGGTGACCGGTGCATCGATCCCTGGCATGGACCTCACCGTGGCACAGCAGAATGCCACCGGCGGCGACCAACCACCGCCCGCCGCCCGCCCGGTGTCCGGCAAGGAAGACCCGATCGCCCTGGGCGAGGCGCTGTTTCGAACAACCGCCAGCCCGGTGTGCAGCGCTTGCCACTCGATTGCGCCGGGCGTCAACCTCGCCGGACCATCACTGGCCGGGTTGGCCAACCGCGCCAAGCAGGTCATCGCCTCGCCAGACTACAAAGGCAAGGCCAAGGACGCCGAAAGTTTCATCCGCGAATCCATCGTCACGCCGAGTGCCTACCTGCATCCGGGCGAGATGTTTTCCGCCAACGGCATGTCCTTCATGCCGGACACCTTCGCAAAATCGCTGACGCCCGAACAGATCGATCAACTGGTCGCCTATCTGGCGTCGTTCCAGTAACCGAAGGGGATGACCATGCGCTACAGATCTCAATCCGTCGCCTACTGGTATTTCGCCGTTGCCATGGTGCTGTTCGGCCTGCAACTGGTCTTCGGCCTGCTCTCGGCGGCCAAATACCTCGGGCCGGATCCGCTGCTGAACCTCTTGCCATTCGATGTCACCAAGTCCATTCACACCAACCTGTTGATCGTCTGGGTGCTCACCGGGTTCATGGGCGCGACCTACTGGATGGTGCCGGACGAATCCCGTGGCGAGTTGCACAGCACCAAACTGGCCTACATCCAGCTCGGGTTGTGGACGGCCATGGGTGTCACCGCTGTTCTTGGCTACCTGTTCGGTTATGGCACCGGGAACAAGCTGCTCGAACAGCCGCTGCCCCACAAGATCGTGATCGTGATTTGCATGCTGATGTTCCTCTACAACATCGGCATGACGATCAAAAAGGCCGGGCGTTTCACCGCCACCGAGGGCGTCCTGCTACTGGGCCTGGCCAGCGCCGCCGTGCTCTTTCTGCCAGCGTTGCTGCACTATGAAAATTACGTGGTGTCGATCTATTACCGCTGGTGGACCATCCACCTGTGGGTCGAAGGTGTTTGGGAGATGATCCAGGGTGGCTTCCTTGCCTATCTGCTGATCCGGCTGTCCGGCGCTGACCGCGAGGTGATGGAGAAGTGGCTGTACGTGATCGTCGGCCTGGTGTTCATTGCCGGCATTCTGGGCACCGCTCATCATTATTACTGGATCGGCGTTCCCCATTACTGGCTGCCACTGGGCGGTTTTTTCAGTGCGCTTGAGCCGATGGCGCTGATCGGCATGGCGATCTATGCCTACAACGCGATGCGCCGCTCCGGTCTGTCTCACCCCAACAAACTGGCCTTGCACTGGACCTTGGGCAGCGCGGTGTTCACCATGTTCGGCGCCGGTCTGCTGGGGTTGGCTCACACCTTCCCCGACGTCAACAAGTGGACCCACGGCACCCTGATTACCGCCATGCATGGCCACGCGGCCTTCTATGGCGCCTACGCCATGATTGTCCTGGCGATGATCACCTATGCGCTGCCCGGCATGACCCGTCGTCCGGTGGAGGAAAGCAGTATCGGTTACTGGGCGTTCTGGCTGCAGTTGGGGGGAATGTTCGGCATGACCCTGTCATTCGCCACCGCGGGCATTGGTCAGGTGTACCTGGAGCGCATTCTCGGCCTGGGCTACCTGGACGTGCAGCTGAAGATTCAGGTGCACTTCCTGATGCTGGTGGCGACGGCGTCGATGTTTAGCCTGGGTGCGGGGCTATTCATCTTCGAATTTTTCCGCCATGCACCGGACTTCAATGTCGATGAAGCCGATCCGGTCCTGGCCACACCTCGAGCCTCAGGCGCGGCGTTGTGATGGAACGTTCGCTGATGCACGCCGAACCCGCAGCGCTGCAAGCTGAACCCTATTACCAGCCCAGCGGCGACGAGGTGGCGATTTTCGAGCAATGCCATGCGCAGCAACTGGCCGTGATGCTCAAAGGACCCACCGGTTGTGGCAAGACCCGTTTTGTCGAACACATGGCGTGGCGACTCAAACGCCCGTTGATCACCATTTCCTGCCATGACGACCTCAGTGCCAGCGACCTGGTCGGACGTTTCCTGATCGGACATCAGGGCACCCATTGGACGGAAGGCCCGCTGACCCGAGCCGTGCGCGAAGGCGCTATCTGTTACCTGGACGAGGTGGTCGAAGCGCGGCAAGACACGATTGTCGTCCTGCACCCGCTGACCGACCACCGACGCATCCTGCCGCTGGACAAAATCGGCGAGACCCTCGAAGCCTCGCCCCACTTTCAACTGGTGGTCTCCTACAACCCCGGCTACCAACGAATACTCAAGGATTTGAAACCGAGTACCCGACAGCGCTTTGTGGCGCTGGATTTTGACTTCCCGCCGGCCGAGCGCGAAATCGCCATCGTCATCCATGAGGGTGGAACCGACTACGCCACCGCGCACTCCCTGGTCACTCTCGCCCAGCGGCTACGCGCCTTGCAGGATCGGGGCCTGGCTGAAGTCCCCAGCACCCGTCTGCTGATTGCCACGGCACGGCTGATCACCCACGGCATTGCTGCGCCCGTCGCGTGCCGGGTCGCGTTGATCTCGCCGCTGTCCGATGACGCGGTGCTGGTCGCGGCCATGCGCGACCTCGTCGACCTGACATTTATCTAAATGGCCGAAGCCGAGGATCTCATCACCGACGTCGCACGCCACGCTACGGTGTATGCGCAGGCGTTATGGCGTCGTCACCGGGCACCCTCGGACACTGCAAAAATCATCACCCTCGGGGATGTCGCACAACACCTCGATTTACTGATCAAGGCGGTGTTCAACACCCACTATTCGCTGCGCGTCGCGCAACCACCCTCGCCCCCCACGTTCCTGAAAAAGCTATTGCTGCGTCATGAAAAGCCGTGTCGGCAAAGCGCCGTCCCGGCGACCGATGGCGTGACGATATGGCTGCCGGAAGACTTGGGCAGCCACGAGGGTCCGCTCACGCTGCAACGCTATAAAACCCTGGCCTTGCAACAGGCGATGCGTGCCCGACGAGGCAGTGCCTGCGCCCTGTCAGCCCTCGACAACCCGATGCAGCGCAGCGTCTATCTACTTCTGGAAGCCTGGGCCGCCGATACGGATTTAGTGCGACTGTTGCCGGGGTTGGCGCCATCGATCCATGGCTTGCGCCAACATGCCCTGGCGACTCGCCCGCCGATTCACGCCTTTCCCAATCCGCGACAACCCCTGGAAAATTTTCTTCGTTTACTGCTGCTTAGCGAATGCGGCAAGCCTCTTGAGGGGCTGGAGATACCCGTAAAAACGGCCGACTCGGTACAACAGTCAGAAACCCTTGCGCAACGTTTCCTGTCCATCGACGAACCGCACAGACTGGGCGCTCATCTGTTGCTGCTCGATGCCTGGACCGGCGACCTACGCGAGCCGTCGGCGGGTCAGAAGGTGTCGCCCCTGCCCGGCGAAATCGACACAACCGACACCCTGCCCCGCAGCGCCCGCCTCGCACGTCAGCCCACTGTGCGCGAAGCCTGTGCCGACGAGGACGACGATCAGGAACAAGGCTTGTGGATGGTGCAGCCCGCTGAACCGCTGGAAAAAGCCGAAGACCCCATGGGAATGCAGCGCCCTGCCGACCGGGATACCGACACCCCGGCGGCTGATTTCGCCGAGTCATTGTCCGAACTCAACGAAGCCCGACTGGTGATCGCGGCAGGTCGCCCGAAAGAAGTGCTGCTGTCCGACGACCCACCACAGACCCGCGCTCAGCGCGGTGCACAGGATCTCGCCAACAACGCAATCAGCTACCCCGAGTGGGATTACCGCCGCCAGGTCTACCGTGATCCGGGGGCGACCCTGCAACTGTGTCCAGCCTTGGAAGGCCCGCAGCAGTGGGTCGAGCGAACCCTCGACACTCACCGTCCGGTGCTCGATGCCATCCGCCGGCAATTCGAAAGTCTGCGAGCCCAACGCGTCAGGCTGCGCAAACAATGGGAGGGCGACGATATCGATCTGGAGGCGTATATCGACGGTTGCGCCGAGGCCCGCGCTGGCCTGAGCATGCCGCAGGCGCTGTATCAGACCCAGCGCCGTGGCCGGCGCGACATGGCGATCATGTTGCTGATCGACGTCAGCGGCTCCACCGACAGTTGGCTGTCCAGCCATCGCCGGGTCATTGATGTCGAACGCGAGGCGTTGCTGCTGGTCTGTCTAGCGCTGGAGAGCCTGGGCGAGCCTTATGGCGTGCTGGCGTTTTCCGGCGAAGGGCCGCAGCGGGTCACGATCCGCACCCTGAAAGGATTCGATGAGCGCTACAGCGATGAAGTCGGTCGGCGCATTGCCGCCCTCGAACCGGAACGCTATACCCGGGCCGGCGCCGCCCTGCGCCACGCCAGCACATTGCTGATGCGCGAAGCCGCCACGCACCGTCTCTTGTTACTGCTCTCCGACGGTAAGCCGAACGATGTTGATCAGTACGAAGGCCGCTATGGTGTGGAAGACACGCGTCAGGCGGTGATCGAAGCCAAACTCCAAGGCATCTATCCCTTCTGTTTGACCATCGACCGCCAGGCGGCGAATTACTTGCCAGCGGTATTCGGTTCGCGGCAATACGCCTTGTTGCACAGACCCGAACTGTTGCCCAGTGTGCTGCTGGACTGGATCAGACGACTGGTATCAGCGTGAGCCAGAGCCCGCCCCGCCACGGTTTTTCGCGGCACAAAAAAAATGGCGATAGGGAATAAACCCATCGCCATTGGTGCCGCTTGCTTGACGTGACTTACTTGTTACCGCTGGTAGCCTTGGCGCTTGCTTCTGGAGCCGCTTTGGTGGCCGCGGCAGTCGCTGCGTCAAAACTGCTCTGAGCCACATCGGCAGCCTGTTTTACGGCTTTCTGTGCGCTTTCGAACACTGTACCGGCATTCGCCAGGCTCGACTTGAACGCAGCCACAACAGGCTCGGAGCCGGCCGGTGCATTTTTGCTGATGGCTTCAACGAACTCTTGCACCTGTTGGGTGCCCGCTTCGACCTGACCCGAGGTCAATTTGGCGATGTCCGACTGAGTACCCACGATCAGTGCTTGAACTTGACGATTGAACTCGGCCAGACGTTCGGTCTGCGCGCTCGGCTGGGTGAAAGAAGCCTGCAGCTCGGCGAAACCTTGTGGATCACGGACGGCCAGCAGCTTGCGAACGCCTTCGAAGTGCTCTTCGGTGGAGTCGCGCAGTGCCTTGAACTGCAACTGGCTGAGCTGTTCAACGCTGGCGAAGACTTTGCCGCTGATTTGCTGCAAAAGATCGAGGTTGGCTTTCTGAGCGGTTTGCAGTTTTTCCGAATTGAAAAAAGACATGCTTGAATCTCCTGGTACTGGAAGGCCCTGATGGGCCTGAGGACGCGATAGCGATCCGGCCAGTCATCGCGTTAGCCTTGATATTGCAGTGCACAAAATCATTTGGCAACGTCTAATTTTGTGCGGTGCAAAATAACCTTTGCTAAAGCCCTCCTTATTCGCTGTAAACTCCTGCTCATCGAACGGCCAGGCTCGCCCTCTTTAACTAAAGGGTTCTGATGGGCCGGTTCCCATGCACAGCGTCAGGAGATCACGATGGGTCAGGAATCAAATATTGCGCTGCAAGATGAAGAGTTTTCCGAACCCGCTGGCTTGTTCGAACACCTGAATCATCTGCAACGCCTCAATACCCGTAACGTCCTCGACGCCGTGCAGAAGCGCCAGGCAAAAACCTTCGCGCCTTTAAGCCTTGGGCAACTCCGGCAGCCAACGCCTGCTGACTGGCAGGACTACTTCACCGACCTCGGCCAACGCAGCGTGTTGTTCTGGGACACCTTGCGTCAGCGCGGCGACAACACCCTGGCCCACGAACGCGCCGGGTATCCGCTACTGCTCAAGTTCAATCATGAAACGCTGGTCGCCGGTGAAGACCTGCCCCGCCCGGTCAATTACTCGCTGTTGCAAATCCTTGGCGGTCCCGGACAACAGATCGACAGCAAAAAACAGCCGGTGATCATCATTGATCCCCGCGGCGGTCACGGCTCGGGCATCGGCGGTTTCAAACAGGATTCGGTCATAGGCGAAAGCTTGAGAGCCGGCCACCCCACCTATTTCGTCTCCTTCAGTCACTCGCCCCGCCCTGGGCAAACCCTTGCCGATATCACAGAAGCCCAAGCGAAGTTCATCGAAGTCGTCAGCGCCCGACACCCCGACAGCACCAAACCCGTGGTGATCGGCAACTGCCAGGCGGGCTGGGCATTAATGGGCCTCGCGGCCACCCGGCCGGAGCTGCCGGGGCTGATCATCGTCAATGGTGCACCGCTGTCGTACTGGGCCGGCGTCAATGGCCGCAATCCGATGCGCTATTCCGGCGGCTTGCTGGGTGGTGGCTGGATGGCGCGCCTGGGGAGCGACCTCGGTAATGACCGTTTCGACGGCACCTGGCTGGTCAGCAATTTCGAAAACCTTGACCCGGCTAACACCTTTTGGGGCAAGTATTACCACCTGTTCAGCGAAGTCGACAGCGAGGCCGCACGCTTTCTGGATTTCGAACGCTGGTGGGGCAGCCCGACCCTGCTCAATGGCGAAGAGATCGAGATGATTGTCGACGACCTGTTCATCGGCAATCGGCTGTCTGGTGGCTTGGGGCGCAAGAGCAGCGGGCTTGACCTCAAGCTGATCGAAGTGCCGGTGGTGGTGTTCTGCTCGTATGGCGACAACATCACCCCCCCGCAGCAGGCACTGGACTGGATCTCCGACGTTTATCCCAGCGATCTCGCGTTGCAAAATACCGGACGCACCATCGTTTACCTGCGACACGCGAGCATCGGTCACCTGGGCATCTTCGTCTCCGGTGAAGTGGCGCGGCGTGAACACCGTGAGTTGCTCGGTGCGGTCGAAGCGATCAATGCGCTGTCGGCCGGGCTGTATGAAATGCTCATCGAAGACCTGCCGGAGAATTCAGCGACGCCGTATGCCGTGCGTTTCGAACGCCGGCGTATCGCCGACATCCATGGTCAGGTGCAACCGCCCCGTGATGACGATCGCGAATTTGCGCTGGTCCAGCGCGCGTCCGCCATCAACAACAGTGTGTACGACGAATTCATACGCCCGTGGTTGCGCCAGCTGATCAACGAACCGAGCGCCGAACTGCTGCGCCGGGCGCACCCTTTCCATCAGCAGCAAGTGGCCTGGAGCAGTTTGAACCCGGCGCTGTGGTGGCTGGCAGGCAGTGCCGCTCAAGTGAGCAAGGATCGTCACCCCGCCAACCAGAACAACCCGTTGCTGGACTGGCAGGAACTGTTTTCCAACCAGGTGCAGGACGCCTTGAACGGCTATCGGGATCTGCGCGATGCGGCTCAGGAAATGTGTTTCTACGGTGTGTATGGCGTACTCAACAGCCTCGCCGGCAATGCACCCGGGCGAAATCTGCAAGCGCATGCCGAGCAGCACGACAAGGTCCTGATCGAGCGCCTGCAGGATGCCCTGCCCCTTGGCGGCCTGATGGAAGCCTTGATACGGATCCTGTTCCTGCTGGGCCGCGACAGCGACGAGCCGGGCAAGGAAAGCGTCGAAAAATTGATCCTGCAATTGCAGGTGCTGCTTCAGGACTACAGTGCCGAGCCGCTTGATCTGCGCGAAACCCTACGCCTGCAAAAACTGCTGGTCGCCACCCACCCGCAAGAAAGCCTGCACAGCCTGCCCTTGATGCTTGTCGAGGTCGAAGAACGCCAGCAAGTGTTGGCGGCCGTCGCCAATTTGCTGCCGGAACTGCTGACCAGCGGTGCAGACAACCCCTTCTGGCGTGAGCTGCACACGCTGCTCGACGTGCCGCTGCCAGGTTTCAGCCTGACTCAACCACCCGGCGAAGCCGATGCCATCGAAGAGAAAGTCCCGGTGGTCATCCCTGAGCCAATCAAGCAGAAAGCCCCGGTGGTAACCCCGGAGCCAATCAAGCAGAAAATAACCGCAGTTACCCCAGACCCCATCGCCAAGGTTGCGAGTCCGGTGCGCAAACCTGCCAAGGGCAAGAAAGGCGTGAAAAAACCTCCGGTGAAATAACGTTGAATGCTGACGAGGACCGCGTCAGACCGGCGCGGCCTCCTCGACTTCAAAAGATTCATCGGCACGATACTGACCGGGCGTCATGCCAAACCAGCGGCTACAGGCTTTGTTGAAACTGCTGTGATCATGAAAACCAAGGAGATACGCGACATGCTTCATGTTGAAGTGAGAATGGCGCAGGTAGAAGTCGGCCAGTTGCCGGCGCACCGCGTTCTGCACGTCCTTGAATTGTGTACCTTCCTTTTCCAGCGCGCGTTGCAGCGTCCGCTTGCTGATGTTCAATGCCGCCGCAATCGACTCCATGTCGCACTGTCCATGGTCCTGACTCAAACGCTCGGTAATCAACGCGCGAATCCTGCCGACGATGCAAAAACCAAACAGCAGATCCAGTTGAGCCTCGGCAAAACTGTCATGCAGCACCGCCAACGCTTCATTGGCCATGCTCAACGGACGCAACAGCTCCTGTCCGTCAAACAAAATGCTGTCGTACGCCGCATCGAAACGCAGGTCGCAGCCAAACAGCCGTCGATGCTCGGAGGTGTCTTCTGGTTCGGGATAGGTGAATTCCACGCACAAGGGTTGCGGTGCGTTGCCGCCCGCCAGCTTACGGCAGAAACCCAGCAATGAAGCCAGCGCTGCATCGGTGTATTGGCGCGGTTTGACCGAGCCTTTTTGTTGATGATCAAGGCCGGAAAGTCGGTAATTCTGCTGTTCCGATGTAAAGAAAAGGCTGAATCCGGTGCCGATCAACGGACTGAAACGGACCAGTCGTTCAAGGGCTTTTTTCAGATTCAGGCTGGACATCATGGTGTAGCCGACGATTTGAAAACTGCCGGGGTGGAAACTTCCATAGGCTTTCAAGCCGATGTCTGGATCACCCGAGGCCTGAGCGGCCAGATCCCATAGTCGATAGATAGCCTTTCGCTCGCAAAACGCTCCAGGTTTGTCCGCGAGCCTCATGTCTAGTTCAGCCTCCTGACACAGACTGGCAACATCCAGTCCTTGAGCCAAGAGCGTATTTACCAGCACGCTGGCATAGCCTGAACTCATTCTATACATGGCGTCCTCAATGACCTGTGGAACCGAACATCCTGTCCGGAGCCATGACTGATCTGCGATGAATCAAATACTAACGGGTGGTTCAGTTGCCAATATTGATCCCAGTATAGGTACTCCTCATATTTAGCCAGCCGGGCATTACAAAGGCATGGCACCGTTGGACACCAGACCGTCACCTCTCAACACTTCCGCACACCCCGTCAATGCCGAACAATCCCCCATCTTGCAGCGCAAAATACAAAAAGGAAGAGAGCATATGAAGTCGCTTGGTCGTATTGCGTTGGTAACGGGTGGTATGGGTGGGATTGGCACTGCGATAAGCCAACGCCTGTACACGGAAGGATTCAAGGTGATCGTGGGCTGCAGCTCAGATTCCGCCCGCAAGAAAGAATGGATGGCGAGCCAACTGGAGGCGGGTTATCAATTCGAATGCATCTATGGCGACATCACCGATTGGGAATCAACGCGCAAAGCGTTCGAGATGGCACGAGAGCAATTCGGCCCGATCGATGTCTTGGTCAACAACGCCGGGATCACACGTGATGCGTCCTTTCGCAAACTGACGCCCGAAGACTGGAACGCGGTCATCGGCACCAACCTGAGCGGCCTGTTCAACACCACCAAGCAGGTGATTGAAGGGATGTTGGCCAAGGGTTGGGGACGGGTCATCAACATCTCCTCGATCAACGGTCAGCGCGGCCAGTTCGGCCAGACCAACTACAGCGCGGCCAAGGCCGGCATCCATGGCTTCACCATGGCCCTGGCCCGGGAAGTGTCCGGCAAGGGCGTGACCGTCAACACCGTTTCCCCAGGGTACATCCAGACCAGCATGACCGCGGCCATCCGCCCGGACATTCTCGACACCATGATCGCGGCCACACCGGTCGGGCGTCTCGGCCAACCTGCAGAAATCGCTTCCATCGTGGCCTGGCTGGCTTCCGATGAATCGGCCTATAGCACCGGGGCCGACTTCTCGGTCAACGGCGGCATGAACATGCAGTAGACCTGTCAGGGCATGGATGCCCTGCTTTTGCTCGACAAAATCTTAATGAGGTCACGCATGAACGAAGTCGTAATCGTTGCCGCTACTCGTACCGCCATTGGCAGTTTTCAAGGTGCCTTGTCCGCGATTCCAGCCACCGAGCTGGGCGCGGCGGTCATTCGCCGTTTGCTGGAAGAGACCGGTCTGGACGGCTCGCAGATCGATGAAGTGATCCTCGGCCAGGTACTCACCGCAGGCTCGGGGCAAAACCCGGCGCGCCAGACGGCAATCAAGGCCGGCCTCCCCCATACCACCCCTGCCCTGACCCTGAACAAGGTCTGCGGCTCGGGTCTCAAGGCTGTCCAGCTGGCGGTCCAGGCCATCCGTTGTGGCGACGCCGAACTCATCATTGCCGGCGGTCAGGAAAACATGAGCCTGGCGCCGTATGTGCTGCCCAAGGCCCGCACCGGTTTGCGTCTGGGCCATGCGCAACTGCAAGACAGCGTGATTCAGGACGGTTTGTGGGACGCCTTCAACGACTACCACATGGGCATTACCGCCGAGAACCTGGCAGAGAAGTACGAGCTCAGTCGCGAAGACCAGGACGCTTTCGCCGCGGCCTCGCAACAGAAAGCCGCTGCTGCCATCGAAGCGGGCTACTTCAAGCGTGAAATCACCCCGATCCTGATCCCTCAGCGCAAGGGTGAGCCGCTGGTCTTCGACACCGATGAACAGCCGCGTCCGGGCACACTGCAGGCGCTGGGCAACCTCAAACCCGCGTTCAAGAAAGACGGCAGCGTGACTGCCGGTAATTCGTCGACCCTCAACGACGGCGCCGCCGTGCTGTTGCTGGCCAGCGCCGCCAAAGCCCTGGCCCTCGGCTTGCCGGTTCTGGCACGCATCAAGGCTTACGCCAGCGCTGGCGTCGACCCGTCGATCATGGGCATCGGCCCGGTACCGGCCACCCGCTTGGCATTGACCAAAGCCGGCTGGAGCCTGGACGACCTCGACCTGATCGAAGCCAATGAAGCGTTCGCCGCGCAATCACTGGCAGTCGGCAAGGAACTGGGTTGGGACACCAGCAAAGTCAACGTCAACGGTGGCGCGATTGCCCTGGGTCATCCGATCGGTGCATCGGGCGCGCGGATTCTGGTGTCGCTGTTACACGAGCTGATTCGTCGCGACGGCAAAAAAGGCCTGGCCACGTTGTGCATCGGTGGCGGCCAAGGCGTCAGCCTGGTCATCGAGCGCTAGAAACACAGGAGTGTTTGCTTAAGTTGCTGACGCGGCGCCGAAGTCCGGCGCCGCGGTTTTTTTCGGCCCGGTTTACGGATGTGGGCAAGGAGTTCCATGGACAATAACGCGCATACCTTCAACACCTTCTGGTCAGGCCAGGTTCCGTTCATTGCCTCCTTTGCAGTGCAACAATTACGTCTCTGGGTCAGTAGCAATCCGTGGTTTACCGGCCAGGAATACAACGAGTGGTTTGACCTGCCGCGCGGCACCCTGGACAGCCTTCAATCGGATTACCAACAGCAATGGGGCGAACTCGGCCAGCAACTGCTGACCGGTCAGCCATTCAGCTTCGACGATCGACGTTTTTCCAGCGGCAACTGGAGCCAGCCACTGTTCGGCTCGCTCGCTGCGTTTTACTTGCTCAACGCAGGGTTTCTGCTGAAGCTGCTCGACAAGTTAGCGATCCCGGACAAAAAGCCGCGTCAGCGCCTGCTCTATCTGGTGGAACAAGCCATCGCCGCCGGAGCGCCGAGCAACTTTCTGGCCAGTAATCCCGATGCGCTGCAACGGGTCGTCGATACCCAGGGAAGCAGCCTCCTCACCGGCCTGCTGCACCTGGCCAGCGACCTGCAAGAAGGCAAGATGCGCCAGTGCGACGCCGGCGCATTCAAAGTCGGTGTCGATCTCGCCAACACCCCAGGCGAAGTGGTCTTCGAGAACGAACTCTTCCAGCTGATTCAGTATTACCCGCAAAGCGAAACCCAGTACCGGCGCCCGGTGTTTGTCGTGCCGCCGTCAATCAACAAGTACTACATTCTCGACTTGCGCCCGGACAACTCGATGGTTGCCCATCTGTTGAAGCAAGGGCACCCGGTGTTTCTGATGTCGTGGCGCAACTTTGACCAGGAACACGCTGGCACCACCTGGGATGACCTGATCGAAACCGGCATCATCAAAGGCCTGCAAGTGACCCGCGAGATCAGCGGCGAGCAGCGGCCCAATTGCGTCGGCTTCTGCATCGGCGGCACCTTGTTGAGTTCGGCGCTGGCCGTCCTGGCGGCGCGCGGCGACCGCGAGATTGGCAGCGTGAGCCTGTTGACCACCTTCCTCGACTACCTCGATACCGGCCCCATCGACATCTTCGTCGACGAACAATTGGTGGCCTACCGCGAGCGCACCATCGGCGGCCAGGATGGCCCCATCGGCCTGTTCAAGGGCGAGGACATGGGCAATACCTTCTCGCTGTTGCGCCCCAACGACTTGTGGTGGAACTACAACGTCGACAAATACCTCAAGGGCCAGAAACCGATCCCCCTTGACCTGCTGTTCTGGAACAACGACAGCACCAACCTCCCGGGCCCGATGTACTGCTGGTATTTGCGCCACACCTATCTGCAGAACGACCTGAAATCCGGTGAGCTGGACTGTTGCGGGGTCAAGCTGGACCTGCGCGCCATCGATGCTCCGGCGTACATCCTCGCCACCCATGACGATCACATCGTGCCGTGGAGAAGCGCTTACGCCAGCACCGAGTTGCTCTCCGGGACCAAGCGTTTTGTGCTGGGCGCCTCAGGGCATATCGCCGGAGTGATCAACCCGCCGGCCAAGGAAAAGCGCCACTACTGGACCAACAACCGGGTCACCAAAAACCCGGAAACCTGGTTCAAGAACGCCCAGCAACATTCCGGTAGCTGGTGGAATGACTGGTTCGTCTGGCTGGCTGAACAGTCTGGCGAACGCCAGCCCTCGGTACTGCATACCGGCAACGCGCAATACCCGGCGATCGAGTCGGCACCGGGGCGTTATGTGATGCAGTGATCGACAACCCCGCGCGATAACCACTATCGCGCGGGGGCTCGCTCTTCACTCATCTCCGTAAAAACAGCACATACGCTCAATATCCTCGCGGCAATCCCGGCAACCATGTCCTCCTCACTCACACCGTAAGGACATCGTCATGGCCATCGCAAAAGCTGTTCCAGGCAAAACCCTGCTGACCCCGACCGACCACACGCTGATCATGATCGATCACCAGTCGCAAATGTCCTTTGCGACCAAGTCGATCGACGCCGTCACCCTGCGCAACAACGCAGCACTGGTGGCCAAGGCCGCACGCGGCTTCAAGGTCTCGACCATCCTGACCACCGTCGCCGAGAAGAGTTTTTCCGGTCCGATCTTCGACGAAATCAAATCGGTGTTCCCGGAACACAACGTCATCGACCGTACCAGCATGAACACCTGGGAAGACGAGCGCATCGCTGTCGAAGTCAACGCTGCCGGCAAACAGAAAATCGTCCTGGCCGGTCTTTGGACGTCCGTGTGCATCGTTGGCCCGGCGCTGTCGGCGATCGACCAGGGTTTCGAGGTGTACGTGATTGCCGATGCCTGCGGCGACGTCACCACCGAAGCCCATGAAATGGCCATGCAGCGCATGATCCAACTCGGTGCTCGCCCCATGACATCCCTGCAATACCTGCTTGAACTGCAGCGGGACTGGGCTCGCAGCGAGACTTACGAGGAAACCGTGAAAACCTCGATTGCCAATGGCGGTGCCTACGGTCTGGGCCTGATCTATGCCAAGTCCATGTTCGGTGCCTCGGAAGGCCATTAAGCGCCGTCTAAAAACAAGCGACTCCGGACATTCTGGAGTCGCTGTCCTCATGATGAGTGAGCCATGAAGCTTTCCGCGCAAGACCTTAAACTCGCGCTGCCGTTCTGGGTGTCGGTGCTGTTCGCGGACTCGGCCGGGGCCGCTCTGGCTGACGAATTGACTCAGCCCCCCCAAGGGTTTCTGGACGGTGCATCGCTGTCGGTGCTCAGCCGAAATTTCTACCTCAACAGTGACTATCGCTCACCCTCGCCTGCGGGCAAAAATTATAAACAGGAATGGGCTCAAGGCTTTATCGCCGCTTTTAAATCCGGATTCACACCCGGCACATTTGGATTTGGCCTGGATGCCCATGGGTTTCTGGGGCTCAAGCTCGATGGCGGTAAGGGTCATTCCGGGACAGGACTGCTGCCAGTGGATGCTGATGGCCGCAGTGAAGAAAACTACTCCAGCGGCGGCGCGGCGTTGAAAATCAAGGCCTCCCGAACCACAGTGGCCTTCGGTGAAATGATGGTGGAAACCCCGGTGTTCGATACCGCGGACAAACGCCTGCAACCGGAGTACGCCACGGGTTTTTTGCTCGACAGCCGTGAAATCGACGGTATGAATCTGGTGGCCGGCCACTTCACCGCGTTCAAGAACCAGGACAGCTCTTCAAGCAAGGACGACTTTTACGGCTACGGCGCCAACACCGAGGCGGGTGGTATCTCGTTTCTCGGCGCCGACCTGTTCACCCAGAGTCCCGTCGGAGGGGCGCTCTACGCTTCCGAGCTGACCGACACCTGGCATCAGTACTACGGCAACCTGCACCTGAAACAATCCGGCATGTTTCTCGACGCCAATGTCTATCACACGCAGGACACCGGCCAGGCGCTGGCCGGCGCCATCGACAACACCGCATTCAGCCTATCGGGCAAATACACTCAAGATGCCCATGCGTTTACGCTGTCCTATCAAAAAATCAATGGCGACACGCCCTTCGATTTTGTCGGTGGCGACTCCATTTACCTCGCAAACTCGATCAAGTACGCCGACTTCAACGGCGCCCATGAACGTTCCTGGCAAGCACGCTACGACCTCGACCTGGGCCCCTACGGATTTCCCGGGCTGAACTTCATGACCCGTTATGTGAAAGGCAGCCAGATCGACGGCACCCATGCGCCCAAGGGTGGAGCCTACAACCCGTTCGACGAGACGCTCGGTGAGTACGTCCCTCAACAAGGGGACGGCGGGCGGCATTGGGAGCGGGACATAGACCTGCGCTACATCGTGCAATCCGGGTCGGCCAAGGGCTTGTCCCTGCAACTGTCCCATGTGTCGCACCGGGCCAATAGCGCACAGGCCGGCGATGATATCGACAGGATCTACGTCATTATCCAGTACCCGCTGAGCTTCGGGCACTTATGACAAAAATGGCGGAAGGCAGCCGGAGTCGAACCTGCCCGGGAACGGATGCCGTCCCCAACCGGGTTTGAAGCCCGGCCGCGCCACCGGGCGCGATTGCCTTCCTTGAAGTCAGTGCTCGGTGCGTTGGGCCAAGGCATTGTCGAGACGGATGTGGCGCTTGTCGCCAAACCGTCGCGTCAGGCCGAGCCGGTCGAAGTATTCAAGAATCTGGATGCTGCGCTTGCGACCCAGGCCCACTGCATCACGAAACGCCGTGACCTGAATCACCGGGTTTTGCGCGGCCAGTTGCACAAGCATAGCCGCCAATCGGCGGATCATCGTGTCGGTGTAGAACAGGTCACGGACGACTTGATGCAACAATCCCAACCTCGCCATTTTGCACAGCAGCAAGCGCACGACCGCCTCGTCATGGTCAAGGTCGCGCACCCACGGCGGATCAAAACCAGACTGTTCGAACAACGGTTGCAAGTGTTGCCACAGGGCTTCGTCGTCTTCGCTCAAACGCACCTGATGATCGGGCAAATGCAGCCATGGCCCGCTGGCGGCAATGGCACCGCTGGCGAGTAATTCGTCGAGCAGGCTGATGAACGTCGGACGGTCCAGCGCTGTGCCCGTGAACCGTCGGAGGCGATCCCGGTCCGGGCCCATTTGATCCGGTTCCAGTTGATGAAAACGTGCGAGGTGTTCCAGCAATGGCGCTTTCAGTGCTTCCCATCGGACCGCACTGAACAGCAACGGACCTTGGCGAGTGTCGATCAGGCGCATGTCATCGGGCAAAACCCACGTGTTGCGGGGGCGGTTGAACTGACGCTCAAGACGCTGTGGATCGAGCCCGGTGTCGCTGTTGGCCAATAACGCCGGCAGGCTGTCTTCCAACTCTTTGCGTGTGGCGAGGGCGTGTAGCTGCGCCAGCCGCTCGGGACTTCGGCGTTGTCGGGTCGGTGCAAACGGGTCGAGCACCCGCGCGCCACCGAGGGTGCGTTGGGCGCTCTGGTCACGCAGGATCAACGGATCACCCTTCACGGCCTGCACTGGCCTATTCAGCAGCAGTTGCGCGAACATCCGTTCACCCGGCGCCAGGCGGGCGCCTTCCAGCAACGCCACCCGCCCGGTCACGTCCTGAGTCCCCACGTGAACGTGCACAGGCTGAAAGTGCTCGAAGGCTTTGGGTTCGCTGGCCAACAATTGCAGATCGATATCCACTCGCTGGGTCGGCGCGTACAGCCACTCGGCCGACAGCCACTGACCGCGATGGATCTGCTCCAGGGCCAAGCGTTCGGCACTCAGGTTCAACGCCACTCGCTGTCCGGCCATTGCGATCTCGGCAGCCTGACTTTGCGCATGCAGGCCGCGCACGCGAACGGGTTTGTTCAGCGGGCCGAGCATCAGCGTATCGCCCACGGCCACCACGCCAGACAACGCAGTGCCGGTCACCACGATACCGACGCCGGCCACGCTGAAGGCACGATCAATCGCCAGGCGAAAACCGCCGGTGGTGCTGCGTTGAAGGACTTCACGTTGCGCCACGAGCAAAGCCTGTCGCAGCGTCTCGACGCCCTCCCCGGTCACACTTGACAGCGCAATCTGCGGCGCGTTGGCATAGGGGCCCGGAGCCAGCAATGTCTGGATCTGATCGCGAACGGCTTGCACTCTGGACGGTTCGACGCGGTCGCATTTGCTGATCGCCACCAGCGCTCGAGGGATGCCTAGCAGTTCAACGATGGCCAGGTGTTCGCGGGTCTGCGGCATGACGCCATCGTCGGCCGCGACCACCAGCAACACCAGATCAATGCCCTGAGCCCCCGCCAGCATGTTGTGGGTGAAGCGCTCATGACCGGGCACATCGATAAAACCGGTCAGGGGCGCATGCGGTTCCAGCGCCGCGTAAAGGTAGCCGAGGTCGATGGTCATGCCGCGTTCACGCTCTTCCCGACGCCGGTCGCCGAGCAGGCCGGTCAGTGCCTGGAGCAAGGCAGTCTTGCCGTGGTCGATGTGCCCTGCGGTGCCGACGATCACTCTACGGTTCCTGCAATTTGATCGAGTTGCGCCAGCCACGCCGGTTCATCGTCCAGTTGCCGCAGGTCCAGCCACAACGCATCGTCATCAATGCGCCCGAGCACCGGAATCGGCAACGCACGCAGGGCCGCCTCCAGATCGTGCAGCCGCCGTCCGCGAAGACGTTTGGACGCGCACGGTCGCAGGCATAACGCCGCACTCGGCAAGCGCGCCACCGGTTGGCTGCCGCTGCCGATCATGCCCAGCGCCGGTACTGCGCTGACGCTCCAGCCGTCGCCCAAGACTTTGGCCAGCGAGGGTTGCAGGCGCTCAGCCTGGGCGAGGATGTCTGCCTGTGCTCGGGTCAGCAGGCGCAAACTCGGCAGCCGCTCGGCCAGTCGATCAGGATCGCGATACAGGCCCAACACCGCTTCGAGGGCGGCCAGGGTCAGTTTGTCGACCCGCAAGGCACGCTTGAGTGGATTCTTTTTGATCTTCGCAATCAGGTCTTTGCGGCCGACGATTAATCCGGCCTGAGGACCGCCGAGTAATTTGTCGCCGCTGAAGGTGACGATGTCGGCGCCATCGCTCAGCGCCTGGCGCACCGTCGGCTCGGCGGGCAAGCCCCAGCGCGTCAGGTCCAGCAGGCTGCCGCTGCCGAGGTCTTCAAGCAACGGCAAACCGTGTTTATGCGCGAGTTGCGCCAACTCGGCGGTCGGCACCCGCGCGGTGAAGCCTTCGATGTTGTAGTTGCTCGCATGGACGCGCATCACCAAACCGCTGCGTGGGCTGATCGCGGCTTCGTAATCGCGGGCATGCGTGCGATTGGTGGTGCCGACTTCGTGGAGCCTGACCCCGGCTCTGGCCATGATGTCGGGAATGCGGAAGGCGCCACCGATTTCGATCAGTTCGCCGCGGGAAATGATGCCTTCCTTGCGCGCGCCCAGGCTGTTGAGCGTCAGCAATACAGCGGCGGCGTTGTTGTTGACCACCGTCACCGCCTCGGCGCCGGTCAGCTCGCGGATCAGGCCTTCGATCAGGTCATCACGGTCGCCGCGCTTGCCGCTGTGCAGGTCGAATTCCAGATTGAGCGGATAACGGGCCGCCCTCTGCACGGCGTCGATGGCTTCCTCCGGCAACAACGCTCGCCCCAGATTGGTGTGCAGCACCGTGCCGGTGAGATTGAACACCCGGCGCACGTTGCTGCGATGCTGAGTGGCCAAGCGTTCACCCGCCCTGCCGGCTAACGCTTCGGGTGCGATTTCAATGGCGTCGAGTTGCCCTGAAAGCACCGGTTCACGCAAGTCATCGAGCAATTGGCGCAAATTGGCCAGCAATGCGTCACGCCCATAACGCTCGGCCAGCGGTTGGCAGGCGGGATGGCGCAGCAAACTGTCGATGGAAGGCAGCCGCAGAGCTTGGCTGGCGGATCTGGAAGACATCAGGCGCTCCCGCAAACGTTGACCGTCGCGCCTGAGTGTAGCCGCTGGGTTTAAAGGGAGCGCTCAGTCACCTCCGGGTGCCAGCAACAGATTAGGCGCCGGACGCTGGTAGCCTTCCTGCTCCAGGCGCATGTCCAGCAGCAGGCTGGTCAGGTCCGTCGAGAGCGCTTCGGCCTCGGCGTCGTTTTCCAGGTAAAGCAGCTTCAGATAGCTATGGCAGCCAGGACAGACCTCCGCGCGTAACGGTGCCTGATTGGCGGCGTGGCGGTCGTCATCGAGGCTGACGTATTCAAGGCCTTTGCTTTGTTCGCAATACACGCATTTGACCCGCACCACATGCCATTCGCAGGCACACAGCGAGCACACCAGATATCGCAAGCCGTTGTACTTGCCGCGATGGCGAATCACCCCGGCCATGGCCGGCGAACCGCAGGCCGGGCATTGACTGAGACTGTCGCCGGGCTTCAGCGCAAGGTCCGGCGTGCCCAACAACCAATGACTCCAGGCCACCTGCAACGCCGCGCCGAGAAACGGCACCACGGCGGCGGGCAGCAAGGTGAACTGGCCGCTGACCAGCGCAATCGCCCAGGCCTTGAGTTGCCCGACGTGGGTGCTGCGCAAAGTCGCCACGGTTTTTTCCACGGCAGGTTGCGGCGGTGGCTGGTAACGCTGCAATAGCGCTTCGAGGAACGGCAGCCAATCGTCTTCGCGCACCAGACTGTCGGCGGCGAACGGCGGCAAACCGTGTTGCTGGCACACTCGCAGGCGTTCGGCATCGGGCATGGCGGCCACGGGCGGATCATCCATCACACACTGCTGCACGTGGCACAGGCCGGTTACCAGCCGCAGGTAATCGGCCAGTGGATGGCCGTCGACCAGACGCTCCAGTCGCAACGCGCGCAAGGTGAACAAGTTGTTCGGTGGCAGGTAGAGAAACGGCGGTGAACTCGCCGCCGCTTCGATCTCGCCAGGCTCAAGAATCGTCGCCAAGGGGGTTATCCTTTTTTGCTGATCGGCCGGTCGGGGTGCTCGTCGCGGGTCACTTCGCGGTACCAGAGTTCATGGTGTTTTTTCGCCCAGGCGCGGCTGACCCAGCCATGCAACATGGCGTTGACCGAGCCTTTGATCCAGATCCCGGCATAGATGTGCACGATGATGCTCAGCACCAGCACAAAACCCGCCAACGCATGCAGCAGCATCGCACATCGAATCGTTGTAATGCCGAAGTACTCGCTGAAATACGCACGCCAGATCACCAGCCCGCTGAACAGCAGCACCAGCATGCAAATCAGCAAAGTCCAGAACAGCAGCTTCTGCCCAGGGTTGTACTTGCCGATGGGTGGCACGCCCTCCTCCTCGTTCTTGATCACCCGCCCGACTCGCCTCAGCCACAACCGATCGTTGCTGATAAAAAAGTTCGCGCGCCAGAAACGGATTACCAGCCCGAGGAACAGCACAAACATCACCACGCCCATGAACGGATGCAGGATGCGAGTCCACGGCCCACCGCCAAACAGGTTGCTGAGCCAGAACAGTGCCGGATGGAATAACGCCAGCCCCGACAGTGCCGCCATCAGAAACAGAATCGCCACCAGCCAATGGTTAGTGCGCTGGTTTGATGTGTAGCGAAGGATCGGTTTGTCGTTCATGGCCTGTCCTGCCCCTTCGGATCATAGGTGTGCACCGATGGATCGATTTCATGCACGGCGGGATCGGGGATGGTCGGGTGTTCGTCCTCCTCGACCAGCTGCGGCCCGATGCGCACGTAGTGGAAGAACCCGGCCAGCACCGCCAAGCCCATGGCCAGCAACCCAAAGGGTTTGCTCACGCCTTTCCACAGCTCCACCAGCGGACTGATAGTCGGTTGGTCCGGCAGGCCGGCATACAACCGGGGCTCATCGGCATGGTGCAGCACATACATCACGTGAGTACCGCCGACGCCACTCGGGTCGTACAGACCCGCGTGTTCGAAGCCACGGCTCTTGAGGTCGACGATCCTTTCGGCCGCGTGTTCTTTCATGTCGTCTTTGGTGCCGAACACAATGGCGCCCGTCGGACAGGTTTTGACGCAGGCCGGCTCCAGCCCCACCGCCACCCGGTCCGAGCACAACGTGCATTTGTAGGCCTTGTGATCCTTTTGCGAGATCCGCGGGATATTGAACGGGCATCCGGTGATGCAATACCCGCAGCCGATGCAATGATCCTGGTCGAAATCGACGATGCCGTTGGCGTGCTTGATGATCGCCCCCGGACTCGGGCACGCCGCCAGGCAACCGGGCTCGGCGCAGTGCATGCAGCCGTCCTTGCGAATCAGCCACTCCAGATTGCCGGCGTCGGTTTCGTGCTCGGTGAAGCGCATCAAGGTCCAGGTATCTGCGCTCAGGTCTTGAGGGTTGTCGTAGGTGCCGAGGTTGTGGCCGACGTCGTCACGCAGCTCGTTCCATTCCGAACAGGCGACCTGACAAGCCTTGCAACCAATGCACTTGGTGGTGTCGATCAGCTTGGCCACTTCCTCTTGATTGCGTACCGAGGACGGGACGGTCGTGGTGGCCGAACGGGCGATGATGTCTTGGCTGGCCATTTAGACTTTCTCCACGTTGACCAGGAATGACTTGGATTCCGGGGTCTGAGTGTTGCCATCGCCGAGGAACGGCACCAAGGTGTTGGTCAGGTAACCGTGGCGCGTGAGCCCGGTAAAACCCCAGTGCAGCGGGATACCGATCTGGTGCACCACCTGATTGTTGACCTGCAACGGTCGAATCCGCTTGGTCACCACCGCCACCGCTTCGATATGCCCGCGCTTGGAACTGACACGGACCCGGTCGCCGGCCACGATGCCTTTCTCCTTGGCCAGCACTTCACCGATTTCGACGAACTGCTCGGGTTGGGCAATCGCATTGAGCTTGCAATGCTTGCTCCAGAAGTGGAAATGCTCGGTCAGCCGGTAGCTGGTCGCGGCATACGGATAGTCCTTGGCCACGCCTAAGGAATCCCATACCGAATCGAAGATCCGCGCCGCCGGGTTGCTGGTGGCTTTCTTGTTTTCCGGGTGCAACGGGTTGATGCCGATCGGCGTTTCGAACGGCTCGTAATGCTCAGGGAAAGGCCCTTCGTTCATCTTGTCGACGGCAAAGAACCGCGCCACGCCTTCGGGGTTCATGATGAACGGATTCATCCCGGCTTCCGGTGGCGAGTCGGCCTTGAAGTCCGGCACATCGGTGCCGCCCCAGACTTTGCCGTTCCACCACACCAGGCGTTTTTTCTCGTCCCACGGCTTGCCTTGCGGGTCGCACGAAGCGCGGTTGTAGAGAATCCGTCGGTTCGCCGGCCAGGCCCAGGCCCAGCCCTGATGTTGCTTCATGCCATACGGGTCGCTGTTGTCACGCCGGGCCATCTGGTTGCCCGCTTCAGTCCAGCTGCCGCAGAAAATCCAGCAACCGGAAGCCGTACTGCCGTCGTCCTTGAGCTGGCCAAAACCGGCCAGTTGCGCGTTGCCCTTGATCGCCGCGCCGGTAGCGTCGGTGAAGTCAGCGGTGGCATAGCCGTTGATTTCCTTGGCCAGTTCTTCCGGCGAAGGCTCCTCGGCAATTTTGTACGGCCAGGACAGTTTCAGGATCGGCTCGGCATAAGCGCCGCCGTTGGCCTGGTAACGCTGGCGCAGACGGATAAACAGCTCGCTCATGATCCGCACATCGGTGCGCGCTTCGCCCGGACCGTCGGCGCCTTTCCAGTGCCATTGCAACCAGCGGCTGCTGTTGACCAGCGAGCCGTCTTCTTCGGCGAAACAGGTGGTGGGCAGGCGAATCACTTCGGTCTGGATGCCGGCCGTTTCGACATCGTTGTACGGTCCGACATTGCGCCAGAACTCCGAGGTCTCGGTGGACAGCGGGTCCATCACCACCAGCCACTTCAGCTTGGCCAGCGCCGCCATCACCCGGTTTTTGTCTGGCAACGCGGCGATGGGGTTGAAGCCCTGGCACATGTAGCCATTGACCTTGCCCTGGCCCATCAGGTCGAACACTTTGAGGATGTCGTAGTTCGGGATGTCCAGTTTTGGCAGATAGTCATAAGCCCAACGGTTTTCAAGCGTGGCATTCGCGCCGTACCAGGCTTTCATCAGGCTGACGTGGAACTTGCCGTAGTTCTGCCAATAGGACAGCTGCCCCGGCCGCAACGGTTTTTGCGTGCGTTTGACGATGTAGGCGTTGTAATCCTGCTCCGCATCCTGCGGCAAGGTCAGGTAGCCCGGCAGTGAATTGGACAGCAAACCGAGGTCGGTCAGCCCCTGAATGTTGGAGTGCCCGCGCAAGGCATTGACACCTCCGCCCGGCATGCCGACGTTGCCCAGCAGCAATTGCACCATCGCCGCGCTGCGAATGATCTGCGAACCGATCGAGTGCTGCGTCCAGCCCAGCGCGTAGAGAATCGTCATGGTCTTGCCCGGTTGCGAGCAGGTGGCGATTTCTTCCCAGATCTTCTGCATGGCATCCACCGGCATGCCGCAAATCTGGCTCGCCAGTTCGATGTTGTAGCGGCTGTAATGGGTCTTCATTAATTGATAGACGCAGTGCGGGTCTTGCAGGGTCGGGTCGACCTTGACGAAGCCGTCATCACCGAGTTCATAACCCCAGCCGGACTTGTCCGTGTAGCTGCGTTTGGCCGCGTCGTAGCCGCTGAAGATCCCGTCTTCGAAGCCATAACCGGCTTTGACGATGAACGACACGTCGGTGTAATTGCGCACGTACTCGTGCTGGATCTTGTCTTCGGTCAGCAGGTAGTTGATCAGCCCGCCCATGAAGGCGATGTCGGTGCCGGTGCGAATCGGCGCGTAATAGTCGGCCACCGAGGCGGTCCGGGTAAAACGCGGATCGACCACGATCAAGCGTGCCTTGTTGTGCGCCTTGGCTTCGGTCACCCATTTGAAGCCGCACGGGTGCGCTTCTGCTGCGTTGCCGCCCATTACCAGGATCAGATTCGCGTTACCGATATCGGTCCAGGTATTGGTCATGGCACCACGGCCGTACGTCGGGGCAAGACTTGCCACCGTCGGGCCGTGTCAGACACGCGCCTGGTTATCAAACCCCAGCATGCCGAGACTGCGAACCACTTTGTGGGTGATGTAACCCGCTTCGTTGGACGCCGCCGAGGCCGCGAGGAAACCGGTGGTCAGCCAGCGGTTTACCATTTGGCCCTGGGCATTCTTCTCGATGAAGTTGGCGTCGCGGTCGGCCTTCATCAGGTCGGCGACGCGATCGAGCGCTTCATCCCAGGAAATGCGCGTCCACTCGGTGGTGCCGGGCTTGCGCACCTGCGGGTACTGCAGGCGACCGGGGCTGTGAATGAAGTCCAGCAGGCCGGCGCCTTTGGGGCACAGGGTGCCGCGGTTGACCGGGTGGTCGGAATCGCCTTCGATGTGGATGATGTTTTGCGCGACATTCTTGGCGGCATCGCCCTGGCTGTACATGATCACGCCACAGCCGACCGAGCAGTACGGGCAGGTGTTGCGGGTTTCATGGGTGTGGGCAAGCTTGAAGTGGCGCACCTGCTCGGCGAAGGCAGTCGCGGGGGCCATGCCCAGCGCGCCGAGGCTCGAGCCCGCAAGGCCGATACCAGCGACCTTGAAGAACTGACGACGGTTGAGGTCCATCGTGCACTCCTGTCAGGTGGAGACCCGGTAGTTTTGCCGGGTTTTTCTGGACAATCACGGTTGCGGCAGTCTGGCTGCCGACACTTAAAACTGTAGACAATGTTAGAACTGACTGTGTGAAAACCGACCATCGGGCAATACCTTGTGGGAGCAAGCTCGCTCCCACAGGTCCTTGGCGTTTATCATTGCCCCACGTTCAACCACGCTTTTTATGAGACTGAGCATGACTTTCGATTTTGATCAGGTGTTCGACCGCCACAACACCGGCAGTACCAAATGGAGCCGTTACCCGGCCGACGTGTTGCCGATGTGGGTGGCCGACATGGACTTCTCCGCACCGCCGGTGATCATCCAGGCCCTGCAAAAACGTCTGGAACACCCGATGCTCGGCTACAGCGTGGCCCAGGATGACTTGCGCGATGCCATCGTCGCCGATCTGTGGAACAAGTACGCCTGGCGCGTATTGCCTGAGGAACTGATTTTCCTGCCGGGCGTGGAGTCGGGGTTCAACATGGCGCTGAATGCGCTGGTCCAGCCGCAGCAGAACGTCGTGGTTCAGGTCCCGAACTACCCGCCGCTGCGTCATGCGCCGGGTCACTGGGGATTGAACAAGGTTGAACTCGAATTCGACGCGTTGGCGGACGGCACTTACGCCACGCCACTCGATGCCTTGAATCAGGCGCTGACCGGTGGCGGTGCGCTGCTGCTGAGCAACCCGCACAACCCGGTGGGCAAAGTCTTCCCGCGAGAAGAACTGCAAGCGGTCGCCGACATCTGTCTGGAGCACGAAGCCTGGATCATCTCTGACGAGATTCATGCCGAGCTGTGTTTCGACGGTCGGGTGCACATTCCGACGGCTTCCCTGAGCCCGGAAATCGCCAAGCGCACCATCACGCTGATGTCGGCGAGCAAGGCCTACAACATCGCCGGTCTGAAAACATCGTTCATGATTATTCAGGACTCGGCTTTGCGTGCAAAGGTCAACCACGCCCGCTGCGGCATGGTCGACAGCGTCAACCCGTTGGGCATGGAAGCGACGCGCGTCGCCTACAGCGAAGGCGGCCCTTGGCTGGCCGGGTTGAAGGCTTATCTGCAAAGCAATCGGGATTATCTGGTGGAAGCGGTCAATACCCGACTGCCGGGTGTGACCATGAATATCCCGCAAGGCACGTATCTGGCGTGGCTCGATTGCTCGGCGCTGGGACTGGATAACCCTCAGCAGTTTTTCCTTGAGCAAGCCAAGGTCGGGTTGAGCCCTGGTCTGGATTTCGGTGATGACAGCAAACAGTTCGTGCGTCTGAATTTCGGCTGCCCACGGGCATTGCTGGAAGAAGGCATCGCGCGGATGGAGCGCAGTTTGCTCAATCGCAACGCCTGACACATCCCCTGTGGGAGCGAGCTTGCTCGCGATGGCGTCACAACAGTCAGCATTTATGTCAACTGATACTCCGCCATCGCGAGCAAGCTCGCTCCCACAGGGGTCTAGTGTGTTTTCCAGAGTGTCGCAAGCGCTCTGAAATCCAACCGAACTCAAGGCAAAACACCAGGGTCAACCCTTTGACTCTTCTGCCTTGCGAACGGAGATTTCCCAATGACTGCCTATCCAAAACCACCCTTCCCGAAACAAAGCCAACCCGTCCCCGGGTCCCAAAAGAAAATGGACCCGTACCCCGACTGTGGCGAACAAAGCTACAAGGGTTCAGGCCGACTGGACGGCAAGATTGCCCTGATCACCGGCGCCGACAGTGGCATCGGTCGCGCCGTAGCGATCGCCTTCGCCCGTGAAGGCGCGGACGTCGCCGTCGCCTACCTCAATGAACATGAAGACGCGCAGGAAACCGCACGCTGGGTCGAACAGGCCGGCCGGCAGTGCCTGTTGCTTCCCGGAGACCTGGCGCAGAAAACCCAATGCCAGGCGCTGGTGGACAAGACGGTCGAACGCTTCGGCCGGATCGATGTGCTGGTCAACAACGCCGCGTTCCAGATGACCCACGAACACTTCGAGGACATCCCGGACGAAGAATGGGTGATGACCTTCGACGTCAACATCACCGCCATTTTCAGGCTCTGTCAGGCCGCGTTGAAGCACATGAAACCCGGCAGTTCGATCATCAACACCAGCTCGGTCAATTCCGACATGCCCAAACCGACCCTGCTGCCTTACGCCACCACCAAAGGCGCAATTGCCAACTTCACCGCTGGCCTGGGGCAGATGCTGGGGCCGAAGAACATTCGGGTGAACTGCGTGGCACCGGGGCCGATCTGGACGCCGCTGATTGTCTCGACCATGCCCGATGAAGAAGTGCAGAACTTTGGTGGTCAGACCCCGCTCGGCCGGCCGGGTCAACCGGTGGAAGTGGCGCCGATTTATGTGTTGCTGGCGTCGGATGAGGCCAGTTACATCACGGGGCAGCGCTATGGAATCACCGGTGGCAAGCCGATGCTTTAAGTTGAACCCGGGTTGCTGGTGCTGGTCACCCTCCTGGTCTCAATGATCCTGCTATGGTTCAACGTATTGACGCCTGAATACCTGCGCGCGACCGTCGGTTGATCGCCAAAGGCTCTACATAGCGGCACGCACCCGACGAGTACCGAGCATGAGTTTCATTTTGTGGGTGGCAGTGTTGGGGGCGGTGCTGCTGACGCTGGCACTGACGTCGTCGTACCTGCGATGGATGCCGGTGACTACGTCGGCGGTGTGCCTCGTGCTGGGTATAGCCATCGGGCCCGCGGGGTTCGGGCTGTTGAAACTGGACACCGATGATGCGTCCACTTGGATGGAGCACCTGACGGAAGTCGCGGTGCTGTTTTCGTTGTTTGTCTGTGGTTTGAAGTTGCGCTTGCCGCTCAGGAACAAAAACTGGCGCATTGCCTACGGTCTGGCCGGCCCGGTCATGGTGTTGACCATTGCCGGTGTCAGCCTGTTGCTGCATTACGGTTTCGAATTGTCCTGGGGCGTATCCGTGTTGGTTGGCTCGATTCTGGCGCCCACCGACCCGGTGCTCGCCGCCCTGGTGCAGGTCAACGACGCCCGGGATGACGACAGCGTGCGCTTCGGGCTGTCGGGTGAAGCCGGGCTCAATGACGGGATCGCCTTCCCGTTTGTCATCCTCGGCCTGCTGCTGGTGCAACACGACGGCAACCCCGGCTGGCTGAGCGACTGGGTGCTGCACAGTCTGTTATGGGCAGTCCCGGCCGGTTTGCTCACCGGCTACTGGATGGGACGCGGCATTGGCCGCCTGACCTTGTTGATGCGCATCAAAAATGACGACAGCACCCTTTCTCCGAATGATTACCTCGCCCTCGCCTTGATTGCCCTGGCGTATGTCGGGGCCGAGTCGATTCACGGTTACGGCTTTTTGTCGGTGTTCGCCGCCGGCCTGGGTTTGCGCCACGAAGAAGTCAAATCCACGGGCAACGACGAGCTTCCTGCCGAGCATCTTGTTCAACCGGTTGTGGGACATCAGAACGTCGAGCCGCAACATGCGGTTCACGGTGATACCGCAAGCCTTGAAGACACTCAGGTCGCGGCGGGCATCATGATGGGCGACATGCTCGCCTTTGGCAGTCTGGTGGAACGGGCCATGGAGGTCTTTCTGGTGACGCTGCTCGGCGTGGTGCTGATGGCGCATTGGGACTGGCGTGCGTTGCCGATCGCTGGCGTGTTGTTTTGTCTGATACGGCCACTGAGCGTCGTCGCTATGCCTTGGCGCAGTTTGCTCAACGGGCGCCAGCAAATGTTGATTGGCTGGTTCGGCATACGCGGCATCGGCAGTCTGTATTACCTGTTTTATGCCCTGAACCATGGGTTGGGCGATTCGATTGCAACGTTATGTACCGACCTGACGTTGTCCGTGGTCGCGCTCAGCATTCTCCTCCACGGGATCAGCACTCAACCAATCCTGGCTCGATATGAACGGCAAAAAAAACAGTTTTTTTGATTTGGCTGTGAGTATTTACGGCATGAATTATCGAATTTCTTCGCTAATAAATTTGAAATCCTTTAGCGATCCCGCAGGTCACACGTTAATCCCACCCAGCTTTTGCACGGCGGGACATGCCAGGTTCGGTTCCCCTGCGGCGTCGATACCTTTCAACAGGAACCTCGAGAAAATCAGGTGCTGGTCATGATTCACTATTCCACCTCCGATGAAATCAAAGCCTGCCGGGCCTTCGCCCTGGAACGTAATCGTCAGATGTTTGAAGAGGCCCAAGCGCTGAACCGTAGCGCCTTTGCGTTGCTCGAGGATAGCGACATGGATGTGGAACGGTTTGATCGCTATCAGGCCATGCGAAGGAAGGCCGACTTGAAGTTCGAGGAAGCGATCGAGCACTTGCGGCTGCTCAACGAAGATTTCCCGCCTGTCTCGATTTCTACGCAAAATGCTCATCGTTCGCTCCAGCAACCCGAACCCATATCCTGAACTTGAAAAGCCCGGCTCAGTCTCCGGGCTTTTTATTGTCTGAAACATCAATGCTCCACTGCGAACTGCATGAGCGAATATCCGGACTCATGCAGGCTGCATGACCTCAGTTCGCCATCAGTCACTATAACTTATTGTTTTATAAACAAGTTATCGATCCGGCAAACCGGCACGACAAATGCTCCAGGACATTGAGCGACCTGCGGCCTTGAGACCGTTCGCGCTCACCCCCTGACTATTTGAGAGACTCGACCATGAACGCCATAGACTTGTTGAAAGCCGACCATGAACGCGTAAAAGGCATCCTGACCCAATTAAGCGAATCCACCGAGCGTGGTGTTAAAAAGCGCGGCGAGTTGCTGGCCAAGCTGGAAATGGAGATCGCCATCCACACCCGTCTCGAAGAAGAAGTCTTGTACCCGGCGTACAAGAAAGCCGGGGGCAAGGAACAGGACGTCATGTATTACGAAGCCAAGGAAGAACATCGCACCGTTGATTCCCTGGTGCTGCCAGACCTGAAAGTCACCGATCCGTCCACCCCGGAATTTGCCGGTCGGGTGAAAGTGGTCAAGGAACTGCTGGAACATCACATTGAAGAAGAGGAAACCGAGATGTTCCCTCAGGCTAAAAAACTATTGGGTAAAGCCACACTTGAAGAGCTGGGTGCGCAAATGGAAAGTTTGAAAATTCAGTACAAGAAAGAAATGAGCGCAGCCAATTTGGCGGCTTGATGCTGGCGGGAACCCAAAGGCCCTGTTCACTTGAGGTTGGGGGCATATCCGTTTCTGCGGTGATGGCGGCTTAGGGTTCCGCCCTTACGGCGGGTCACTTTGGAAAAGCCCCAAAGTAACCAAAGGGCTCTTGCCCCTGTCGTTCGGTGCCTCGCCTAGGCTCGGCATGCCCTCGCTCCGGTCCTGCTCCGTGGGCCCGCCGCCATCGGCCATCCATGGCCGGG